>NZ_AP031575.1:862500-1162500 GCF_040436405.1 Marinomonas sp. THO17 | reverse complement strand
ATTCGCCGTGTCTTTTATTTGCGCCATCAGCTTTGGATCGGGTGCGGTATCCACCAATTCAGCAAGGTTTTCCCAGATCATGCCAATGGCCATTTTGGCAATCAGCAAGGCCACAACCACTGCGGCGGCGAGATCGGCCCAAGGAATGCCCAGATAAATACCCACTAAACCCGCCAATACCGCCACGGACGACAAAGCATCACTGCGACTGTGCCAGGCATTGGCGATCAGCATCTTGCTCTGAATCTTTTCACCTGCCAGTTTGGTGTAATGAAAGATGCCTTCTTTAACCACTATGGTGATGAGGATGGCGGCCAAACCGTACCAAGTAAATTGGGCGTTTTGCCCTTCACTAGCAAAGGCGTCAAAGGCAATGCCAATTGCGACTAACATCAAGATGAAGCCTAATGCGACTGTGGTAAGGGTTTCAAAGCGTAAATGCCCATAAGGATGATTTTCGTCTGGCCCACGGCGGGCATTGGCAGAAGTGAAGTAGACAAAGATGTCTGTGACCAGATCAGACAAGGAATGAATGCCATCGGCCAGCAGAGCATTGGAGTGAGAAAAATGACCCGCAAGAATTTTGGCAAGGCCCAACAGGGCATCCCAAATAGCACCGACCAAGGTGACTTTTTTGGCTATCTGTTGTTCTTGCTTGAGTTTTGTCATTTATCCACTCGCTATACAAGATTGGCACGCAAATGCCTTGTGAAAGGCTGGCTAATTAGTGTGCTATTTAGGGCGCAATACCAGCTTATCTGGCTTGCCGAGCTTTCTCCCCAAGCTTATCCACGCAATCTGTGGAAAAGGCTTGTGGAGTAAGATAACACTTGAGTTTGAGAGGGGCTATTTGATCTCAAACCAGTTGCTGAATGACGCAAAAAACTCTCTCATGGTTAATGACATTAAAGAAAAGTTTGCGTCCATATCCGATAGGCCACCCCCTTGAGAATCGTTGAAAGCGGCTTCTTTTAGAGCGTCGTCAAATTTGATCTTACGTAAGGTGAGATCATCGTGTAGCACAAAGCTCATTTTATCTGTCCAACGCAGCGCCAGATTTTTCACGGACATGCCTTGTTCAAGATGTCGGGTGACGTCTTCAGAAAGCGGTTCTAACGCTTTAAAGCGGATGCTGGCTTTGTCTTCTGAGCTGTCTTGGATTTCGCATTCTTCACCGGTTTCTAGGCTAGCTGGTACGTCATTTTTCGTTAGCCAGTCGGTCATTAGGCCAGCGGGTGACACTTGTGCCTGTAAAGGGGTCATTGGGAAGCTGCCAAGGGTGGTTTGCAACTGTTTAAAAAGTAATTCTGTCATGCCTGCATTGGTGCTATTCAGTACCAAAATCTTGGCATTTAAGTCAATGTAGGCCCAAATATCAGAACGTTTAGAGAAGGCTTTCGGGCGCAAAGAGAAGACCAGTTCGTCTTTCATGTCGCCTTTTTCTTTGCGGCCGACTTTGCGACCTTCGATCAGTTCGATCTCAGCCACTTTGGCTTCCAGTTCTTCACGCACGACGGCAGATGGTAAGACTTTTTCTTCTTTTCCGGCACGAAACAAAAGACAGCGGTCGCTCGCCAAACTCCATTGTTCACTGTTACGAATCAGGGGCAACCAGCCGAAGGAAAATTCTTCCTGAGAACCACATTCCTGTAATGGAAACTCGGGTATTTTTTGAATCAGCTCATTGGTATCCAATGATTCCGTGTCACTTAGTTGGAATATTTGGGCATTTTTAAACCACATAATCAATCTCTCACAGCTTCTTTAAAGTGTTTTCGGCACACAGATAAATAGCGGTCATTGCCACCAATTTCTACCTGAGCCCCTTCCTTTACAGGAATTCCTTGCTCGTTTACGCGAATCACCATAGTGGCTTTGCTGCCACAGTGACACACGGTTTTTAACTCTATTAGTTTGTCTGACCAAGCTAATAAGGCTTGGCTGCCTTCGAACAATTCTCCTTGGAAGTCGGTACGAATGCCAAAGGCCAAAACCGGAATGCCCATTTTATCGACAATTTCGGATAATTCATAAACTTGTTTTTTGGTTAAGAATTGCGCTTCGTCGATGAGAATACAGCTGAGAGCTTCTTGCTTGTTCTCAGACCGAATCAGTTCGGCGATTTGGGTCGTTTTATCAAACAGACTGGCTTGTGCTGAAATACCGATGCGAGAGGCAATTTTGCCCGTTTCAAAGCGATCATCAATGGCCGCGGTGAGCAGTAGAACCTGCATACCTCGTTCTTGATAATTGTGTGCCGATTGTAGAAGCACGGTGGATTTGCCCGCGTTCATCGCTGAGTAATAAAAATAGAGTTTTGCCATAAAGCCATGTTCGATCAAATGAAATGGCCGAACAGTATAGCAAAAGTCTATTGGCAATGGCGGCTTTTCTTGGCAAGGCTATTGGTAGCTTTTCTTGGTCAGTTTATTTAGCGGCTTTTAGCGGGCGCTTTTTGAGCTTTTTGGCGCTGTTTTGAATCTGCTGGGTTAACCATTCAGCGCGTTTTAATCCTGAGTTCTCACATAATTGATCAAGTAAGTCTAGGGTGTCTTGATCAATTATGACTTCCAAACGCTTCATGCCGAGGGCTTTCTCTTTTTGGCGTTGTGCTCGTTTATTGTGTTTAAGTTGATCTTTGCGAGATAGATTGCTGGTTCTAGGACGGCCGGGAGATTTGCCAAATAGATCGATGGTATTACGGTCGGTGGACGCTTTTGCCATGGGAGTGTCAGTCTTACATCAAAGCAGGACACAAGCCAAGGGCTTGTGTCCTAGTCGTTAGAATAGATTATTTTTGAGCAGTTTGTTTTTCCGCTTGTTTTTGCGCCATTTGATTGGTGGCAATAAAGTCGAGCAGAATTTCAGACGCTTCTTTGGCGTAGGTGTCTTCTTCAATGGGTTCGATGTCATCTACTGAAGCCAAAGTGTCTAACCCCAACGCCTTACGGCGTGTGTTTTCTCGATCTAAATCACGTTGGTCGTTCTCTTCTCTGAGTTGTTCACGCTTACTTTCTTGTAAAGAGATGGTTTTGTATTTTTCCACTTGCTCTTTAAAATCCGCAATTTGCGCATTAATGGCGACGAAGTTGGGATCTTTTGCCATTCTGGCCTCATGACGCGGTGTCAAAATTGGTAAATAAGCTGGCATGTTCCAGTACACAGGGTAGCGGGTTTCGTGGATTTTATCCCAAGGCAAAGGGTTATCCAGTGCACTTTCACCCACCGATTCTTTATCAATCAAAGAGGGGAACATAATGTCTGGCATGACACCTTTGTGTTGTGTACTTTCACCTGATACGCGGTAGAACTTGGCTTGCGTGACTTTTAGCTGACCTTTGTCCATTTCTTGTAGTACTTGCACTGTGCCTTTACCAAAGGTTTGGTCACCTAGGATTAAAGCGCGGCCGTAATCTTGTAACACGCCTGCCACAATCTCTGATGCCGAGGCACTCATACGATTTACCAGTACTGCCATAGGACCGCTGTAAGTGATGCTTGGGTCAGAATCGCCAAGGGGAGTCACACGGCCACTTTGATCACGAATTTGCACGGTTGGGCCAGAAGGAATAAAAAGGCCTGCTAGGGCGTTGGCTTCTTGTAATGAACCGCCACCGTTATTACGTAAATCCAGGATCAGCGCAGAAATGTCTTCTTTACGCAGTTCTTCAATCAGTTTTTTAGTATCACGGGTAGAGCTTTTATAATCTTTTTCTCCCGCTTGAATGGCAGCGAAATCCGAGTAAAAGGTTGGCAGGGTAATGACGCCAACCTTGTAGGTTTCGCCACCACGTTCTACTTCGACAATTTCTTTTTTCGCGGATTGATCTTCCAGTTTGACTTTTTTGCGTACTATGTTGATGACTTTGCTGGCTTGGGTATTGCCTTTGCTGGGGGTAATTTCTAAGCGAACTGTGGTGTCACGTTCGCCACGAATCATGTCTACCACGTCGTCTAAACGCATGCCCACTACGTCAACCATAGGGCCATCTTCTTGGCCAACGGCAATGATACGATCATTGGGAGCCAGGTCACTTTGGGTGGCTGCCGGGCCACCGGGAACCAAACGCACGACTTTGGTGTAGTCGTCGTCCATTTGCAAAACCGCACCTATGCCTTCTAGGGACAAACTCATATTGATGTTAAAGGTTTCTGAGGCGCGCGGGGCAAAGTAGGTGGTATGAGGATCAAGCGCTGCCGTGACGGCATTAGCGAAGGTTTGGAAGACGTCTACCGCATCCGTTTGATCCACTTGTTTTAATTGATTTTTGTAGCGACGTTCCAAAACAGAAACAATTTTGTCTGGATCTTCGCCATTCATTTTGAGAATGAGGGCACGATTTTTAAGACGCTTACGCCAATAATCGTCCAATTCCACCATGCTTTTTGCCCAATGTTGATTATCAGGGTCATTATTTAAGCTTTCATCAATTTCATAATTGAAGTTTTTCACCATGTCAGGCAAATTAGCTTGCAAGTCTTGCAGACGTTTTTCAAAGCGTTTCAGGTAGAGATTGTAAATGGTGTAGGCCACCTGAGTGTTTCCATCGCGAAGTGCGTCATCGAATTGATAACGGTATTGCTCCAATTCGTCTATGTCACTTTGCAGAAAGAAACTTTTGGTTGGATCTAGGGCATCGATGTAATAATCGAAGGCCATAGAGGAGATGGCGTCATCAATATGAGGACGGTTGTAATGAATGCCTTCGAGCATTTCAACCAATTCTCGTGAAACGTCATCGTATTCATGAGGCGGCTGTAACTCTTGATAAGCGAATACCGGGGAGACGGCAAAAGTATAGCCTGTTACCAGGCAAAGCATGAGGCGTTTTAAGTTCATCCGGTGTCGTGTCTCTCTGTTTATTTAGTACATCATTGTTAAAATCATATTAGACACTGGGCTGTATGGCCAGCTTAAGTGTGAAAAAGTCACTTTTGTAACATTTTGCTTATGGAAAAATATGGAATATTCAAAATTTAATGACAGCTTATTGTCCTTCTTACAAGTGTCACCAACTCCCTTTCATGCCACTGATAGCATGCGTTCAGAGTTACTAGCAGCAGGTTATGAGGAGCTGTTTGAAGAGGATAATTGGGTGATTGAAGAGGGGGGCAAGTATTTTGTTACTCGCAATGAATCTTCCTTAATTGCTTTTACCACACCGACTTTGGATGTCAGTCAAACCGGTTGGCGCATGATTGGTGCCCATACGGACAGTCCTTGTTTGAAGTTGAAACCTAACGCGCATGTGGATCGTTTTGGCTATCATCAGCTTGGTGTTGAAGTGTACGGTGGCGTATTACTGCACACTTGGTTGGATCGTGATTTATCGATTGCGGGTCGAGTCACCTTTAAAACTCGATCTGGCGATATTGAAAGTCGCTTAATCGATTTTAAAGAACCGATTGCAGTGGTGCCTAATCTGGCGATTCACCTGAATCGTAAAGTAAATGAAGGCTTTTCTGTTAATCCACAAGAAGAGATTTTGCCGATTCTCTGTGGTGCGGATAATGAGTTTGATCTCAAGCAAATGCTATTAGAGCAATTGCAAAAGCAGTATGAAGATTTAGCAGTAGAACAGGTTCTAGATTTTGAGTTAAGCCTATATGACACGCAACCAGCCGCCTTGGTGGGTTTGCACAAAGAATACATTTGTTCGGCAAGGCTGGATAACTTGTTGAGTTGTTATGTGGGGTTACAAGCCTTGTTAAGTGCTAACAACGAACGTCCAAGCTTGTTGATTTGTACCGATCATGAAGAGATAGGTAGTTTGTCCGCTTGCGGCGCTAATGGGCCTTTCTTAGAGGATGTATTACGTCGCTTAACACCCAATCCTGAGCAATTTGTACAGGCTGTGCAGCGTTCTATGTTGGTGTCTGCGGATAACGCCCATGCCTTGCATCCTAACTATGCCAGCCGTCATGATAATAATCACGCTCCTGCTATTAACAAAGGCGCTGTAATCAAGGTGAATGCCAATCAGCGCTACGCAACGAACAGTGAAACAGCCAGTATCTACCGTGATGTGGCGGCGCAAGAAGATTATGATGTACAAACTTTCGTGGTACGCAGTGACATGGGGTGTGGCAGTACCATTGGTCCAATTACATCGGGTGAGATTGGGGTACCAACCATAGATATCGGTTTGCCGACCTTTGGTATGCATTCGATTCGTGAGTTGGCAGGCAGCCATGATGCTCATGGTTTGTATAAGGTGTTAACGCGCTTTACCAAGCGTGAAAAGTTGATTAGTCGTTAAACTCTAGAGTTGAGTCGATACATAAACAAAAAAGCGCAACATGACATCATGTTGCGCTTTTTTGAGCCTATTATGAAGAGGGGTTAGTTTTTCGCCACTAACCATCTATCCAATTCTTTGATCTTGCTTTCTGTGAGGTCTCCAGTGGCTTCTAGCAATCTAAGTTGTTGCAGCACAAAGTTGTAACGATATTGTTCGTAAGTGTTTTGCGCATCGTATAGGTTAGACTGCGCTGCTAAGAGCTCAACTAAATTACGTGTACCCACATCATAGCCTGCTTGAGTCGCCTCTAAGGCACTTTGACGTGAACGTATTAACTGTCGCTGTGCGGCGATCTGTGCAACAGAGGTTTGCAAATCAAGGTACAAGCTACGAATGTTTAGTTCAATAGATTGTAGGGTGCTGGCTCTTTGTTCAATGGCAGATTCCGCTTGGGCAGAGGCTTGACGAACAGATGCGTTGATGGCACCACCACTGTAAAGAGGAATGCTAACACTGAGTGACACGGCCGATGTGTTGGTTGCACCACTGGTCAATGATTGAGTGGTAATACTGTAGTCATTATCGGTACGTGAAATAGAGCCGCCAATCGAGAAGGTGGGAGTACGACCATTGGCTTTTTGAATGTTGACGTTATTTTCTGCACTGTCAACCGAGAGACTAAGAATCTGGAGCTCTTTGTTATCTTTTCGCGCCTTAGCGATTAAGCTTTCCACAGTCATATTGGGGTCTAGCTCAATTGGATAATCAGCTGATAAGGTTGGGATGCTTTCTATGACCCGTCCTGTTCTTTGGTATAAGGCTTTTTGAGCGTAGGCAACACTAGAACGTGCGCTTAGTTCGTTGACACGTACTGAGTCGTATTCGGCTTGAGCATCTTGTAGATCTGTAATGGACGCCAAACCCACTTCGTATTGTTTTTTGGCACGATCAAGCTGACTGGCAGTACTCTTCACCAAGGCTTCAGTGGTTTGTAACGTTGATTGAGCGATCAATAGGTTGAAGTATTCGTTTAGGGTGGTCAGTGCCAAATCTTCTTCAGAATTTTCGTAACTGACGCCTGAACTTTGACTGCTGATTTCAACTGCGTCAACCGCATAGTCAAGTGCTGGTGAGTAAATAGGGTAATTCAACTCTAAGGATAAGGTGTTGGAATTGTTATTGTATTCCACAGAAGGGCTGTCTATATTGGTGTAACCAAGGTTGCCGCTGAAACTGATTTGTGGGTAAAGGTTACCCTTAGTGACAGTGACCCCTTCTTTTTCCGCTTGATAAGTGGCCGCTGCAGCTCTAAGACCTGGGTCATTTTGTTTTGCCAGTTTGTAAACTTCGTAGATGCTTTCAGCATGTGTTACAGTGCTGGACAGAACGGCTGCTGTGATCAAAGATGAGATAATATGCTTTTTCATAGATTTCTGTAGGCCCATAGTATGAAATTTAGTTATAATACTAGCGTAACTTTCGGTCGGGTTGCAGTGCCATTTTCGCTATATCTATTATGACTACTGACCATATCATAACGAAATGCTTTAAATAGTCTTTTAATGTGAAAACTTATAGCAAGCATGAGTCTTTATTAGATTGCCTTGTCCTGTTAACCCCCCTAAATGCTGTTATTTATTCACCTGCAAAGTATAGTTGATGACTTTTTCTTGGTTGGGATTTAATTTTCCAGCAATCAAAAGACTGTTGGCTGACACTTTTTGGATTCCATTGCCTTGAATTATGTCTAATACGCCATTGGTGCTTTGCGTGAGGGCAAATTCAGCGGACTTTTTATCAAGATTTTTAACCGTTAAACGCCACATTTGACGGCTGGGCAGTTGTTTTGATGTGGCACTGACCAAGGTGAGTTGGCCTTTTATCGTTTGGCTTTTATTGGTTATGACTTGAACCTCTTGTCCTTCTCGCATGGTTTCAAAAGACGTGACCTTGGCTGGTATTAGCAGACCATCCCGTTGCCAAAATGTTTTGTACGTACCCGGCATGCTGTCTTGATTAAGGGTAAAGCTCAACTGATTGTTAAAGTCCAGTGCAATACTGCCTGTTTGGCTTGCGTGAGTGAACTGTTGGGCGATGTGTTGGTGGTGCTTGATTGGTAATTCGCTGCTCGGTAGGGGATAAAGCAATTTACCATAAGGTGCGATTTCAATTTGTTCAGTAAGCTTAAAACTCGCCTCATTGTCTTGGTAAGTTACTTGAGGCGCCGCTGAATCCATTAAGGTCATGGTGCGTTCCATTTTAAGTTGAGGCATGGTTTCGTGATGGGAATAATGCAGTAAGCCTTTGTCTATTATCAGTGGTTGGTTGGCATGGTTTTGCAATAAGGCTTGTTGGGCAAGGGTGACTTTGTTGCCATGAAAAATCAGACTGAGTTGAGGCAACCAAGACAATTGTTCAGTTTGGTAACTTACTGGAACCTCAAGATTGTTCTGAGGCAGTGGCTGCTGTTCAAGTGGTAGTAGATAAAAGTCATCTATTGGTAGCTGTAGGGGACGGCTATCGACCAGCAGTGTG
Organism: Marinomonas sp. THO17; assembly: GCF_040436405.1. Taxonomy (NCBI): domain Bacteria; kingdom Pseudomonadati; phylum Pseudomonadota; class Gammaproteobacteria; order Oceanospirillales; family Oceanospirillaceae; genus Marinomonas; species Marinomonas sp. THO17. The sequence goes on along the minus strand of NZ_AP031575.1, from coordinate 1,153,723 downwards.
AATTGCTGTTGACCTAGGTCGACCTTAACGAGTTTGCCAGTAAAACTCAGTTCTCTTTGTTTATGCTCAACTCGAACTTGATGCTGTATTTGATGAAACCACTGATTTTGGGAAGATTGGTCTTGATAGCTTAAAGGGCGAAAGTCGGTGGTAAGTGGCAATAGGCTACCGACAACGGGAGTAAGACTAAGTTGCTTATTGTCTTCCACAATTTGGCTGCTGTTTAAACCGATAACAGCCGTAATAGGGTCTGCCAACAGGGGTTGACAAATGGCACTCAGAATAAGCCCTGTGAGCATCTGTTGGGTCGTTTGCATATGACTGTCCTTTTTAATTCTTGTGGTTAGATCGTGATGTTTATGTCGTCATGTTACCCTATAAGCATACCGAGAAATTTTGAAATATAGGGTATTTGTGTGGCGAAATCATTACTTATTATTGACGGTTTAAACCTGATTCGTCGTTTGTATGCGGCTTTGGAATCAGAACAAGATACTCAAAGGCGAATTGAACGAACTCAGAGTATCTCGATCGATGCACTTGTTAAGTTGGCCAAACAATTCTCGCCTGATTATGCTGTGGTTGTGTTTGATTCAAGTGGTAAAACCTGGCGCCATCAAGTCTATCCCGAATACAAGCTGGGCCGAGTGCCGATGGACGATACCTTATTAGATGCCTTGGAAGAATTTGCAAGAGTATTTCGCTATAACCATTTTCCTTGTTTGCGCATGGAAGGCTGGGAAGCCGATGATCTGATTGCAACGCTGGCGGTAAAAGCCGCTCGAAATCAGATGAAAGCCTACATAGTGTCCACTGACAAAGGTTTCACCCAGCTATTGTCAAACGAATACATATTGCAATATGACTACTTTGCTAAGTTGGGTTATGACAAAGCTTGGGTGCCAGGGAAATACGGTGTGGAAGCGGAACAGTTAGTGGATTATTGGGCATTAGTAGGTGATACCACTAACCGTATTCCTGGAGTGAAAGGCATTGGTCCGAAAACAGCGCTGAACATTCTGGCGCAAGCCAACACAATAGAAGCCATTTATGCGCAACACTCTCGATTTCCTGAACGTATCCAAAAGCAGTTAGCGGGCAATTATGAACAATGCATTTTGTCCCGCTCCCTAGTGACCTTGAAAACCGATGTGTCTCTGGGTTTTCGCTTATCCAAACTTAAGTATCAGTGAAGGTTTTCTTTTAACTGATGTAAGCGATTATTTATAAAAGCAAATAGTTGGTTAATAATCTGACTAGCTTCTTGAAATAGATTGTCAGGGTCTCGCTGGCTTAAGGTGTCATGTTCGACACTGTTTTTAATGTCTGCAACAAACGCTTGTAACCCCTGATTGCTGTCAGTGGGGAGTACTTGTCTTAATTGGCTATGGTGTTCTGAGATTTTGCTCAAGGTGAAAATCAGCTGCAATTTTTTGTCGGAACTTAAATCCTGTTTGCTCGCCACTTGTATGCTTAGCGCTCGAATTTGTCCTATGGCTTCGGCTAATTCGGGTAAGGTTTTTACTAATTGTTGGGAGGTGAGACGTACCTTCTGTTGGCGATTAGTAGTTAAGGCAAACTCATCTGCTAAATCCCACAAAGCCTCTAACTGACGGTTAATCAGACTAGTATGAAGTTGAAAGCTTTGGCTGCTTTGTAAGTCTTCTTTTTGCAAGAGTCGTTGCCATTGCTTATGGGTGAATTGAATGCTTAATTGGCTTGGGTAGCGGTGTTTTTGTTCAAAATTTAGCAGCTGTTCATATTCCGCTTGAATGGTTTTTTCCAGTGCGGTCAATTTGCTTTTGAAGTCTGTGTTGCCATTTAAGTAGCCAGAATGCATTCCCCTATGTTGCTGGGTTAGTTTGATTAACTCAACAAAATGGTTTACCCCTTGAATGCCATCTATGGTGCGTTGCTTGGCTTGTGTTCTTGCATAGGTGTGTCGGATCAAGGCCAAACCAATGATGGCAAAGCAGGTCGTAATAAGCAGTAAGATAATATTCATAGTAAGGCTTCCTTTTGATCCAAGCGCGATGACAACCATTCCAAATATTTGACCATGTCTTTTGCGTCTTTACTGGCTTTACTGTGTTGTTCACTGACCTCAGCTATGTCTTTAAGTCGTTCTGACATTTGATTGTTGGTGAACTGAAATTCACTGATTCCTTCTAATGATTGCTTTACCTCACTTTGTGTGGATTGGGCGGCTTGATATATTTCGGATAAAGCCATGCTGGCTTCTTCTGATCCTAGTGAGGCTTGATTAGCGAAGTCGATTAACTTGAGGCTGGTTTTTTCAGAGGTATGCACTTGAGAAGCAATCGAGTTTACCATCAAATCTATATCTTGAGCGGCCACTTCTGTTCGTGATGCCAGTTCTCTGACTTCATTGGCTACCACAGCGAAGCCGCGACCTGCTTCACCTGCTCGAGCTGATTCAATCGCGGCATTGAGGGACAATAAATTAATTTGTGAGGTGATTTGTTCTATGGTGGCGACGAAATTTTTGATTTTCTCCGTTGTTTCAATCAGCTCCTGCATTTGTGTTTGATTGTTTGTTACCGTTGTATGCATGCTGGTGATTTGCTGGCGTAAATTGTCAAGCGCAACTTGCCCTTCCTCTGATTGGCGATGGGTTTGGTGCGCGGTATCCAAGGTGCTTTGAACGTGAGTTAAGATGTCATTAATGGCCAAACTCATCTTTGTGCTTTCATTGACCAAGGAGTCCAACGCCTGATGTTCCTGTTCGGCACCGTGCGCCACTTTATTGGACGAATTATGCAATTCATTGGCTGTGTATTGTGTCTCTTGAGAGCAGCTTTTGAGTAGGTGTTGTTTGCGATGAATGTTACGCAATAAACTGTTGATTTTACTGGCCAGTTGATTGAACTCTTTATCATTGTAGGACAGTTCTAATACCTGATCGGTATCAAAATCTTTAAGATGATGATTGAGTTCTCTGATACGCTGCCGCGTCAAATAGTTGGCTGACATGGCAAAATACATCAACAAGCCCGTACCAATTAAAATCAGAGTATTTGCCTGCGGTTGAAGAAACGACCAATACAAAGCTGAAATACAAACCAGGCCGAGCAAAAGCATAATAGCAATTCTAGCGTAATAGGGTAGTGCAGCTATGAGTATGGTACCGGGTTTTAGCAGCATCCTATTCCCTCCTAGTAGTTAATAATGTTGTTTTTAAGGGCATAACAAGCAATAAACAGACCATTTAGGCATAAATGTTTTAATTTAGTGCAAATTTTGTTCAAAGAAAGGAACATAACAGGGCATAAATAATACTTATATTGATTTCATCTGCTTCTAAGCTCCTTTATTCATCGCTGTTGGGAGGGGAAGCGTATTATTTTTTTTAGTTTTTTTAGTCATAACCCTGATGTGACTCACGGTTTGTCCTTGCTGAGGAAGGAGTGTTTTATTTTTGTGCGATTAAAGGGAAGATGAGTAGTACATTGGTGCGTGATATCACTACATGCAGGCTATGGTTGCTGGAAAGCACATAAAAGAGAAGAGAAAAACTTCTGCTACTTAGGAAAAGATGGTGATAGCCCCTTACTCAACGAAAGGGAGATGCTTATAATAGGCACATTTTTCAGCAAGTGGATAATTGAGAAATTTATGTCTGAGGTAAGAACACGTATTGCTCCGTCTCCAACAGGTGATCCTCACGTTGGAACGGCCTACATTGCACTCTTTAATATGGCTTTCGCTCGTAAAATGGGTGGTAAGTTCATTTTGCGTATTGAAGACACGGACCAAACTCGTAGTACGCCTGAATCAGAACAGATGATTTTGGATGCTTTGCGTTGGTTAGGCTTAGATTGGGCAGAAGGTCCAGATGTAGGCGGGGAGTATGGTCCTTATCGTCAGAGTGAACGTGGTGATATCTATGGTCAATACGCTCGGGAATTGGTTGCAAAAGGTCATGCCTTTTACGCCTTTGAAACGCCAGAAGAGTTAGACCAAATGCGCGCCGACCAAAAAGAGCAAGGTTTACCGCAAAAATACGATGGTCGCGCCCTTAAACTGACAGCAGAAGAAGTTCAAGCCAAGTTGGATGCTGGAGTGCCTTATGTCATCCGTATGAAAGTGCCTGAAGAAGGGGTGTGTGTGGTGCATGATATGCTACGCGGCACCATAGAGATTGATTGGGCCCAGGTGGACATGCAAGTGCTTTTAAAAGCCGATGGCATGCCAACCTATCATCTTGCTAATGTTGTCGACGATCACTTGATGAAAATCACCCATGTTATTCGTGGTGAGGAATGGATTAATTCGGCGCCTAAACATATTTTGTTGTACCAATACTTCGGCTGGGAAATGCCGACCTTATGTCACATGCCTTTGTTGCGCAATCCAGATAAATCCAAATTATCAAAACGTAAAAATCCAACCAGTATTTTGTACTATCAACGCATGGGGTATATGGCGGAAGCCGTTATTAATTACCTAGGTCGTATGGGATGGTCCATGCCGGATGAACGTGAGAAATTCTCTCTCGAAGAGATGATTGAGCATTTCGATATTCAACGTGTTTCACTGGGTGGCCCGGTTTTTGATGTTGAGAAGCTAAGCTGGTTGAATGGCATGTGGATTCGTGAAAACTTGACACCTGAAAGCTTTGCTCAGAAATACATGGAGTGGGCGTTGAACCCAGAGTACCTGATGAAAATTCTGCCCTTAGTGATGCCGCGAGTGGAGACTTTCTCGGATGTAGCGGATGTAGCAGGTTTCTTTCTAAAAGGTTTATTGCCGTTAACCAAAGAAGATTTTTCCAGTATTAAGATGGAAGAAGAGGTGTTACGTAAAGCCATGCAGTGTGCTTTATGGCGCTTAGAAGCATTGAACAAATGGGAAAAAGACAACATCTTTAACGAAATGAAATCCTTAGCGCAAGCTATGGAGATCAAGCCTAAAGATTTCTTTGCACCTTTGTTTGTTGCTATTTCTGGCACAACGGCTTCAGTATCCGTCTTTGATGCTATGGCGATTTTAGGGTCAGATATTTCCCGGGCTCGTATGCGCACAGCCGTAAATGCTTTGGGTAGCCCTTCTAAGAAAGAAGCAAAACGTTGGGAAAAAGAGTACGCAGCCCTTTAAGATGGATTGGTTCTACTCATTAAAAAAGCCGGCAAAGCCGGCTTTTTTGATTCAATAAAAAGTAGAACTTGATGTTTAATCTGTAGTAAAGACGCTGGTCTTGTCGTCCAAGCTCGATACTTGATTATGGATATCTCGGGTATTCCCCTCAATATTGTTGATGTTGTTGTTATCTCGTTGCAGCTGTTGTGCAATCTTGTCCATCTCCTCGCTCATATGAATAGCGGTTTTCGCGACTTCTTGAATGGAGCGCGCCATCTCAACGGAAGAGGATGAGCTGGTTTGAGCATTTTTCTCAATTTCTCGAATGGCTTGCTCGGCTTTTTCACTAAATTCTTCAATGGCATGAAGGTTCTCTTGACCATTTTGCATGGTCTCGATGGCATTCTGCGTTGAAGATTGGATGGTACTAACTATGTCGGTGATCTTGGCGGTCGCATCCACCGTTTTCTCAGCCAAAGAGCGTACTTCATCGGCCACTACGGAAAAACCGCGTCCCGCTTCGCCAGCACGAGCAGCCTCAATGGCAGCATTTAAGGCAAGCAAGTTAGTTTGGTTAGCCAAATCATTAATCATGGCAATCACATTATCGATGTCTTTGGACAACTGACCTAGCTCATTTAATTGAGTGCTGGTTTTGTTGACCACTTCAATGGTGGTTGACAGATTTGATAAGGCGCCGCTAATGGTTTCGGAACCAAGTTTGGCGGACTCATAGGTATTTTGTGACTGTGAGCTTAAGTCTTCTGTGGTATGAGAAATACTTGAAATGGTGGTGGAGATTTCTTCCGTCGCCGCTGCCAATGAATTGGTTTGTTCACTGACCGAGCGATTACTGTGGGCAATGTTAGACACTGAGGTATTTAACTCAGTTACCATATTGCTAACTCCGCGTGTTGTGCTAGCAACATCGCTAATAACCGAGCTTAAGCCAGTTGTCATTTCATTGACCGAGCCACATAAAGAATCAAATTCATCGTTACGCTTGCTGTTTACTAATAAACGCGCCGTCAAATCACCATTTTTCACCTTGGCAAGATCACTGATGATCTGTGTTAGGGTCTTGTTCACACTGCGACCAATACTGGCGATCATCAAAGCGGCAATGATAGTGACGGCAATACTGACAATAATCAGACTAATACTGGCTTGTTGTGAGCTTGCAGACGCTTGTTGACGGGCTTCAACAACCGCTTGTTGCATATAATTGGCTGCGGTTAAACGAGTGTTGCTGAATTCTGTTTTTGCTGTTTCAAATTGATTTTGTAGCTGACTCAGTACTTGGTTCTCGTTATCAAAGTTTTGTACCGCGGTCAGATATTGATTGATTGATCCGCCAAAACGCTCTTCTAAACCAAAATTAACCACACGCTTGTTAAATTTGTCGAAACGTTCCATAAAGGATTGTTTATTGGCTTCAATAGGTTCAAAAATATAATTTTTTTCTGCTTCTCGTACTGGTAGAAACTCTTGTTTTACTAGGCTCAAGAAAGAAATTTCTTCAGTAACTTGCTCGCCAAAAGCAGAAATTTGACCTTTCAAACCTGAAGAACCATTAAAACCTACCTTTTGCCTTTGCAACACCAATTGTTTGAGTGATGAGTTGTAATTCTCCAAAGAAGTGGAAATTGTGCCCAAAAGCTCTTTGGCTTCTGCATCTTGCAATAAATCTTGATCCTTATTGAGGATCTCAGTGAAATTATTGTAGTTGTTGTCTAGTGTCGTAACGAAGGTATCGAAACTGGCATCGTCAATACTGGAAAGTGATTCGTATTCTTCCATTAATATGATGGTTAATGAGGAAAGATCTTTATCGACTGTGGTCAGTCTATCAAATTGAGATGAGGAGTTTTCTTGTACATGTAATCCTTGCATTGCTACGGCAGTTACTACCACAAAGCCAAGAACTGCTGCAATCAAGAGAGAGAGTAACTTAGTGCGAAAACTTAGATTTGCCAACATATGAAATCCTGCATTTATTATTATTTATCTTTGAAATAATCATTTAGATTAATTCATTACCATTGTCAGAGTTTGATGTTACATGATTCTTTCAGATCATTTCATACAAATGTGAACAAAAGTAACTAAAGTATATTATTGCGCGATCCACTATGAATGCAATCATATTAAGCGCTTTTTAAGCGGGTAAATTGCATTTTTTAAGTATAGACAAGTTTTGATTCTACCGCTTTATTTACTCATTTTTTGCTACAAAAATCCCATTTTTCGCACCTTCCTAAACTTAAATATCATGTGGGCTCAGCCAAATTTTAGTTTGCTGCGCGCCTATGTAGGTAATGGTACCTGTGTACCTAGCAATACCAGAAGAACTGAATTCGAATTTGTAAGTGCGTTTAATGGCAGGAGCGCCGTGATACAAGCAAGGACGCCAAGTAATGCCTGCCACGCTTTCATCCAATAACTGAAGATGAAGTGACTGACAATGTTGTTTGGCCGATTTGGTTGCTTGTTCTCGAATAGCGGTATTACGCCACCAGGCATAAGCTAAGCTAAAAAGTATAAGCGCAATAACAATATCAGACAGTTGTAGGTTCATAATACTCCTCACATTCCTCTCATGATATCCAATATGTGGGAACTAAGGTAATATCGGTAGGGTAAGATTTTAACGCTTAACGTCAATTATGAACTAAGAATAGTTAGATTAGGTGATGATAGAGAAAGGGAATACGTGGCTACCTCCAAGCAGGAGAGAAAGGAGAGGTAGCCACGTTCTTTACGCAAACAAGAGCAAGTCGTATAATAACCTCATTGTTGCTAAGTAAAATTTGGGCATTCGGGGCAGCGAATGTGTGGGAATCCAAATTTGAGTCGTTTACTTAGAACAATGGCCAGTCAGTGGTTATTATGCGGCCTCCACAGCTCTTTCAGCGTAAAGCTGGATAACCCACTGCTCAATACGTTCGTCAGTGAGTTCAAATTGTTGGTCTTCGTCTATGGCAAGACCAATAAAATTTTCTTTATTTTCGATACAAGCACGCGATGCTTCAAACTCGTAACCTTCTGTTGACCATTGGCCAATGAAAGTGGCTTGGGTAGGTAGCAATTTTTCATACAACCAGCCCATCGCATCAACAAAATAATCTCCGTAACCAAATTGGTCACCTAAACCGTACAAAGCAATGGTGGTATTTTCCAAAGACAATTCTGACAGACTGTCGCCAATGTCTTCCCAATCAGACTGGATGCCACCAAAGTCCCAAGTCGGGATACCCATTATCAGAGTGTTGTATTCTTCTAGTTGGCTTAATTCAATATCTTTGATGTTGAAGATATCGACTTGTTCACCCAATTCTTCCCATTGCTTTGCTATTTTGTGGCCAACTTCTTCTGTGTTGTTTGTGTCTGTACCGTAAATCAGGGCTATTGATGCTTGCGCCATGGTTAACTTTTTTCCTGTAACTTAATGAATTTGGCCGTAATGCTGACTGCTCACGCCAAAATGTTTAATAAAAGCCGCTTCAAATTGAGCTTCTGAAAAGCCACTTTCCGCGACAATATGAGACTTTGCAGAAGGATCTTCTCTCAATCTCGCCGCGGCATATTTTATCTTGCTTTGCATACAATAGCTTTCAATGGATTGTCCGACGATTAAATAAAAGCCTATGGTTAAGGCTTCGTCATTTAGACCCACTTGTTCAGCAAGACTTGAAATAGAGAGTGTGTCTTGCTCTTGGGCTTCAATCAGATTTTGAGCATGAAACAATTTGCTCTGACAATCTTCACAACGGGACAAATGATTAAGCATTTGCAGTTGTTCAATTAGAGTAAAAATCACCCCATAAATCTGTCCCGCTAGACTGATTGAACTGCCCTTATGAGTCAAAACAGGTTTGAGTATTTGTTCTATTTTATGGGTTATAGGCAACCTAATTGGCGCACCATTGTCTGCTAATGCTTTTTGCATTAACGAAAAGTGTTGAATGACTTGTTCTTCTGTCTCACCCAGTACAGCGGCCAATAAGCTTGGTGCAATGCGTACCTGCAACAAACTTTGTTGCTGACCTTTTTGCATGCTGAATTCGCCACTTAATGGACTGGCTTGATAATGTATTTGTACTGACTCTATGTCTTGTACTGAACGGATAGCCTTGTGACCTAAAAAAGAAAAATACAATCCTGCTTGTGCCACTTCATGAATGGACATGCTTTGTTTGGCATGGATATGCTGATTGAGCAAATGCAGATTAGGCAGTAGAGCATAGGCCTGCTTATGACCAGATAAGGCAGCCTCGACAGATTCACGAACCTGTCCTTGGGTGTCATAAATGTCTAGCATGTGGATTTGCATTTGCATCAACCTAGCCTCTGTTTTTTCTCTGATCTGATAATGGTTATCATTAAAGAATGTTTTTTATATTAATGCAAGTGATTCTCATTAAAAAATATAAATTAATTTGCTTGAGTTAATATTTTTCCGTCATAAGGTGAGAGGTGGGGGAAATGAGATCAAGGTTTCAGTGTGAGAGTGAGCTTTTTAATTGAAGCAAAAAGCCCAGTGTGTGGTTTGATGTCAATCCAAATAATCGCCACGATTTAGGCCATATTTTTGCATTTTTTGATTGAGTGTTCGTCTGGGCAGTTGCAGCTCTTCTAGAACGTGCTGGATGTTGCCTTTTTGCTGTCGCAAGCAGGCATCGATTAAGCTGCGCTCGTATTCTTGAACCTTCACACTCAAAGGCAAAGGGCTTTGTGTGTTAATTTGCTCTTGCGCTTGATAGCCGGCGAGAATTTTAGCCACACTGGTGTTGGCTTCTAGAGCATAACGTAACGCCACATTACGTAGTTCACGAACGTTTCCAGGCCAGCCATATAATGTCAGGGTTTCTAAATCAATTGGACTAAGAGGTTTAAACTCTCCGCCTCTTTCTTCAATCGCGTGTCGGCAAAAGTGCTCAAACAATAGAGGGATATCAGAACCACGATGGCGTAATTCAGGCAGATGAATTTGCGATACATTGAGGCGGAAAAACAAGTCTTGGCGAAAATCTGCCATATTTTGTAAGTCTTGTTTTGCCGCAGCAACCACTCTGAGGTTGATGTGAATGGTTTGATTACTGCCAATACGTTCCAATTGATTTTCTTGTAAAACACGTAGTAGCTTAATTTGCATGGAAAAGGGCATGCTTTCAATTTCATCCAAAAACAAAGTCCCTTCGCTGGCCAGCTCAAGTTTACCGACACGCTGTTTGTGGGCACTGGTAAAAGCGCCGGCTTCATGGCCGAATAATTCACTTTCAAATAAATCGCTTGGAATGGCGGCACAGTTGATGGCAATAAAAGGTTTGTCTTTACGGGGGCTGGCATCGTGTAAGGCTTTGGCGACGAGCTCTTTTCCACAGCCCGTTTTACCATAGACGATGACATGGGTGTCTATGTTGGCGAAGGTTTGAATCTGCTGACGTACTCGAACCATTTGTTCATCTTGACCTATGATGGTTTCTTCTAAACCATGTAAGTCCCCCAGATATTGCCTCTGGGTGGCCAATTGCAGTTGTGCTTTGCGAGTCTGAATAGCTTTTCTGGCGGTTTGAATAAGACGATTTGGATCAAAGGGTTTTTCTAAAAAGTCGAACGCACCATCGCGAAGAGCGCTTACCGCGGTGTCAACATCGCCGTGGCCTGTGATCAGGATGAAAGACAAGTTAGGGTCTTGTAATAAACACTCTGCCATGAGTGTTAATCCGTCCATAGGCGTCATGCGGATATCACTGACAATAATACAGGGCAAGTCGGCATGAAATTGGCTAAGTAAGGTGCGTGCGTCTTGGAACTCTCGTACCTCAAAGTCTGATAATCTCAACCATTGAGCTGTGGTTGAGCGGACAATGTCATCGTCATCCAGTAACCAGATTTCTATTGCTTGGGTATCCATTTGCATGTCATGCCTTTTGTAAAACTAAAGTGAACACCAGTTCGGCTTGGTTATTGTAATTGGCTTGTAGTTTACCATTCATGTCTTTCGCCAAATTCGCGCTGATGGCCATGCCTAATCCCAGACCTTTGCCAATGGGTTTGGTGGTAAAAAAAGGTTCAAAAATATGCGCGAGTTTGTCTTCTTCTATACCAGGACCATTGTCTTTGAATTCTATCAGAATTTGTTCTCCAACGGCTTTACTGCACAGTGAGATTATCGGCTTGATGTCTGTTTCTGCACAAGCTTGAATGCTGTTGCTGATGAGATTACTGAAAATCTGTTCTAAACGGCTGGGTTCGGCCAGAACTGCATCGTATTCTGTTATTTGTATTTGGTAATCTAGGAATTTTGCTTCCTCGCCCAGTCGATCAATTGCCTTGTTAAAGCAGTCTCTTATCGAGGTGCTGACGAGTTGTTCCGGGCGTCGAAACGCGAAAACTTTTAATTCGCTGGTAAGGGTCTGCATTCTGGTTACCAAGGATTCCAAATCGGTGACCACTTTTAAGGCTTGTTCTGAGTCTTGACGTTTTAATAAGAGTTCCGCTGTATAAGTAAGAGTGCGAATGCCTGTCAGTGGCTGATTAAGTTCATGGGCTATGGCTGTGGACATTTGTCCGATGGCGGCTAGCTTTTCGGTACGTAGCAGTTCTTGTTGAGCTTGTTCTAAAGCTTGAGTACGTTCCAATACACGGTCTTCCAACTGAGCATTGGCTTCCAGTAATTTCAATTCGGCTAACTTACGTTTGCTGATGTTTAATAATGTCACTAGATAACCAAGCTCATGGTTCCATTGCAAAGGTGATACTGAGAGCAGGGCTGGAAAGGTGTCGCCATTGTGTTTTACCAACATCACTTCTTGTTCCAGAAAATCCGCTTTTGCTTGGTAATCCTGGTGGGGTAAAGAGGAAAGGAACTGACGAGCCCGTTGGTTTTCATCGGTGTCGGGAAGGAAGTCTAAGAGGTTGTAAGAAATCAGTTGGGCGTCTTCACCAAAATAACGCTTGCCCATTGGGTTCACAAAGGTCACTTTGCCGTCAGCGGTTAACAGCAACAGGCCAACATGGGTATTTTCAATCAATACCCTCTGTTGCAAAGCACTATTGGCAATTAAAGTTTGATTTTCGAGTTCCGAGGCGATTTTCAAGGAGCGCTCGCGGCGATATAACCAAAATACAAACAGCAAGGCAAAAACGCCTAAGCTGATCCAAGCCAGATCGCGTGCTCGTTTTTTGATGGTATCCAGACTCGACAGGTAATGAATTTGCCATTGAAGATCATCTAATAGTACATCTTGCACTAGATAATCTTGTTGGTTGAATCGATAGGTTTTCGCTTGGGTTTGGTCAAAAAATTCTACAGTCCTTTGTTTGCTTAACCAATCACTGCTAATGATTTGATTGAGCTTGTTGGTAACAAATACCAGATTGTTTTGGTCCGTTATAAACACCAAGTCATCCAGTAGGTTCCAACGTTCAATCAGTTCACTAACATCAATTTTAATGGCTATAGCCCCCGATAAATGGCCTGCGCTGTCATACACTGGAGCCAGTGCTAAGTGAACAGATTGGTAGGTTGTAGGTTTATAACCTGAAATCAGCAAGTATTCTCCTTGGTGTTCTTGCAGTGTTTGGCTTAGATTTTGAAGGTGAAAATAATCGGATAAGATGAAGTTAGACGATTGATCGCTAGACAAGATGGCTTCACCTTGAACAGATAAGATAAGCCAATCCTGTGTATTGGAAACTTGCTTTAAATCTTCCAATTGGCGTTGCATTTGACGCCGAATTAAAGTGTTGTTGGGATCGGACATGAAAGCCAAGAGTGTTGGGTTGTCAGCTAAAGCATAAGGGAGTATTTGATAGTCTTTTAGTTCGTTGCGAAGCTCGATAACATAATTCAATAACCTATCTTGGCCTTGAGTATGCTTTTCGATCACTAAAAATTGATAGGCAAGTTTATTGACAATGATGAATAAACTGATTGAGCAGGCCAAAGCTAGGCTGACAAACCAAAATTTATGCTTTTGAAAAGAGGCGATCAATGAGTCTTTCTCATGGTAAGGTTTGTTAATACAGCACTTACCAGAGTCTGATAACAAGCTTTAGATAAGCGCCAAACTGCGTAACAAAGTAACCCCAATACTGGTGGTAATCAAGGAAGCTAGGGTGGTGATGACAATAATATTCGCCGCCAAGGTGGCGTTACCATTCATCGCTCTTACCATAATATAGCTGGCGGATGCGCTGGGTGCTGAAGACATTAAGAAGAGAACGCCTAATTCCATTCCGCGATAGCCTAATAAATATCCACCAAAAGTCAGCACAACAGGAATAAAGATTAGTTTGCCACAAGAAGACAATACCGCACCAAATAAATCCCTACGCATTGAGCTAAAACTTAATGAGGCACCAGCACACAAGAGTGCAAGTGGTAAGGTCATTTGCGCAAAATAATCACCGGCTTTATGCAAAGTAGTAGGTAAGTGAAGTCCAAAAATGGAAAACACAAAGGCGGCCACAATGGCAATGATCAAAGGGTTTTTCATAATACCCTTGAAGATGCCTTTGAAATTGGTGTTGCCACCAAGTCCACGAGTCAGGCCTATTACTGATAGAATGTTGAATAAAACAGTGACGCCCCCTAAATACACTGAGGCGACGGCGAATACGTTATCGCCGTAAGCATTGACACAATAAGCCAAGCCTATGATGCCCATGTTAGAGCGAAATGCCCCCTGAACCAGTACGGCACGTTCCGCTTTGTTTGGGATCCAGACCGCCATAATGAGCTCTAAAGCAACATAGGTGACGATCACCGCCAGCATGGCATAAATCACCAGTGAAAAATCCGTTTCACTGGTTAAGCTGGTTTTAGAAATACTGATAAAGAGTAAGGCGGGCAAGGTAACATTGAACACCAATTTAGACGCAGTATCGATAAAATTGTCATTGATGATGCGTAATCGATAAAGAATGACCCCCAATGCCAATATTAAAAATATTGGCATTGTAATAGAAAAAGAAAATGCCAATACGTCTAAAAAGTTGCCCAACTTGTTTCCCTTTTACTGTTCACACTTGGTGAGAATTAGTCGTTGTTTTCGAAACGGTATCCCGCACCATATACAGAATGAATAACATTCAGTTCGGGGGCAACAGCCGAAATTTTCTTACGTAACTTCTTAATATGACTGTCGATGGTACGATCACTTACCACACGGCTATCGGTGTAAATGCTTTTCATGATCAGATCACGACCAAAGACCCGTCCAGGTTCTTTGATCAAAAGCTGTAATAATTGGAACTCAACGGTGGTCAGATCAATCAGTTCACCTTTATAAGTAGCACGAAGGCGATCCACATCAAGATCAAAGCCATCAGTACGTGGTGATTCTTCTTGGTCAAGTTCAACGCGGCGCAAGTTAGCTTTCACGCGAGCGACGATTTCACGCGGGCTGAAAGGTTTACAGACATAATCATCAGCGCCCATCTCAAGGCCGATAAGACGATCGATTTCTTCTGCTTTGGCCGTTACCATTATGATAGGCACACTGCTGAATTGGCGAACCTGTTTGCAAATTTCCACACCATCTAGACCAGGCAACATAAGATCGAGCAAGATAGTATCAACTTGGTTGTTTTTAATGTAGTTAACAGCAATGTCACCACGATCAAGGTGATGATGTTCGTACCCCGCTTGTTCTAGATAAGCGCCCATCAATTCAGCCAATTTTGGTTCATCTTCGATTATTAGTATCTTACTCATATCGTTACTCTTTCCTTATCAGTTTAAAGGGAGTTCTATTTTTATGCCTAACCCGCCAATAGGAGAATGGTAGGCACTGATGTTACCTTGATGACCGTCCACTATGTTGGTACAAATGGCCAGACCCAATCCACGGCCGCCAGTCGCTCTGTTACGAGAATTTTCGATGCGATAGAACTGCTCAAAAATTCGGTCTTTGTCTTCATCACTTACGCCAGGTGCACTGTCTTCAAATAGAATAACGGCATTTTTCCCCTGTTTTGATAAACTGACTTTTAGTTTGCCAGGTGCGTTTGTGTACTTTAATGAATTATTTATTAAATTTGAGAACAGTTGATGTAACCTGTCGGCATCGCCTGTCATGATAATGGGGGCGTTTTCCTGATCTTCAAATTCAATTTCAAGTCCCGCCTCGCTGTAGGGAAGCGTCATTGCTTGCACAGATTGCTCGACGATATCCTGCAATTCCAATTCTTCCATATCGTAGTTCAAACTGCCCATATCATGCATGGAAAGTTGGTTTAGGTCATCAATTAAGCGCGCAATATGTATGGCTTCATGCTGCAATGACGCCAAACTTTCTGGTGTGATCTTAATAATACCATCTTGCATGGCTTCAATTTCGCCACGTAAAATTGCTACCGGAGTACGCAGCTCATGCGCGGTATCTGCAACCCATCGTTTACGCGCTTCGCGGGTATTTTCTAAGGTGTAAGCAAGGTGATTAAAATCACCACTCAAATCGGCTAATTCGTCGCTACCTTTTACTTCAATGCGAGTATCAAATTGGCCCATTGCCAGCTTCTTGGTGGCCATGCGCATTGAACTCAATGGACGACTCAGCCACTGTGCCAAAGGCCATGTTAGCAAGGCTGCAATGGCGAGCATAAAGGCGGAGATCAGCAGGAAGGCCTCACCTTGTTGTTTTACAAAACGGAGAGTTTGGTCTTGTACCAGTTCACGAATGGAGCGCAAGCCAACGTAACCTACAATCCTATCATTGACTTTAACGGCATGTGTCTCGGCACTGGCGAAAGGAACAGAACCAATAATAGAATGCTGTTGTTGATCGTACAGAAGAAATCGCTGACGATAATATTGTGATGGGTAAATGAGATCCAAATTAGGTGTGCTTGGCGGTGGTACCAAATCGCGTAGGTTTTCCAATTTGGCCTTGTACCACTCTTTTTCCATACGGCTTTCTTGAACTAAGAAGTACCAGTCATCATAGTAGATATACAAATTAGCGGTGCGGTTGGCCATTTGCTCAAGAAAATCACGATCACGTTCGGTGGCGTAGGAAACAAAGCCACGGTCAAAGCTCCATTGAAAGACTTGCCACATGGAAACAATTAATAAGATGTTACTGAGAACGAAAACGGCAAAGAGCTTATGTCGAATCTTTAAGCCTTTAAGAGCGGTCATGGTCGAGCTTAAATTCCTGTATTTTATCCAGCTTGTACGGCCAGAAATGAGTCGTTTCGATATAAGATTGGCGTCAAATATCAAGCTAATTCGAATAAAAATATGCTAATCGTATGTTTACTATACAGTTTCTTGTGGAAACTTGGCTACTCGCTAGAGGTGTAAATAATGAGGATTTCCATTCTTCTATCAGCTTTAGTATTATGCGCAAAAAAATTATGCTAAAGAGTCTCCATAATGCCCAAGTTACCTGCTATTAGAGCAGTCTTTTCCTTTTCTTTGATCGTATTAAATACCTTACTTTGTTTCTTGCCTGTTATGCTTTTAGCCTTACTGAAAAGCTGTTTGCCATTTGCTATTGTAAGAGCGCATTTGAATCTTTGGTTGGATCATATTGCGACCTTTTGGATAGGGATGAATAATCTCAATCAGCGTTACTTCGGGCGTACCAAGATTGCTCTTAGCGGACAACAAGACTTGTTGGCAAAGGATTGGTACATGCTGGTGGCGAACCATCAATCTTGGGTAGATATTCTAGTACTGCAGCGGATTTTCAATCGCCGTATTCCTTTTATTAAATTCTTTTTGAAGAAAGAGCTCATTTGGGTTCCTTTTATTGGTTTGGCTTGGTGGGCATTGGAATTTCCTTTTATGAAGCGTTACAGCCCAGCTTTGCTGAAAAAACACCCTGAGCTGAAAGGTAAAGACATTGAGGTCACCAAAAAGGCGTGTGAGAAGTTTCAGCATTTTCCTGTGTCTATCATGAATTTCTTGGAAGGTACTCGTTTCACTCAAGCTAAGCATGACCAACAATCCAGCCTTTTTCAGCATTTATTGATGCCCAAAGCGGGTGGTCTGTCGTTTGCATTGAATGCGATGGATGGAAAATTACATCAGCTGATTGACGTGACCATAGTGTATCCAAAAGGCATTCCCAGTTTCTTTCAATACTTATCCGGGAAAGTTGCTGAAATCAAGGTACACATTCGTACCATGCCAATTGATATGAACTTATTGGGTGACTATCAAAACGATGCTGAGTATCGACAAAGATTTCAACAATGGGTCAATCAACTCTGGCAAGATAAAGACCAAAGATTTGCAACTATGTTGAACAATCAGGCTGACTAATTGTACGCTGATTAGCAGCTTTTGCTTAGCAAGAGTTCACACTGGTAAAGTGAAGCGTTAAAATCACTTTTTTTTAATCTGTAATGAATAGGAATACGTAATGGGCAGAGCCTATCAAAATCGCAAAGAGTCCATGGCAAAAACCTCAGATCAAAAAGCTAAGGTTTACAGTAAATATGGTCGCGAAATTTATGTTTGTGCAAAGTCCGGTGGTATTGATCCAAATGGCAACCTAGCGTTGCGTTCACTGATTGACCGTGCGAAGAAAGATCAAGTGCCAACTCACGTTATCGACAAAGCAATTGATAAGGCGAAAGGCGGTGGCGGCGAAGATTTTGATACAGCCCGTTACGAAGGATTTGGACCAGGTAACACTATGGTGATTGTGGATTGTTTGTCTGACAACCCAAACCGTACCTTTGGCGATGTGCGCACTTGCTTTAATAAGGTGAAATGTAAGATTGGTGGCCAAGGCAGTGTAAGTCATATGTTTGATCACAGTGCTATTTTTGTCTTCAATGGCGATGATGAAGAAGCGGTATTGGAAGCTTTGATGATGGCAGATGTGGACGTGACCGACATTGAACTGGAAGACGGGAAAGTGACGGTTTTTGCACCAAACACCGAATATGCAAAAGCGAAAACAGCCCTAACAGACGCTTTTGGTGACATGGAATTTGATATGGATGAGATTCAATTCGTGGCACAAAACATGACACAAATCCAAGGTGAAGACGTTGAGCAGTTTGAGCGTTTTCTGGATTTGCTAAATGAATTAGATGACGTTCAGCGTGTTTACCATAACGCTGAATACTAAGATCATATGTTCGTGAAAAGCGGATGTGATCAAGGCGCTCTGTTGTAAAGGGCGCCTGATAGTAAAAAAGTGAAGCTAAAGAGTTATCTTTATCAAGGCAAACTAATGAGCTCATCAAAAGAATCACACAAAGTAAACTCAACTCAACAAGAAAGGCTGCCTTCGCCTTGCGTAAATGTATGTTATCTAGACGATAATGATGTCTGTGTTGGTTGTTATCGTACTGGTTATGAAATCAGTCAATGGGGCAGTTTGGCGATAGAGGGGCAGCGCGCCATTATGCAAAAGGTGAGAGAACGTGAAGCGGCTAGTCAATTTGTGAGCCAGTCTTAACCTTCCTGCCAAATGAGTTTTATTTCAAATTTACAACCCAAGTAATTGCTAACGGCTTAAGGTCATTTCTCAGCAGAGGTTTCTTGCTGATTTTTTAAGGCGATCCACTGAGACATATATTGAGTACTTTTCAGGCTGTGATGTCGCAGCATTTTGCCCCAAAAGTGATGATCTCTCAGCACATCTTTGAGTTGAACTTGTCTTAGTAGACGTTGAATCAGTTTGTTTTGCCACTCGTTTCTTTGAAAGCGTGCGTTGAGAATGGAAAAACCGTTATTCTGCATCAGTTGCCAACTTGCTTGGTCTTGATAAAGAGACACAGCAGCAGCAACAAATTCATCCACATCATCTGTGATAACGCCATTCCAGGGCCAAGGTCCCGCCATGGCCTCCGCGCCTATCTTGGTGGTAATGCTGGGTGTGCCAACTTGCATGGCTTCTACTAACTTGCCCTTGATACCAGCGCCAAAACGTATTGGAGCTAAACAAATTCGGGCTTGCGATATGACTTGTTTTGCATCTTCTGCCCAACCCTTAATATGAAAACCTTGTTTGGGGTTGTGTAGTTGGCTGGCTTTGGGAGGTGGATAAGCACCGTAAATGTGCAGTTCTGTTGTTGGTAAAGCTTGACGTATTTTTGGCCAAATGTGTGTTTTTAGCTGTCGTACCGCATCCCAGTTTGGGGCGTGACGAAAGTTACCTATGGTGACGAAATGCTGCCTTTCCTCAAAGAGGGGAAGAGCTGTGCTTTGTGGCGCTTCTTCAAGCATGAAGGGTAAGTACATCAGATGGCTTTCTGGTACTTGGAACTCGTCTTTTAGTAATTGTGTTTCGTATTCTGAAATCATCAAGGTAAGATCGCTGCGGTGTATGGCGGCGATTTCACGCACTCCTAAGTCAGAATACATATCCTTCAACTGAAAAGGGCGTTCGGTTTTTACCGCCTGATGACGTCCATGACGAAGCGAATGCAAATCTTCTGTGTTGAGAACACGTAAGGCGTCCGGACAGCATTTTTCAACCCGCCAAGCGAATTGTTCTTCCATCATAAAACGATCAAAGATAACGATGTTAGGTTGTAAATCATCGATAAAACGGTCAAAGCTGTCGTTGTTTAGCTCGATTTGCGTCACATTGATGTTGTACTCACTGAGATCGGCCATGTGGTCGCTAAGTTGTGCTGGGCTGGCGAAGGTGATTGGCCAGTTTTGTTGATGAAAACTGTGCAGTAATTGCATCATACGGCTGCCGGCGGCAGAGGAGTTGGGTTCGGGCCAAACATAGCCAATTACTAATATTTGCACTGTGATCTCATTATAGGGCGCGGGATAAAGAATTTGATTCTGTATTCAAAGAGAATCAGGACATATGGATCCGGCTATTGTATCATGGCGATCTCATTTGTGTTGCCTGTCTCATTTGAAGGGATTGCCAGGCAAGACGTAATCGAAACATGATGTTGAGAAAATACTATGATCATTAAACCAAAAATTCGTGGATTTATTTGTACAACGACTCACCCTGTGGGCTGTGAGCAAAATGTGAGAGAACAAATTGCTCTTACTAAGAAAAATGGTGCCATCGAAAACGGCCCCAAAAAAGTACTCGTGATTGGTTCTTCTAGTGGTTATGGTCTTTCTTCCCGCATTGCCGCTGCATTCGGTTCTGGTGCTGCAACCATTGGTGTGTTTTTTGAAAAACCAGGGACGGAGAAAAAGCCAGGTACAGCTGGCTGGTACAATGCGGCCGCGTTTGATAAAGCGGCGAAAGAAGAAGGCTTGTACGCGAAAAGTATTAATGGTGATGCGTTTTCAAATGAAGCGCGTGACAAGGTTATCGAATTGATCAAAGCGGATCTTGGTCAAGTTGATATGGTAGTTTACTCCTTGGCGTCTCCGGTTCGTAAATTGCCAGATACGGGGGAAGTCGTACGTTCTGTATTGAAGCCGATTGGTCAGCCATATCGCTCAACCGCCATCGACACTAACAAAGACGTTATTATTGACGCTGAGATTGAGCCAGCAACAGAAGAAGAAGTCGCTGCTACGACCACCGTAATGGGCGGTCAAGATTGGGAATTATGGATGTCAGCCCTACAAGACGCTGGTGTGCTTGCTGAAGGTGTGCGTACGGTTGCTTATTCATACATTGGTTCTGACATCACTTGGCCTATCTACTGGCACGGTGCTTTGGGTAAGGCGAAAGAAGATTTAGATCGCGCGTCTTCAGCCATTAACACGCAATTGTCAGCACTCAATGGTGGCGCGAATGTTGCGGTATTGAAGTCGGTTGTGACGCAAGCGTCTTCGGCGATTCCTGTGATGCCTTTGTACTTGGCAATGGTGTTTAAGGTAATGCGTGAAAAAGGTCTGCACGAAGGTTGTATGGATCAAATTTATCGCATGTTTGCTGAGCGCTTGTTCAACAATCATAATCCAGCAGAATTAACAGATGATATGAATCGTCTGCGTTTGGATGACTGGGAATTGCGTGAAGACGTACAACAAGCTTGTCGTGATTTGTGGCCGCAAATTAATGATGGAAACTTGTTTGCAGAGACAGATTATCAGCTTTACAAAGATGAGTTCTTGAAGTTGTTTGGCTTTGGCGTAGATGGCGTGGATTACGAAGCGGATGTTAATCCAGACGTGACGTTTGATGTGATTAGTCTGTAAAGACATTCAAGCTCGGCAAATACATTCCGATAAAAGGAGTTCAGAGAGATCTGAATTCCTTTTTTATTGTTCCTTAATCTTCTATAGTGGAGTAAGGGACTGTTTTGGTGACGCTATGAAACCTGTTAATTTAGCATTATGTTTTTTTTCCTCACTGTGCTTGGCGCAAACGGTTGAGCGTCAGCCTGTGGAGATTATTTATGGTAATCAGGTGATTCGCGCTGAACATCAAGTGGTGTTGAGTTCCAAAGAAGAAGTTGCCGTCATACCTGTCGATTCTGCTCGCGAAGAATATAAGCCTAATCTCGTCATTTCTCCAGATGCGTCAGGTCTCACTTATCTCGAAGAAAATGCCATCTCTGAGCGAGAACAAGCCATATACGATGAAGTGAATAAGCGAACCAAAGAAGCACCTTTCACCGTATTGTTTACCGGAAATGTGCCTGAAGAAATTGAGGAAAGGCGCTTGCGTATGATGCCTGAAATCGGCTTGTTAAATGAAAGTGGTGAAAACATAACCGAAGAGATACAACCCGATGTGGGGGATTTTGCGCCAATCGGTCAAGGCGCTATTCCGCTTCCTTCTGGTGGTGGTGAAAGCTTGAAGGCCAAAGAGAGAAAATTAGAGGCTTTGATTGGTGGCTGAGGTTTCTTGCCAGCCATGTTGTGTGAGCCAAGTGTTATCCATTGGTTGGTTGTGTACTAGAATTCGCGTTGTTTGATTTGATTCGATCTTTTCCTTTAAAAATGCCATAAAATCGTCTTTCTTTATCCTGTTAATGGAGTTTATCCATTCTTCTTGTGTTTTGAAGTTTGGTGTGGACTTGGCGATCTGGTGCCACTCTTTTAAGGCGTTCTCAGCTAAATTTTTTGCTTTGCGCGTGACGTCTAACAACATGCCTTCTTTTACACGATGAAAGTCTTCATCAGAGAGGTTTTTAAGCTTTACTTTCTGTTCATTTAGGAAGTCTTCAATGGCCTTGATAATGGTCTGGTTGCTCTTATTGGGGGATTGTACTAGCAGCCCAAGAATAGGAGTATTACGCACACTTAAGTCCTGCGTGCCTACAATGTAACCAAGTTGTTTGTCGGTACGTAATTCTTGATAAAAAGCGCTTTTAATCAATTTATTCAGTAGGGTGAAGTAACATTTTTGTTGAATGCTTTTGCGTTCAGTTTCTTGTTGATGACTGGTGTCGATCAGGGTATACAAAATGACCTTGTCATCACTGTTGGATTGAAAACGATAATGCAGCTTTTCTAATGGCGTGATGGTTTTGGTTTCTATTTTTATGGGCGCACGCTCAATGAGTCGACCGGTAAAGCGTTCATAGAGCTTGTTTGCTAGCTGTTTGGTATCGTCAGAGGTGATATTACCTGTACTGTATCCAAGTAGGTTGAAGCTTTCTCTAGCGTGCTTGATGAAGTTAACAAAGTCTTCAAAGGTAAGTGTTTTTAGTGCATTGGTTAATGCTTCTTTTGTAAAGCTGTTTTTGGTAATCAGTGTATTAAAGGCTGTATTGGCATTGCGAAATGCTTGTCGATTAGCTTGATTTAGTAGGTCTTTTGCCAGCTGAAGTTTAGCGGCCTTAAAGCGTTCAGCATCAGGTCGGTAGAGAAACAGTTGATCCACTAACCAAACCAAATAATTTCCTTGTTTATCTGAATAGCCATTAGTGCGCAAAGTGACGCCATTGGCGTGCGGATAAAAACTATAACCTAAGCCAGCAACATAGGGAGAGTAGGTGGCTTCACTAATGCTGTTATTGAAAAGTCTGGTCCATAAACGATTGGCGAGCATGTGTTTGGGGGTATCTGCAGCATGGTCAAAGCGAAAGGCTAGAAAATGCATGGCAGTGGGTTTGTTGAAGCTGGGGTCGGATTTATTCCAAAACTGAAAACCAGTTTGTTTATAAACGACTTCTGGTAAGTCGTCTTTTTGTTTAATTAATGCCAAGCTGTCGGGAATGAATACATTTTTTTGTGGCAGGCTGACTAAGGTGCTTTTGACGGCAGAGTTCATCTCTTCTATTAGGTCTTGGCTAAAAAAGTGATTGCTATACTGGGTATCGTAATACGTTTCTTTTTGCCATTTACTGACCTCAGCAGCCCAGTGTTGTGGGAAGTCTTGTTGACTGGCAATTTGAATTAATAAGTGTTGTGGCGTCAGTTGATCCAACAAGGTATGTACTTCCTCAGCAGAAGCGGTGTGCTCCACTCTAAAGCTACCCAGCAAGTCCATTGCGGGAATCCTTAACAAACGAGATGATAAGGCGCGAGCCAGTTGGATGGGCTGTATGTAGCCTTGATTGTTGAACATGAGGCGACTGAGTTTTAGCCCTTCCTCTAAGTACAAAGAATTGACTGGAGAAGATTTGAGTAAGCTAATGGTCGCAAAAAACTGCTTGGCAACTTCATCAATCTGCGACATACCTTTGTTGGTTAAATGAATTTTGACGGTAAAAAAGGCATTGTGTCCATAATCCTTACTGGTGGTTGCTGAGATGCCTGTAATGAGGTCTTGCGCCTTTAGATTGGCGTACAAAGAGTGTTGATTTTCGTTGCCCAAAATATAAGACAAATAGCGTGTTGGTTGAGTTTTATAGTATGAATTTTGTGCAGGGATTTGGTAGTTAAAGCTAATGCTATTGTGGTCTGAGAGTGAGCGAACGAATTGCAGTTGTGCTTGATCAGGTTGAATTAAGTCAGGGTACTGTTTTTTTTCCAGTTGAGCCGATGCACTGGTAGGAATGTCTGAAAAATAGTGTTGTGCTAATTTGGCAAGTGTTTCTGGATTAAGATTGGCGACCAGGACCAAGGCCATATTGTTAGCATAATATTCTTGTTGATAAAGCTTAAGAAGCTGTTGCCTTAAAGGTTTGCCGGGTTGGTCTTTAAGAGTTTTTAAATTGCCAACTGAGAATCGGCTGTATGGGTGTTGAGGATTGATCAAGGTTTTTAAGGCTTGATTATTACGACGGCTGTCGGTCTTGATTTTGGCCTTGTATTCAGCGTCTACTGCGTTTTTTTCTCTCTGAGTAAGTGCTTCGCTAAACAAAGGATGAATAAAGAATTGTGAAAATCGATCTAATGCGCCTTCATAGGCAGAAGGTTTGACATCAAAAAAGTAGTTGGTGGTGTTTGTGCTGGTGTAGGCATTATGGGTACCAGCATTGTTGTGAATGTAGTATTGATAATCACCAGATTTTGGGTATTTTTGAGTGCCTAGAAATAACATGTGTTCAAGTAGATGGGCCAAACCTGGTTGTGTTTCAGGGTCTGCAAAGTTACCCACATTCACTGATAAGGATGCTGAGAATTTCTCTGCTTGAGGGTCGCTAACCAGGAGCACCTTAAGTTGGTTTTCTAATATTACAAAGTGGTATTGATTTTGGTCGGTACGACTCTTATGTGGAATCTCGACCATATGTCCCAGCAAGGTGTTTGTGTTTGCTGTGAGAGTATCTGATGTCTTGTTTGATTTATTGATTGGCTCTGAAGCACTCACTTTATTTTGTTGAGCTAATGCTTTGTCTATAGCCGTGCTTTGTTCAGCAAAAAGAGCGTTGCTGAACATAAGGTAAATCAGAATATGAAGTGTTAATACGGCTTTAATCATGTTATGAGATTAACTGATGCCACTAAGAATATGCAATGGGAGTGAGTTTACCCATTGCATAAATTACGTAATTTTTATTGTGCGTTGAGGGATTGTCCGTTGATTGTCAGGCTGTCTTTACCCATTAGATACAGATAAAGAGGCATGATGTCAGTGGCGCTTGGAAGGCTATTTGGATCTTCATTTGGGTAAGCTGCAGCGCGCATGGCAGTTTTGGTTGCGCCAGGATTGATGGCGTTAGCGCGAATGTTTGGCTGGCTTTCGGCCAGCTCATTAGCAAAAAGCTGCATCATGGCTTCTGTGGCAAATTTGGAGATTGCGTAAGCTCCCCATTTGGCTTTCGCTGTTCGTCCAACACCCGAAGAGGTAAAAATAATGGAAGCTGCAGGGGATTTTTTCAGTAACGGCATCAAGGCTTGGGTAAGTGCCAGTTGGCTGGTGACATTGACGCGCATCACTTGTTCGAAAAGTCTGATGTCGTAATGCTGAAGGTCACAACGTTCACCAAGCAGGCTAGCATTGTGTAATACCCCGTCAAGTTGATCAAACTCCGATGTTAAGGTGTTGGCCAGTTCTCTATATTCGTGCTCAGAGGCGCCATCAAGATTCAGAGGTACGATGGCGGCTTGTGGATAGCCTTTGGCTTCAATAGCGTCGTAAACGGCCTCTAATTTTTTGGTAGTACGACCGAGTAAAATAACGGTCGCACCATGTTCGGCATAAGTAAGGGCGGCGGCTTTGCCTATGCCGTCTCCTGCGCCTGTGACCATAATGGTTTTGCCTTTGAGCAATTGGCTTGGGGCTTGATAATCAAACATATCTCCTCCTGATGCCTTAATTTAGGCGGTCGGCTTTTGGGTATGCATCATATAGTTGACCGACACATCTCTGTCGTTGAGCTTATAGACTTTAGTGAAAGGGTTGTAGGTTAGGCCAGTCATATGTTGAACTTCAAGATTTGCTTCACGGGCAAAGGCATTCAGCTCGGCTGGTTGAATGAATTTCGCGTAGTCATGCGTGCCTTTTGGTAACATATTAAGCACGTATTCGGCACCAATGATGGCAAATAGGTAGGCTTTAGGGTTGCGATTAATGGTTGAGAAGAACACGTGTCCGCCGGGTTTCACCAATGTCATGCAGGCGCGGATGACGGACGCAGGATCTGGAACGTGTTCAAGCATTTCTAGGCAAGTCACCACATCGTATTGGCCCGCTTCACGAGCAGCTATGTCTTCGGCTGTGATGCGTTCATAGTCAATGTCTAGCTTAGATTCTTCTAAATGCAATTTTGCCACCGCTAAAGGCGCTTCGCCCATATCGATGCCTTTTACCTGTGCGCCTTCTTTGGCCATGGCTTCGGATAAAATGCCACCACCACAGCCAATGTCGATGACTTTTTTACCATCCAGACCGGCGCGCTCTTTGATGTAGTTAGTGCGTAGTGGATTGATGTCGTGTAATGGTTTGAACTCATTTTCTGTATCCCACCAGCGGCTGGCTAGTGCTTCAAATTTGGCAACTTCATCAAGATCTACATTGGGTTGTTGAGGGTTGGTTGTCATAGATATGCCTTATTTGTAGTTGAATCTGGGTGTCGTCCGCTGCTGTGGACCTGAATTTTAATGCGGCGGTGAAAGTGCTGGCCGATGATTAAATAAGTATAGCGTTAACACTTTCACGAGACCAATAACAATTCTTAGATTGCCTTATTGATAAATACTTATTTGATGTTTGACAATGATTTTTACGAAGTAAGGTGGAGATGGGATCATATTTGCACGAATAGGCAACAAAACATCAATTGGGAAGGGGTGTTATTTTTTTCCTTGTGGTACAATACGGCGCTTATAAAAAAAGATATTAGGAAGCCTTTGGGCTTACGAGGCATAAGGATCGATTGTATCTATGGGTGAATTAGCCAAAGAAATTATTCCCGTCAGTATCGAAAATGAACTGAAAGGTTCCTATCTAGACTATGCGATGAGTGTTATCGTTGGTCGTGCGTTACCGGATGTTCGAGACGGGCTGAAACCTGTTCACCGTCGTGTTCTTTTTGCGATGAACGAACTGAAAAATGATTGGAATAAACCGTACAAAAAATCAGCGCGTATCGTTGGTGACGTAATAGGTAAATATCACCCTCATGGTGACTCAGCGGTTTACGATACGATTGTTCGTATGGCGCAACCTTTTTCCATGCGTTATACCTTGATCGATGGACAAGGTAACTTTGGTTCAGTAGACGGTGATAGTGCCGCAGCCATGCGTTATACCGAAATCCGTATGGAGAAGATTTCTCATCATCTTCTAATGGATTTGGAAAAAGAAACGGTCGATTTTGTACCAAACTATGATGGTACAGAGTTTATGCCTGAAGTCTTGCCGGCTCGTGTCCCAGGCTTGTTGGTGAATGGTTCTGCCGGTATCGCGGTGGGCATGGCAACCAATATCCCTCCTCATAATTTGGGCGAAGTAATCGATGGTTGCTTGGCCGTGATTGATAATAATGACATTTCCATTGATGAGCTGATTGAACGTATCCCGGGCCCAGATTTTCCAACAGGGGCTTTTATCAATGGCCGTGCTGGCATTATTGAGGCTTACAAAACGGGTCGTGGGCGCATTTATATGCGTGCTCGTCATCATATTGAAGACATGGACAAGGGTAATCGCCAAGCCATTGTCTTCACCGAAATTCCTTATCAACTAAACAAAGCAAAAGTGATTGAGAAAATCGCTGAGTTGGTAAAAGAGAAGAAAATTGAAGGCATCAGCGAATTACGTGACGAGTCTGATAAAGATGGTATGCGTATCGTGGTGGAATTGCGTCGTGGTGAGAACCCAGACGTAGTGGTTAATAATATTTTCTCGCAAACTCAATTACAGTCTGTATTCGGTATGAATATGGTGGCCTTGGTTGATGGTCGTCCACAGCTGCTTAACTTGAAACAAATCCTTGAGTGTTTTGTTAAGCATCGTCGTGAAGTGGTGACTCGAAGAACCATCTTTGAATTGCGTAAAGCGCGAGAGCGAGGTCATATTCTCGAAGGTCTAGCGGTGGCTTTGGCCAATATTGATCGTGTGATCGAATTGATTCGTACCTCGCCAACCTCCGCAGAAGCGAAAGAAAAACTGGTTTCTGAGTCCTGGCAGCCAGGTGATGTGATGGCAATGTTGGAGCGCGCTGGTTCTGATGCGTGTCGCCCGGACGATCTTGATGCCGCGTACGGTTTTGTTGATGGTGCTTACCATTTGTCACCCGATCAAGCGCAAGCGATTTTGGACTTGCGTCTGCACCGCTTGACGGGGCTAGAACACGAAAAATTAATGGACGAATATCGTGCATTGATTGATCTGATCGGAGAACTGTTGGAGATTTTGTCTAACCCAACACGTTTGATGGAAGTGATTCGTGAAGAGTTAGAAGAAGTGCGTGAAATGTTTGGTGATACTCGTCGTACGGAAATCTTAACTTCTCGCCAAGATTTGACCATTGCCGATTTGATTGATGAAGCGCCAATGGTGGTGACCATTTCTGATACCGGATACGCCAAATCACAACCGCTTGAAGAATACAAAGCACAACGTCGTGGCGGTCGAGGTAAGTCGGCTTCTGCTATGAAAGAAGAAGATCATATCAGCCATCTGCTGGTGACCAGTAGTCATGATACTGTGATGCTGTTTACCAACTTCGGTAAAGTGTATTGGTTGCGTGTGTTTGAGATTCCTGTCGCGAGCCGTTCTTCCAAAGGTCGTCCTATTGTCAACTTATTGCCATTGGCAGAGGGCGAACAAATTTCAGCTCTGTTGCCTTTGACCGCTGCTGAGAAAACGGACGTTGATGAAGAAGATGAAAGCCAAAACCAAGAGGCAAGTAGTTACATCTTTATGGCAACAGCCAAGGGTACTGTTAAGAAAACGGCAATGGAACACTTCGCTCGTCCTCGTTCGACCGGTTTGATTGCATTGAATTTGGATGAATCTGATACCTTGGTGGGCGTTGCTCAGACCTCTGGTGACAATGACATTATGTTGGTGTCTAGCTCAGGTAAGACAATTCGTTTCAACGAAGGTGATGTGCGCCCAATGGGTCGTACCGCAGCGGGCGTACGTGGTATCCGTTTAGCGGAAGGTTCTAAGGTCGTATCCTTGATTGTGCCGCAAGAAGGTTCTGCTGTTTTGATGGCTTGTGAAAATGGCTATGGGAAACGTACATTAGTAGAAGACTTCCCTGTTTATGGTCGTGGCGGTCAAGGGGTGATAGGTATTCAGGTATCTGAGCGCAATGGTCCGGTGGTGGGCGCGACTCAGGTGAATGATGCTGACGAGATCATGCTGATTACTGATCAAGGCACCTTGGTGCGTACGCGCGTTGAAGAGGTGTCTTGTCAAGGTCGTAATACGCAAGGTGTCACCTTGATTCGTCTGACCAATGATGAACATCTAGTGGGTGTGGTTCGCGTCGATGAAGACGATGAAGACGATATGTTAGATGGCGATGAGCCAGATACAGAGAATCAAGCACTCGGCGAAGCAGAGCAACCCGATGCGACAGATGAATAAGATAAATATGTAATAACAGCGGCGCACTTGATGCGTCGCTTTTGTTTAGATTGGCTCCTGATGTTTAGAGGTAAAAAACGGGATGAGTCGAAAGTACAATTTTTGTTCTGGTCCAGCAGCGCTTCCTGAAGCGGTTTTAAAGAAGGCACAAGCCGAACTGTTGGATTGGCATGGCGCAGGTGTATCAGTGATGGAGATGAGCCATCGCAGTACGGAATTTATGTCTATTTTGGCCTCGGCAAAGGCGCGTCTAAAGCGCTTGCTAGACATCAATGACGATTACGAAATATTGTTTGTTCAAGGTGGTGCATCGACTTTGTTTGCGCAGATTCCAGCAAACCTAGCAAAAGGTTATGAGTCTGCGTGTTATTTGGATACAGGTGCTTGGTCAAGCAAAGCCATCAAAGAAGCGAAAAAATATACTCGAGTGAATGTGGTTGCTTCATCTAAGGCAGATAATTACACCTATGTGCCAAATTGGTCCGATATGGAATTGGATGAAAAGGCGGCTTATTTACATATTTGTCCTAATGAGACTATTGGTGGCTTAGAGTTTGCCGATCTTCCGCAAACGAGCCTGCCTATTGTTGCCGATTTATCTTCTACTATTTTGTCACGCAAAATAGATGTCAGTCAGTACGGTGTGATTTACGCAGGCGCACAGAAAAACGTGGGGCCAGCGGGTATTGTAATCTGCATCATCCGCAAAGATTTGTTAGCACGTTGTGATGATTCATTACCGACTATTTGGAATTTTGCTAATTTGGCTAAGCACGATTCTATGGTAAATACGCCACCGACCTTTGCCATTTATTTGGCTGACTTGGTATTTGAATGGTTGGAAGCGCAGGGTGGTGTATCGGCAATAGAGGTAGTGAACCAAGCAAAAGCTAAGGCTTTGTATGATTTTATTGATCAAAGTGCGTTTTATGCTAACCCTATTGCACCAGCTTATCGTTCACGTATGAATGTGCCTTTTACTTTAGCTGACGAGTCGTTAGAAGCCGCTTTTCTAGAAGAATCGGAAGCAGCTGGTTTACGTACTTTAGCAGGCCATCGTTCTGTTGGTGGTATGCGCGCTAGTATTTATAACGCCATGCCAATGGAAGGCGTTCAAGCCTTGATTGATTTCATGAAAGCTTTTGAGAAACGTTATGGGTAAGTGGTTATGTCTAATTTAAAATCGGCCGTACCGGATACGCTGCCGCTGCTACGCGACAGAATCGACAGTATCGATTCGCAAATCCAGTCTTTAATTAATGAACGTGCCAGATGCGCTGAAAAAGTAGCTGAAGTGAAGTTGGCAGAGCAAGGTAACGAAGCCGTTGTTTTTTATCGTCCTGAGCGAGAGGCGCAAGTTTTACGCCGTGTCATGGCGCGAAATGAAGGGCCATTGGATAATGAAGAAATGGCGAAAATATTTCGTCAAATCATGTCTTCTTGCTTGGCGTTAGAGAAGCCAATGCGCATTGCTTTCTTAGGGCCTGAGGGTACTTTTACTCAGCAAGCAGCACTTAAGCATTTTGGTAAATCTATTATTAGTGCGCCGATGGCTGCCATTGATGAAGTGTTTCGCGAAGTGGAATCTGGGGCCGCTAATTATGGTGTGGTGCCAGTGGAAAACTCGACTGAAGGGGTGGTGAATCATACTTTAGACAGCTTCCGCGATTCTCGTTTAAAAATCTGTGGCGAAGTGGAAGAGCGTATTCATCATCATCTGTTGTTAAGTCCGAATGTGAATGCGGATGAAGTGACGCATATTTACTCCCATCAGCAATCACTTGCCCAGTGTCGTGCATGGTTAGATCGCTATTGGCCGCATGTTGAGCGTGTTGCAGTAAGTTCAAATGCAGAAGCTGCGCGTTTGGCGGCGCAAGATCCTCAGGATGGTCGTATCATTGCTGCGATTGCTGGAGAAGTTGCTTGTGAACTTTATGGCCTTGATAAGGTGTCTGCGAATGTTGAAGATCATCCTGATAACACAACACGTTTTTTAATAGTGGGAACTCAGGATGTGCCAGCCAGTGGAAAGGATAAGACGTCTTTACTGATCAGTGCGAAGAATGAGCCAGGTGCTTTGTATCGCTTATTGGAAGCTTTTGAACGTCATAAGGTGGATATGACACGTTTGGAAACGCGGCCATCTTTAATGAGTCGCTGGGGCTATATTTTCTACATAGATTTCGTTGGTCATTATCAAGACCCTGAGTGTCAGGCGGTCATCGAAGAGTTACGTGAGCGGGCCTCTGAAGTGAAGGTTTTGGGTTCTTATCCAGTGGCAGTGCTATAAACAGGTGATGCGAGATTGATAGAGAATACGACTAAACAAGAGCAGAATCACTTTGGCAATGTCATGATTGTCGGTTTGGGTATGATTGGCGGCTCTTTCGCAAAAGCATTGAAAGAGCGTGGCTTGGCTACCTTATATGCAGTAGATCGTCGTGAAGGGGAGTTGGCATTAGGTGTGTCTACTGGGGTGATTGATTATCCTGCGCAATTGACAGCCGATTATGTAGCGAAAATGGATGTGATCGTTCTGGCCACACCAGTGCGTGCCATGGCGTCAGTACTGAGTGAAATCAAACCCTTTCTTAATGAACAAACCCTAATCACGGATGTAGGATCTACCAAAGGTAGTGTGGTGTCTGCCGCTGAACGAGTGTTCGGTGTTATGCCGCCCAACTTCATTCCAGGGCATCCTATTGCTGGTGCCGAAAAAAGTGGCGTGCTGGCAGCCAATTCTCAATTGTTTGAAAAACACATGGCGATCGTCACGCCTGTCTTGAACAGTGATCCTGTGTTGGTGGATCGATTGCATCGTTTATGGCGAGCCATAGGGGCTGATGTGGTGAGTATGGATGTGACACATCACGATCATGTCTTGGCGTCATCCAGTCATTTACCACATTTGTTGGCTTACACCTTGGTAGATGCTTTAGCAAATAGTGATCGCAGTCAGGATATCTTTAAATTTGCCGCCGGTGGTTTTCGGGATTTTACTCGTATCGCTTCCAGTGATCCTGTGATGTGGCGCGATGTTTTCTTGGCGAATAAAGAGGCAACCTTGGCAACCCTTGATCAATTTACTGAGCGTTTAGCGGATATGCGTCAGGCGATTGAGCAGGGCGATGGCGCCAGTATGTTTGGTGTATTTACCCGCGCCAAATCGGCTCGTGATCACTTTTTACGACTGTTAGAGCAACGTACCAGTGATGTGCAAAAGGATATCAGTTCGGTTGCTATGCAAGTTTTTCCGGCTTCTGTACTGCAAGGTGATATTTCTTTGCCGGGTGACAAATCTTTGTCACATATCGCGATTACTATAGCGGCGCTTTGTGAAGATATCAGTGATTTGCGAAATGTCAGTTTAGACGGTGAAGTGCAAGTCACCATTCAAGCATTGCGAGATATGGGGGTGGTGATCGAAGCTCTGTCGACAAATCGATTACGAGTGCATGGTGTAGGATTAAGGGGTTTAAAAGCCCCCATTGCCCCGATTAATTTCCACCATTCTGAGTTAAGTTTGCATACTTTGTTGCCGGTTTTGGCTGGACAGGGTTTTGCTGTTGCAGTTACGGCTGATGAAGCCTTGCTGGATCGGGCTTGGACCGATTTATTTGGTTTGCTAAGGCAAATGGGCTGTGAATTGACCTTTGAACGAGAAGACTGTTTGCCAGCACATGTGAAGCCAATAAATGGCTCAGAATTGACCATTGCCTTAACGAAAGCATCTCATAAACAAACGATGGCAGCCTTCATGGCCTCTCTAATGATGGGAGAGAAGACGGTCATTGCTGGTGTTGGTGAAGAGATTGGCCAGATAGAGGTTATGTTGCACCGTTTCGGTGTTAGAATGTCGCGCTCTGCAAACGCGGTCAAAGTGGAAAGTCTGTTATTGCATTCGGTACAACTGGATATTTGTGCAGATGTGTATGCTGTTGCGTGGATGACCTTGTTGGCAAGCTTATTGCCTGGCTCCGAGCTGGAAATAAAAAACCTGAGTTTAGATGATCAGGCATTTCAGTATTTTCAGCTGCTCAAGCGTATGGGGGCAGATTTGGAATTGCCCGAAAAAAATGCTTCTGGTGTGTTTGAAGGTAGCATGGTGGTGCGTTTTGCTGAATTGTCAGCGGTTCACTTGTTGGCTGAGCAAGCGTATCGAGTGAGAAGTTTGTTACCTTTATTGTGTGTAGCGGCAGTGTATGCCAAAGGACAGTCTCATATACAGGGTATTAAGTTTCTGCCCTATTATCATGAAGACAGAATATTGGCATTAGCAGATGCACTACAGCAGATGCAGGTGAAAGTCGAGATAAAGGATGCGGATTTATTGATATCAGGCAGTGTTCCACAAGGAGGTGAAATAGACAGTGCGGGCGATCAATATTTAGCGCTAGCTATGTTGGCTTTAGGTGTTCGTAGTCAACAATTAACACAGGTAAAGGATTGCCAAACCTTATTACAAGAATTTAATGAGTTAGAGGCGTTGGCTAGACAATTGGGTTTACATTGTTCTGTTGCGCCATAGTGATTAAGAGGAAGAGTTATGATTAACCAAAGCCCAGTCATTACCATTGATGGTCCAAGCGGTGCAGGTAAAGGCACCGTGAGTCAATTAGTTGCGGAAAAACTGGGATGGCATTTATTAGACAGTGGTGCTTTGTATCGACTTTTAGCTTTAGCAGTGTCACACCACGGTATGTCTGAAAATGATGTAGAAACTCTGAAGGTATTGGCTGAACATTTGGATATTCAGTTTCAGCAGTCATCAGAAGGAAAGGTGGAAATCATCCTTGAAGGTGAAGTGGTTACTCAAGCAATACGTACAGAAGAGGTTGGTAATGCTGCATCAAAGTTAGCGGCCATACCGGAAGTGCGTGAGGGACTTTTACTGCGTCAGCGTGCTTTTGCTCAGATGCCCGGTTTAGTTGCAGATGGCCGCGATATGGGGACAGTTGTTTTCCCAATGGCACAAATTAAGATTTTTCTAACGGCTTCCGCGGAAGAACGTGCACAAAGACGTCTTCTGCAATTGCAGCAAAAGGGTGAAACTGTTAATCTAGACGAATTAGTAAGCGCCATTAAAGAGCGTGATGAACGTGACGCGAATCGTCCGATCGCACCTCTGGTACCGGCTGCAGGTGCCTTGGTAATTGATAGCACTGACTTAAGCATAGAACAAGTTGTCGAGATTCTCCTTGCTGAAACAGCCAAGGCGGGTTTTGTATAGCTTGTTCTTTTTTGCGTGTATTCTTTTTTACCTATTAAGTGTGCTAAAATAGATCAAATATTAAACAAGTCGATGTGGGGGCCAGTATGCCTGCATCGCAAATTTTATAAAAACTGACCCACATCTTGCTGGCAGTGTGGTTAAGGCTTAGTTCTCTAAGCCGATTATATAGGAAATACAATGACTCAAAGCTTCGCAGAACTGTTTGAAGAAAGCCTACAAAGCGTTGAAATGGCGCCTGGCTCAATTGTTACTGGTATTATTGTTGATATTGACAATGAATGGGTAACTGTTCATGCAGGTCTTAAATCTGAAGGCGTAATTCCTCGTTCTCAGTTCCTAACGGAAAGTGGTGAGTTCAACTTAAACATCGGTGATGAAGTAAAAGTTGCACTTGACGCTGTTGAAGATGGTTTCGGTGAGACTAAACTGTCTCGTGAAAAAGCTAAGCGTGCAGAGACTTGGTCTGTGCTTGAAAAAGCTTACGAAGAAAATGCCATCGTTCACGGTGTGATTAACGGTAAAGTTAAAGGTGGCTTCACTGTTGATATCGCTAACATCCGTGCTTTCCTACCAGGCTCTTTGGTAGATGTTCGCCCAATCCGCGACACATCTCATTTGGAAGGTGTGGATCTAGAGTTCAAACTTATCAAGCTTGATCAAAAACGTAACAACGTTGTTGTTTCTCGTCGTGCCGTTATGGAAGCGACTAACAGCGCTGAGCGTGAAACATTGCTTGCTTCTCTTGAAGAAGGTCAAGAAGTTAAAGGTATCGTTAAGAACCTTACTGACTACGGTGCATTCGTTGATCTTGGTGGTGTTGATGGTCTTCTTCACATCACTGACATGGCTTGGAAACGCATTAAGCACCCAAGCGAAATCATTGCAGTTGGCGATGAAATCGATGTTAAAGTACTTAAGTTCGACCGTGAGCGTAACCGTGTATCACTAGGTCTTAAGCAATTGGGTGAAGATCCATGGGTTGCTATCAAAGCACGTTACCCAGAGAACACCAAAGTTACTGCTAAGGTCACTAACCTAACTGACTACGGTTGCTTTGCTGAGCTAGAAGAAGGTGTTGAAGGTCTTGTTCACGTTTCTGAAATGGATTGGACAAACAAGAACATTCACCCATCTAAAGTTGTTCAAATCGGTGACGAAGTTGAAGTGATGGTTCTTGATATCGACGAAGAACGTCGTCGTATCTCTTTGGGTATCAAGCAATGTACAATGAACCCATGGGAAGAATTTGCAACATCTTTCAACAAAGGCGACAAGATCTCTGGTGCCATCAAGTCTATCACTGACTTTGGTGTATTCATCGGTCTTGACGGTGGCATCGACGGTTTGGTTCACCTATCTGACCTATCTTGGGACGAAGCGGGTGAAGAAGCAGTTCGTCAATACAAGAAAGGCGATATGCTAGAAACAGTTGTATTGTCTATCGACGCTGAACGTGAGCGTATCTCTCTAGGTGTTAAACAGCTAGAAGAAGATCCTTTCCTAGCTTATGTTGCTGAAAACGACAAAGGCGCTATCGTAACAGGTACTGTCTCTGAAGTTGATGCGAAAGCAGCGGTTGTGACTCTTGCTGAAGGTGTTGAAGCAACACTTAAAGTATCAGAAATCAGCCGTGAGCGTGTTGAAGATGCAACCACTGCTCTTAAAGAGGGTGATTCTGTAGAAGCAGCGATCATCAATGTTGATCGTAAAGCTCGTACAATCGCTATCTCTATCAAGCAGAAAGATGCTAGCGAAGAGAAAGCAGCGTTGAAATCTCACTCTGAGAAGCAACAGCAAGTTGAAGCTAATGGTCCTACCACTATCGGTGATTTGATCAAAGCTCAACTAGAAGGCCAAGAGTAATATACTTGCTCTATTGTCTAACTAAAAAAGCGAGCCCTAGGGCTCGCTTTTTTTATGACCATTGAAAGGTGCTTTACATCAAATAATTATAAACTGGAGGTGTTTTTTTGTGCTATTTTCTTGACAATAAAACTATACACAGAACATGTGGATAACCATGGGTATAGCCAGTCTATTATTAGTTAAGCGAGTCTAATAGGGTCTTCACGTCTTCTTCATTCCATTCTTCTTTTTCTAGAAGTTCTTTTAACTTATTGTTTTTCTTAGTGTTATCTAAGTTTTTCTGAAATTTGGCAAAATGAAATTCCTTGATCAGGCGTTCATCTTCTTTTGAGCGATAAATGTTCGGCTTGTCGGCGCTAGTGTCTTCTAACGCCTTACTCTCTGTGTTTGCTTGTGGATTGAGCTGATTGATTTTTTTATAAGTATTGAGAAAGTTTTTTTTAATCATGTTCTCACCTATGTATTTTCAATACTGATTACTTCAAAGTAATCTTTCTGCGCTTGCCACTTAATGTTGAGGTTCCATAAACGAGTGCCATGTTCGCGACCAGTTTGATCCGAGAGATACGATGGCCGAGGGTCTTGCGCGAGAATTTGTTCAATTAAAGTATAAAGGTCTTTTTCCATGCTTGCTGAGAAAGCTTGGCATTGGCTATTGGCTTTGTCGCTAAAACGAACGGCTTTTAATTGATTACGGGGCTCGCTAGGGATAAATTCACTGGTCGCCTCATTGACACAATCCGCATAGGGTAAATAAGGCTTAATATCCAAAACAGGGGTGCCGTCTAATAAGTCGGCACCGTGCAAATCAATCAGGATGCGTTTGCCTTGATGGTGTATCTTGCCAAGTTTCACCACAGATAAACCGATCGGGTTAGGTCTATGGGTTGAGCGCGTGGCAAATACCCCTACTTTTTCTTTTCCACCTAATCTTGGAGGGCGTACTTTGGCTTTCCAACCTTCTTGCATACAGGCATGAAATATGAACTGAATCCAAATATGGGAGTAATCAGATAGGCCTTCTAATGCGTCGAGCCTATTGTAAGGTGGAAGCAGTTCAAGCTGAGCCGTCGCCATGCTGACCAACCCCGGTTGTCTGGGAATGCCAAATTTTTCTTTATAGCAAGAATGTATAATGCCTATGCTAGAAAGTACAAAGGGGTCAGTTGAAGACAAGGTGGCTTCCTTTTCAAGTAAAACGGCACAAAACGAATAAAATTATTGTGATAGTATACTGTTTTAAGAAAAAATATTTGATCGCTTTTGTGATCAAGTGTGTGTTTTTACCTTTTAATTAGAGATAAACAATGTCTTTAGAAGCTTACATGAATCAAATAGGGGAGCAGGCGCGAGCGGCGTCTCGATTGCTTGCAAAAGCATCAACAGAACAAAAGAACATGGCTTTGTTTGCTATGGCTGATGCGTTGGAAACAGCTCGCCCCAGATTGATCGAAGAAAATGCCAAAGACATGATAAATGGTCAAGAGAAAGGTCTTGATGACGCTATGCTGGATCGTTTGCAATTAACCGATGCGCGCATTGATGGCATGATAGCAGGTCTTAAGCAGGTGGCTTCTTTGCCGGACCCAGTAGGAGAAATTTCCAATATGGCGTATTTGCCATCGGGTATTCAGCGTGGTCAGATGCGCGTTCCACTGGGAGTAATAGGTATTATTTACGAGTCGCGTCCAAACGTGACTATTGACGCGGCGAGCTTATGTCTAAAGTCAGGCAATGCGACCATTTTGCGTGGCGGATCAGAAGCTTTTTACTCAAACCAATGCATTGCGCAAGCGATTTCTGAGGGGCTTGAAAAAGTAGGTTTACCTGCTGATGCGGTACAGGTTATTAATACCACAGATCGTGAGGCGGTTGGAAAACTGATTACTATGCCAGAATTTGTGGATGTAATTGTTCCGCGTGGTGGTAAAGGCTTGATTGAACGCATCAGCGCCGATGCTCGTGTGCCTGTGATCAAGCACCTTGACGGTAATTGTCATGTGTATGTGGATAATGAAGCAGATCTTGATAAAGCTTATAAAATCGTCATCAATGCTAAAACACGTCGTTATGGTGTGTGTGGTGCTATGGAATCTTTGTTGGTACATCAAGAGATTGCATCGCAATTATTGCCTCGTATAGGGGAAATGCTTGCTGCAAAAGGTGTTGAATTGGTTGGTTGTGATCAAACCGCAGCTATTATCTCATCAGTTGTCAAAGCGACGGAAGAAGATTGGTATACGGAATATCTGGCTCCTAAATTATCGATCAAAGTGATAGGGAGTTTGGATGAAGCGATTGCTCATATTAATCAGTATGGTTCACATCATACGGACGCAATTGTTTCTCAAAATTATTCAAAAACTCGTATTTTTATGGCCGAAGTGGACTCATCATCAGTGATGGTTAACGCATCGACTCAATTTGCTGATGGTTTTGAATATGGCCTTGGTGCAGAGATAGGTATTTCGACAGATAAAATTCATGCCCGTGGGCCAGTTGGCTTATTGGGGCTGACCAGCCAGAAGTACATAGTACTGGGTGATGGTCATACCCGTGACAATTGATTTGCCTAATCCGTCAGCTCGTAAAGGGGTAGCCATTATGGGGGGGACCTTCGATCCTATCCATAATGGTCATCTCCGCACCGCAGTGGATATTCTTGATGGCTATCATTATGCCAACCTCAAGTTAATTCCTTGTTTTCAGCCAGTCCACAAAAGACAGCCTAGTGTCACTCCGCAACAGCGTTTGGATATGGTGAACTTGGCCATCAGCAGTCATCCCGGTTTGTCAGTAGACGCTAGGGAGATTGTTCGTGAAGGCCCCAGTTATACCGCGGACACCTTGCGAGATATTCGTGCTGAAGTTGGTGCAGATGAACCTCTGGTTATGGTGTTGGGAATGGACAGTTTTTTGTCTCTACCGACTTGGCATAATTGGCAAGACCTCATTAAATACGCCCATCTTTTTGTTGTTTCTCGTCCAGGTTGGGAGCCGGATCTCATTTCTGAGTTAAGCCGCTTTTGTGAAAACTATCGTGCCGCCTCGCCGCATGAGTTACAATGCACGCCTTCAGGTCTGGTGTGGTTTGAAACCTTAACGCCATTAGGAATTTCGT
This sequence comes from Marinomonas sp. THO17, assembly GCF_040436405.1. NCBI lineage: Bacteria > Pseudomonadati > Pseudomonadota > Gammaproteobacteria > Oceanospirillales > Oceanospirillaceae > Marinomonas > Marinomonas sp. THO17. Next base: position 1,114,116 of record NZ_AP031575.1, on the reverse strand, counting down.
CGAGTATGATTCGAACTTTGGCGCGTCAAGGTAAGTCAATCGCTTATTTGTTACCAGAGCCTGTGCAAAACTACATAGAAAAAAATCAATTATATCGATAGGATAGTGTAAATTTATGAGTCAAATTAATCTCACAGCGGATCAAATCTTAGCTTTTGCTGTCGAAGCATTAGAAGATGTCAAAGGTGACAAGATCACTGTGTTGAATGTGTCCGACCATACCGACATGATGGATTACATGGTGATTTGTACTGGTACATCAAAAAGGCACGTGCATGCTTTAGGACAAAATGTATTTGAGCATTTAAAGCAGCAAGGTTTACAGCCCTTAGGTTCTGAGGGACGGGATATGGGTAATGATTGGGTCTTGGTAGACTTGCATGATGTGGTTGTGCATGTCATGACAGAAGAAGCTCGTGCTTTTTATGATCTTGAGAAGTTGTGGGATATTAAGCCAGAAAAGATGTAAGGCTTCGTTAGATGCGTGTGCGATTGATAGCGGTTGGAAATAAAATGCCTAAATGGGTAGTTCAGGGGTATGAGGACTACGTAAAACGGCTTCCGAAAGATTTTGCTCTAGAAACTGTAGAGATTCCAATGTCTCCGCGTGGAAAAAACTTGGATATTGCTAAAGCCGTTCGTAAGGAAGGGGACGCCATGCTTGATGCGATTCCCGCGGGTGATAAGGTCATTGCAATGGAAGTGCTTGGCAAAGAGTGGTCGACTGAACAATTAGCTGATCAGGCAGAACAATGGCGTATGGATGGCTACAATGTTTGTCTGTTAGTCGGGGGGCCGGATGGTTTGGATCCAAGATGTACTGCCCGAGCTGATCAAGCATGGTCACTATCACGCTTAACTTTACCTCACCCTATGGTGAGAGTCATTTTAGCCGAGCAGATTTATCGCGCTTGGACCCTTATGAACAATCATCCATATCACAGGTAGGTGTAGTAGGTGAGCCGTCAACATCAGCAATTTCGTAATTACCGTCAGGAGCAGCGTTTAACTCAGAATCGAGTCATTGCGGCTGCCATTTTCGTGCTCTTGTTGGCCTCTACTTTGATGGCTCGTCTCTTTTACCTTCAGGTCATAGAATACGAGCTATATCAAACCAAAGCGGATGATAACCGCGTAATGCTGGTCACCGAACCACCGCCGCGGGGACTGATATATGACCGTCATGGTTTAGTGTTAGCAGACAATCGTCCTATTCACAGTTTGACCGTTACACCTGAGCGGGTGGACAATTTTGTCGATCTAAAAGAAGAGTTGTCTAAAATCATCGACATTTCAGACAATGAATGGGAAAACTTTGAGGATCGCCTTAAAGAATACCGCCGTCCTTATCAGTCTATTACATTAAAATCTCAACTAACCGATGAAGAATGGGCTCGCGTTTCTGTTGATTTGTATCGCTTAGATGGGGTGCAAGTCGAAGCTCAATTAACTCGCTATTATCCTTATGGTGAAGCCTTTGCCCATGCGGTGGGCTATGTGGGCCGTATTACTGCAAGTGATCTAGAAAAGGTTGATAAGCAAGCTTATCAAGGTGCCTTGTTTATCGGTAAAACAGGTATAGAAGGCTATTACGAGAAAGCCTTGTTTGGTGAAGCGGGCTTTCGTAAGGTGGAAGTGAATGCGCGTGGTCGCATCATGTCTCAATTAGAGCAACAGTCACCCATTCCTGGAAAAGATCTGCATTTGTATTTAGACGCCAGATTACAGCAATACGCTTATGATTTACTGGGTGATTATAAAGGGGCTGTGGTTGCCATTGATCCAAAAAATGGTGGGGTATTGGCTTTAGTGTCGAAGCCGGGTTTTGATCCTAACTTGTTTGTTCGTGGTATTTCTGTAGCGGATTATTCAGAATTAAGACAGTCGAAAAAGCTACCTTTGTTTAACCGAGCCTTACGTGGTGGTTATCCACCAGCCTCAACCATTAAACCCTTTATGGCGCTGGCGGGACTGGATTACGGTTTTGCTTCATGGACAGAACGTTATTTTGCCAAAGGCTATTATCAAATCAACCCAGATGGGCGTCGTTATCGTGACTGGAAACGTAGTGGTCATGGCTGGATTGACCTAGAGCGCTCTATTATCGAATCAGTGGATACCTATTATTATCAGCTGGCGAATAAGATGGGCATTACGCCTATTCATAGTTTTTTATCTTTATTTGGCTTTGGTCGCAGTACCATTTTGGACTTAAACGGTGATAGTACAGGCCTATTGCCATCCAATGAGTGGAAAAAAGCCAAATACAAAGAGCCTTGGTACCCAGGAGACTCGGTAAATGTGGGTATCGGTCAGGGCTTTATGGTGGCAACACCTATGCAAATTGCCTCAGCTACATCTGCATTGGCGAGCCGAGGACGTTATTTCTATCCACGTATGGCTGAAACTTTGGGTGATCAGCCAGTTGAATTCGAAGACGATTTAGGTGGTGAGCACGATATTATTCTAAAGGATCAGCGTAATTGGGAAAAAATGGTTAAAGCCATGCGTAAGGTGATTACCGATTCACTAGGAACGGCGCGACGTTTACAAGGAACTGAATATGTTATTGCTGGTAAAACGGGTACTGGGCAGGTATTTAGTTTGCAGGAAGACGAAGAGTATGACTCTGAAAAACTGGATAAGCGTTTACATGATCATGCCTTATTCATCGGCTTTGCGCCTGCTGAAGATCCTAAAATTTCGGTATTTGCCATCTTTGAAAACGGTGGTAGCAGTTCGAAACCGGCGGATTTAACGAAAAAGTTATTTGATGCGTATCTTTATGATAAATATCCAGCCCACTATGACTACTTAAAAGGGAATGATAATGAGTGAGAACTTATATCGTCGCGTGCTGGTCTTTGCCAATGCCAGACTTTGGCAGTTGGTGCACATTGATATTTTATTGATTGGCTCCTTGTTCTTGTTGATTGGTGGTGGATTATTTGTGCTTTATTCTGCCTCTGGACAGAATGCGGCTATGATTGAACGTCAAATTTTTCGTTTCACGGCAGGTTTAATGGTGTGTTTAGTGCTGGCGCAACTGCCGCCTAAATACATGCGACGAGCGTCGCCCGCTTTATATATTTTTATTTCCTTGCTACTCATTGGGGTTTTGCTGTTTGGTGTTGGAGCAAAAGGTGCTCAGCGCTGGTTGCCACTACCCGGTGGATTGCGTTTCCAGCCTTCTGAAATCATGAAAATTGTGATGCCTATGATGGTGGCTTGGTATTTTTCTGATAGAGCGTTACCGCCGAGTTTTAAACAAATAGTGACTGTGCTTATTTTGATTGTGGCTCCAGTGTTATTAATTGCCAAACAGCCTGATCTTGGTACGTCATTATTGGTAGCGGTATCCGGTATTTTTGCCTTATTTCTAGCTGGCCTTGGTTGGCGCTATATTCTTGGTGCTGCGGCGCTCGCTCCCATTGCAGGTTTTAGTCTGTGGCAGGTGATGCACGATTATCAGAAGCAAAGGGTATTAACCTTCCTTAACCCAGAAAGTGATCCTTTAGGTTCTGGGTGGAATATTATTCAATCAAAAACCGCCATAGGCTCTGGTGGTATTTATGGCAAAGGTTGGTTAGAAGGTACTCAAGCGCAACTGGATTTCCTACCAGAAAGCCACACAGATTTTATCATTGCCGTGTTAGCGGAAGAATTTGGTATGCTGGGGTGCGGTTTACTGATTCTTGCATATCTTCTTGTTATTGCGCGCGGTCTTTACATTTCAGCCATGGCAGAGGATAACTACGCGCGTTTGTTAGCAGGTAGTCTTACTCTGACATTTTTTGTTTATATGTTTGTAAATATTGGTATGGTTTCAGGAATTTTGCCCGTAGTTGGGGTACCCTTACCTTTAGTCAGCTATGGTGGTACATCAATCATTACCATTATGGCGACCTTTGGAATTTTAATGTCGATTCAAACACATAAAAGAGCGAGATAATGTTTAAGCTAGCAGCTTCGGTTTTTATTGCGATAGGGTTAACCGCATGCAGCGCTGTTGAGCAAAAGGATATGCCTGCCAACTCAGGTGTGAGTAACGCTTTGCTGGAGGATATGCCAAAGGCTTGGGCAGATTCTTATGCTGGTTATCCAGAAGTACAAGTTTTTATCAATAAAATGGTTAATCAGCATGGTTACGATAAAGAGAGGCTGCAATTGGCCTTCTCGCATATCAAAGTGCGTCCTAAAGTGATTGAAAAATCGGATAACCAACCTGAAGTACTCATTCCTTACTATCAATATAAAACGCGCTTCGTGAATAAAGATCGCATGAAAGCGGGTCAAAAATTTGCCCAGCGTAATGCCAAGTGGCTGACTAAAGCGCAACAAGAGTTTGGTGTCGATTCCCATGTTATTGTCGCCTTGATTGGTGTCGAGACTTACTATGGCCGTATTACTGGCTCCAAAGATGTATTTACATCATTGACGACCTTGGCATTTGATTACCCTAGACGTAAAGACTATTTTCAAAGTGAATTAGAAGCGTATTTGTTACTCGCTCGCTCTAAAGGATGGAACATTGGCGAAACAAAAGGGTCATATAGTGGTGCGATGGGCATGGTGCAATTCATGCCAAGTAATTATCAGAAATTAGCCATCGATTATGATCAAGATGGACAAATCGATTTATGGCGTTCAGAAGCAGATGCCATTGGCAGTGTTGCAAACTATTTAAAACACCACGGTTGGCGACAAAATCAACCTTGGTTTGTTACTGCTAAGGTGTCGGATCCTTTGGTGGTGGAAGAAGAAATTAATAAAGGTCGAAGACCTAGCAAGGAAATTGAAGAGTGGTCTGCTGTAAATGTGATGCCGACGCAGCAATTTTCTTCTGATAAAACGGGTTTAATTGGTTTGCGCACTGCACCAGAGGAAATGTCTTACTGGTTGGCTTATGAAAATTTCTTTACTGTGATGGACTATAATCCGAGTCGACGTTATGCCATGTCAGTATTGGAATTGGCGAAAAGTATAGAGGCCTATGAAACGCATTAAACTACTGCTTGTCATAATGGTATTTGGCATGATGTTGACTGGTTGTATGAGTACTCGCCACGTTTTGGGGTATGACGATAAAGACATAGATTATGATAAAGCCTCTGGCGGTGGTCGTTATAGCATTTTGCAAGATCATGGGCCTAGTGGTGATGTGAAAGTGGATCATCTACCTGATCTGATTCCAAAATGGGAGCCGAAAAGCCGTGGCGGAAATAAAAGCCCTTATGAAGTGTGGGGTAAAAAATATTGGGTAATGGATTCAGCTAAAGGATACAGTGCAGAAGGAACGGCTTCTTGGTATGGCAAGAAGTTTCATGGTCATAAAACCTCAAATGGGGAAATATATGACATGTATGCATTTTCTGCCGCCCATAAATCCTTGCCGTTACCAACTTATTTGAAAGTAACCAATTTGGATAATGGTCGCTCAGTGATTGTTCGAGTGAACGATAGAGGGCCGTTTCATGGTAATCGCTTAATTGACCTTTCGTATGCGGCAGCGGTGCGGTTGGATTACCATAAAAAAGGGTTGGCAAGAGTGCGAGTCGAGGCGATCACCCCAGAAAAAGGTCAGTCTTACCAGCCAGATGAAGTTCTAGACGAGACACCGCAAGCCTTGCCAGATAAGGCTTCAGCCGTATCGCAAGGGGCTGATGAAAAGGCGCCTGAAGTGGTCTTTACCCATTTGCAATTGGGGGCCTTTAATTCTCAAGAATCGGCTGAGAAATTAAAGCATCGTTTGTTTGAAGCTTTTGATACAGATATTCGCGTTGAAGTAAATCAGCAAGGCGATGGGCTTTATAAAGTGCTAGTTGGCCCTTATAAAGAGGCTAATGAGTTACAAAAGTGGCAAGGAAAGCTACTTGAAAGCGGATTTGGAGATTCCGTAAGAGTAGCTTTACTTCCGTAAGGCGCATGGGCTTGGGCTAGAGATTCCAGTTGTGCTCTAGTATTATTCACAATCATTTTTTGGAAGACGACTTTTTTGGGTATGAAAAAACTTTTCGCGACATTCTCACTTGTATTTGGCCTTGTATGTACATCTGTTTCGGCCTCTCCAGCATTAATTCCAACACCACCACAATTGTCAGCAACAAGTTATATCCTGATGGACGCCTACACAGGAGATGTTTTGGTTTCTCATAACGCAGAGAACGAATACCCGCCAGCCAGTTTAACTAAGCTGATGACGGCTTATATCATTGAATATGAGTTGGCGCGAGGTAACCTGTCTTTATCTGATCAGATTAAGGTTAGTGAGAAAGCATGGCGTATGAAAGGATCACGAATGTTTATTCGTGAAGGTACCAAGGTATCTTTGGAAGATCTAATGCGTGGCATTATTATTCAATCTGGTAACGATGCTAGTGTGGCTGCTGCGGAATACATTGCCGGAAATGAATCGGCATTTGCCGATTTAATGAACCAACATGCGCAGTTATTGGGTATGAATAATACCAATTTTGTGAATTCAACTGGGTTTCCAGCTGAAGGGCACTATTCAAGTGCTCTTGATATGGCTAAGTTGTCTCGCGCTACTATTTTGCAGTTTCCAGAAAACTATAAGATGTATGCTGAAAAAGAGTTTAAATACAACAATATAAATCAACCTAACCGTAATAAGTTATTGTGGCGTGATAAAACCGTGGATGGTTTGAAAACAGGTCACACGGAAGAAGCGGGTTATTGTTTAGCCGCTTCTGCTGTGCGTAATGGTACCCGTTTAATCAGTGTGGTAATGGGCACAAAATCCGATCAAGCGCGTGCAGCAGATTCACAGAAATTATTAGATTACGGATTCCGTTACTACGAAACTCGTAAGTTATATAGCCGTGGTCAAGTTGTTAATAATGCACGGGTATGGGGTGGCAGTGAAAATTCCGTAAAAGTAGGATTTGCTGAAGATGTGTTGGTGACCATTCCTCGTCAGCAAGGGGATTCTTTGCCAGCGACACTGAATATGAAAAAAGAAATTACCGCTCCGGTTGCAGTCGGTGATGTATTGGGTACTGTGATTGTAGGTACACCAGATAACGTTTTGCTTGAGCACCCAGTGGTTGCATTAGAAGCGGTAGAAGAGGGTGGTTTCTTCAAACGCTTATTTGATAACATTCGTCTTTTCTTTGCGAACTTATTTTAAGCCCGAGAGGCCAGTGGTAAATAAATGGCGTTAATCACAAAAGAGGGTAATCAGGTTGGTAAACAAACTGATGCTCCAAAGATAGAGTTTCCATGCGATAACTATGTTGTCAAAGTCGTGTCTATGGATACTGAAGGGGCTCATGCTGACATAGTAGCGTGTTTTAAGACGCATGCTCCGGAAATGGATCCAAATGCTGTCACCACAAACCGTTCTAGTAAAGGGCGATTTGTTAGTTTCAGTTTCCGTATTGTTGCCCAAAGTGAGGCACAATTGTCTGCATTACATGCTGATCTAATGGCAGTGAACGCAGTTAAGATGGTTTTATAAATGACATTAGACTTGATATGCCGTGATCTTGGTTTAGTGGAGTACCAAGATTCTTGGGAGCGTATGAAGCTGTTTACCCAAGAGCGAACCAAGCAAGATGCAGATGAAATATGGTTACTTGAGCATCCAGCTGTGTTTACTCAAGGACAAGCCGGAAAAGAAGAACACCTGTTAGCGCCCGGAGATATTCCAGTTTATCAAGCTGATCGCGGTGGGCAAGTCACCTATCATGGTCCAGGACAATTAATTGCCTATGTGTTGATTGACTTGAAGCGTCTCGGTATTGGTGTGCGAGATTTGGTAACTGTGCTGGAGCAATCTATCGTCAAAGTGTTGGCGCAAAATGCCATTGACGCTTATGCCAAACCAGATGCACCGGGAGTGTATGTGGATGAACAGAAGATTTCATCCTTGGGTTTGAGGGTGCGTCGTGGTTGTTCGTTTCATGGTTTAGCGTTAAATGTCGATATGGACCTGACACCATTTAATCGCATTAACCCTTGTGGTTATCAAGGGTTACAGATGATTGATATGCAGCGTCTGAAAGCAGATGTAAGCATGTCTGATATAAAGACTCAGTTGGCCAATCAGCTGGCTGAACACCTCGGATACACCAGTCCGACTATCCAACAAGGGTGGAACTAGAATGACAGCAGAACGCAAACGCGTTGTTCAAGGGGAAAAGCTACGTGGCGCCGATAAGATGGCACGTATCCCGATTAAAATAGTACCGACAGAAGAGATTCCTCGTAAGCCTGAATGGTTGCGAGTTCGTATGCCAGCTTCTCCAGAGATAGCACGTATCAAGAGTACGTTACGTGAGCACAAATTGGCGTCTGTGTGTGAGGAAGCAAATTGTCCGAACTTAGGTGAATGTTTCAGTAATGGTACAGCAACCTTCATGATCATGGGTGAGATTTGTACTCGTCGCTGCCCTTTCTGTGATGTAGCGCATGGTCGTCCAAATCCATTAAGTCCAGATGAGCCAAAAGAGTTAGCGGCTGCCATTCGTGACATGAAATTGAAGTACGTTGTTATCACTTCTGTTGACCGTGATGATCTGCGTGATGGTGGGGCACAGCACTTTGTGGATTGTATTCGTGAAACCCGTGCGGCCAGTCCAAACATTGAAATTGAAACTTTGGTTCCAGATTTCCGTGGTCGTATGGAGGTTGCGGTGGAAACCTTGGTGCAGGCACCACCCGATGTGTTTAACCATAACTTGGAGTCGATTCCGCGTCTTTATCGCCAAGTTCGCCCAGGTTCGGATTATCAGTGGTCATTAGACTTATTGAAGAATTTCAAAGACCGTTGTCCAGATGTACCTACCAAATCAGGTTTGATGGTCGGTATGGGAGAAACCTTTGAAGAGATCGTTGAGGTGATGAAAGACCTTCGTGCTCATAATGTTGATATGCTGACCATAGGTCAGTACTTGCAACCTTCTAAACACCATTTTCCAATGGCGCGCTTTGTGCCACCAGAAGAGTTTGCTCGTTATGAGGAAGTCGCCAAAGAGCTTGGGTTTACCCATGCTGCTTGTGGGCCTTTGGTCCGTTCATCTTATCATGCAGACAAACAAGCTCATGGTGAGAGAGTCTCTTAAAGGTAAGCTTGATCTATAATGACTTTAAAAAGCGAAGTTTGAAGGTGATTCAACTTCGCTTTTTTTATGGCAACAGAAGATCGCAAAAAAAAGCCCGCACAAGGCGGGCATCAAGCTATCCTTAACTTTATTAATAAAGGGGACAATTAATAAAGTATGGTGAATGACAAAGCAGCGATTAAGACAGCAATGGCATTCCTTTCTTGGCATTGTAAGATGTCTATACGAATGCCATAGATGAAAAAGAGTAAATACTTAAGTCAGTTGCGTGAATGTCGTAAAAGCGATGAATGACTGACCTTACCCTTAATAAAGACACATACAAACGCATCAAAATTACTTACTTAGAGGTTTCATGACAGTATTTAGTTCCACACAGGAAGAAAAATATTTTGCCGTTGTGATTTCTATCAAATTAATGCTGGATGATTTAACTCAGCGCATCATGATTGAAAAGCTTTTAATGATGGCCAAAGACAAACCAGGCTATATGGGGGAAGAATCCTGCTATGGGGAGATCTACAGTCTGATTACCTATTGGCGAGAAGCCTCACAAGCAAAGGCTTGGCAGGATGATGAAATGTTGCGACGGGTGTTGTCTTTGGGGGAGCATTTTTGGTATCAAGAGTATTCAATGAAACTCTGTACCGTGAATCAGGATATGTCGTTTAAAAGTTCAAATGCTGGTCAGCAAAACTTGCGTTTTCCCTACATGAAAACGCCACGTGGAATCTTGCGCTTGTTAGGGCAATCTCAAGCGCATCTGCTGTTTGATTATGTGAATGACGAGAGGGATTTTTTGGCACCGTGGGAGCCATTGAGAAATGAGGCTTATTACTCAATGGAAACTTGTCAGCTAAGGGTTCGGGAAATGCGACGGGAGTTTCTAGAAGATAAATCATGTGTACTCTGCTTACTGAATGCAGATGAAAGCAAGATGCTGGCTTACAGTAACTATTCCAATATCGTTCGAGGTGTGTTTCAAGCCTGTAATTTGGGTTACAGTTTGCGACAACAAGAGCAAGGTAAAGGTTTAATGACGGAAATGCTCAAGGCAGGTATCCAATATATGAGTAAGGAACAGCACATCGAGCGCATTCAGGCCGGCTATATGCCGAGAAATGAACGAAGTGCGGCTGTACTCAGCCGTCTTGGTTTTGAAAAAGAGGGTACAGCGAGGGATTATCTTAAGATCAATGGTCGCTGGGAAGATCACATTTTGACGGCGTTAATTTTGCGTTAAGACAATGAATTGGGGCGATTTAGCACTATCACCCGTCCTTTTAATTGTGCTTTTTTTGATATTACCAATGAGAGTAGGATGACGACTTCTTCATTGGGATTGAGAACGGCACTGGCTCGTTTCGCTGGGATAACTTGACCCCATTCAGAACAAAGGGAAGCCGCCGCTTGCTTATTGGCTAAATAGGCTTGTCCTTGTAATGGCAAAATGTAATGCATCGCGTTTTTCTGATAATAAATTGCTTCGCTGTATTTTGCTGGGTATTTTTCAATGCTAATGCGTGTTTCTTTCGTTTCCCATAAGGGCCAAACCTGTACCTGTTTCTTTTCAATCTGACTGTCTACTGCACCGCTAGACACTTTTTGTAGCGTGTCAGGCAGTATAGAATTTGCTTTCATTTTGTTAAAACGGATCACGCAAAGGCTGGCGCTAGGTGTGAGTAAGGTTAAGACGCTGGTTTGGTTAATGGGAAACCAAACGCCTTGCTGAGCTTTTATATTCACTGCGTGCTGTTGACTTTGTACGTGAACTTCACCTGTTAGCAAGAATAAAAAGCTTGCTTGTGCAGGTTGATATAAGCGGGTAGGCGTGGCTTCTTGGCTGAGTCTTTCATGAAGGATCATGACATCGTCTTGCTGATGTATGATAATACGTTCGCTGTCACCATATAGAGGATACTGAATAACAGGGAGTGTATCTTGGTTTGCCTGACTCGCCATCTTTTGCCTTGTATTTATGTTATTAAGGAAGGATAAGTTATGTTAAGGAAGGTATTCACATTCCTGCTCACTCTTGCTGTGATTCGACCGTTTCTCTGATAAGACTCATGTTAAGAATACTTATTCTCACCTTCTTTAATTAAAGCATGAGACAATATCCCTTGCATTATATTCTTGTTTTGAGTGTTGCAGTACCTCAGGGTGTTTCTTTATAGTTGTGCCAAGAGATTTAAAGCCTTTGCTAGCTTAGCGAAAAGAAATCAATGATAGAAGAAGGAATGCTTGCTTGAGTGAGTTGTCAAATTTCGAGTCGAATGAAACCCTTTCATTAAAAGACTACACAGAAAAAGCCTATTTGAACTATTCCATGTACGTCATTCTAGATCGTGCTCTGCCTCATATAGGTGATGGTTTAAAACCTGTTCAGCGTCGCATCATCTATGCTATGAGTGAGCTCGGATTGAAGGCGACAGCTAAATACAAAAAATCGGCTCGTACTGTCGGGGACGTGTTAGGTAAATTTCACCCTCACGGTGATAGTGCTTGTTATGAAGCCATGGTATTGATGGCCCAGCCTTTTTCCTATCGTTATCCGCTGGTTGATGGTCAAGGTAACTGGGGCGCTCCAGACGATCCAAAATCCTTCGCCGCCATGCGTTATACGGAATCTCGTCTGTCTAAATACGCCGATGTTTTACTCAAAGAAGTCTCACAAGGAACAGTCGATTGGGTGCCCAATTTTGATGGTACCCTGCAAGAGCCTGCTGTTTTGCCAGCGCGTCTGCCTAATCTGTTATTGAATGGTACAACGGGTATTGCGGTGGGTATGGCAACCGACATCCCACCTCATAACCTCACAGAAGTCGGTCAAGCGTGTATTCATTTATTGAATAATCCTAATGCTGAGTTGGATGACCTTTTGAACTTCGTACAAGGCCCAGATTTTCCAACCGGTGGAGAGATCATCACATCCCGTAGTGACATTGTGAAATTGTACGAAACCGGAAAAGGGCAAATCAAAGCCCGTGCTCGTTTCGATATGGAAGAGGGTGAAATTGTTGTCACTGAACTTCCTCATCAAGTATCTGGTAGCAAGGTATTAGAACAAATCGCGGCGCAAATGCAGGCTAAGAAACTGCCTATGGTGGTGGATCTACGTGATGAATCCGATCATGAAAATCCAACTCGCTTGGTCATTGTTCCTAAGTCCAATCGAGTCGATGTGGACGCCGTTATGACACATTTGTTTGCCACAACGGATTTGGAAAAATCCTATCGTGTAAACATGAATGTCATTGGCTTAGATGGTTTGCCACAGGTCAAGCCATTAAAAAGTTTCTTGTCTGAATGGTTGCGCTTCCGCATTGATGTGGTGCGTAAGCGTTTGCAATTCCGTTTGGATAAGGTGCTAAATCGTCTGCATATCTTGGAAGGTTTGTTAATTGCTTATCTAAACATAGATGAAGTGATCGAAATCATTCGTAATGAAGACAAACCAAAAGTGGAGTTGATGGCACGTTTTGGCTTAAGTGATGTTCAGGCTGAAGCCATTTTGGAATTGAAATTACGTCACTTGGCGAAATTGGAAGAGATGCGCATTAAGGGAGAGCAGGACGAGCTTGAAAAAGAGCGAAAAACCCTTGAAGGTTTATTGTCTTCCGATCGTAAATTGAAAAAATTGATCAGTGATGAGATTCAAGAAGCCATTGATCTTTATGGTGATGAGCGTCGTACTCCTATTGTGGCTCGCAAAGAAGCGCAGGCATTCAGTGAAGAAGACTTGATGTCGAATGACCCAATTACAGTGGTGATTTCGAAGCAAGGCTGGATTCGTGCGGCGAAAGGTCATGATATCGACGTGCAAGGTTTGAGTTATAAATCGGGTGATGAATACCTTATCAGCACCAAAGGTCGTTCAAATCAAACCCTGGTGCTATTTGCCTCTAATGGCCGCACCTATTCGATTAAAGCCCACTCACTACCATCGGCGCGTGGCCAAGGTGAGCCTATTACTGGCCGTATCAGTTTAGAAAAGGGCACTACGATTGTCGCAGCGGTTCTGGATAAAGAAGAAGCGCATTATCTGGTTGCCAGTGATGCCGGTTATGGTTTTATTGCGCAATTAAAGGATTTATATGCTAAAAATAAAGCGGGTAAAGTCACTTTAACCTTGCCTGCTGGAGCCAAAGTATTGTCACCGGTTGCTGTGGCTAACACGGAAACGGGACGCGTTGTTGCAATATCTAACGAGGGTCGTATGTTAGTATTCGATGTCGCTTCGTTACCGCAAATGGCGAAGGGTAAAGGCAATAAGATGATCAGTATTCCGAGTGCTCGTGCAGCACAACGAGAAGAGCTGGTGGTGGCAATGGCATGTGTTCAACCTGATGATCTATTGGTGGCCTTGTCTGGTAAACGATTTGTTAACTTTGCCGAAAAAGACTTGCAAGAATACATGGGGGAGCGTGGCCGACGTGGTTTGAAATTACCAAGAGGTTTCCAGCGAGTCGACGGGTTAGAAGTAAAAGTAGGTGAAGGCAAAGCTTTCACTGCTAGCAGTTCCTCTACCGACGCCGATCTGTTTGATCGCTAGTCAGTAGATAAAAAGGGTTGTGACTGAATAACACCTAGGTCACAACCCTTAATAATAGGTGTTAACTTAGCTCTATTTTGATGTTGAAGTTAGAGCAAACGATGAGGAGAGAAATATGAAAGGCAGTCAGAAAGTAATTGATAGTCTGAATGCATTGTTGGCTAACGAGTTAGCAGCAATTGATCAGTACTTCATTCACTCTCGTATGTATGACGATTGGGGCTTGAATAAGCTTTACGAGCGTCTGAACCATGAAATGGAAGAAGAGACTCAGCACTCTGATTGGTTAATCAAACGTATTTTGTTCTTGGAAGGTGTACCTTGCATGACAAAGCGTCGTGATTTGCTAATAGGTTCTGATGTTAAATCCATGATGCAAAATGACCTGACTCTAGAATTAGAAGTGGTTGCTTGCGTTCGCGATGCGATCAAAATCTGTGAAGATGAGGGTGATTATCAAACTCGTGAAACCTTGGAAAAACTTTTGTTTGATACAGAAGAAGATCATGTTTACTGGTTAGAGCAGCAGCTTGGACTCATGGATAAGGTGGGTATGCAGAATTACCACCAATCTCAGATGGGCAGCTAGGAGTCGATTATGAAAGGTGATCGCAACGTTGTTGCCAGTCTAAATAAAGTGTTGGCAAATGAGTTGGTGGGAATTAATCAATATTTCCTTCACGCTCGTATGTTTAAGGATTTTGGTTTTTCAGCTTTGGATAAAGCGGATTACAAAACCTCTATCCAGAAAATGAAAAACGCAGACCGTTTGATTGAACGAATCTTGTTTTTGGAGGGGTTACCAAACCTTCAAGACTTGGGCCGTCTTCGTATTGGTGAAAACAGCGAAGAAATGATTTCCGCAAATCTAGAATTTGAATTAGCGACTATTGACGCCGTTAAATCCGCTATTGACCTTTGTGAGCAAAAGTTGGATTTCATGAGCCGTGATACGCTGGAAAAAATTCTGGAAGAGCAAGAAGAACAGATTGATTGGCTGGAAACTCAGCAACAATTGATTAAAACTTCAGGAATTGAAAACTATCTACAGTCTCAGATGTAAGACGGATGTATTGGATCAAGCAACTTTTGATTGGCATTCTGCTATTTTGATTAGCTCTTGATTCAGCACCTGTTTAGCGCATTGGCAACATTTGCCACATTGACTACCAATGCTGTGTTCTTTGTATAGATCACGCATGGTAGTCACGCCTTGCTGAACAGACGCTTTAATGTCTTTATCAGATACTTTGTTGCAGATACATACGTACATGGAATGAAAATTACTCTCATTAGTGTTTATATGATTCGATTCTATTTTTAATGTGAATGATTATCAACATTAAAATTTTTATTAACCTGAGAGTATTGATAGTTTTTCTGAAGTAAAAAAATGGGAGGCCGATTGCCTCCCATTTTTTTCTCTGTAAATCAGGGGAAAGTTGTGCAGTAACTACTGGATTTCTTTCGCTGCAATGTCATGTAATACCTTTAAAAAGGATTCAGGATCATGAGCACCATGAAGCATATATTTGTCGTTGATAACATAAGTTGGAACAGATTGAATGTCCATTTGGCGAAGGTGTTGAAGTTTTTTCTCGGTTAGACGTTTGGCTTTATCACTGGTGGCGTATTCTATGTCTTCTACTTGTAATCCAGTTTCCAGTGCGGTTTTTTTCAGTACGGCTAATGTGCCAATATCCTCGCCATTGGTGAAGTAGGCGTAAAAGAGTGCCAGAGCAAAAGGTGTCGCTAGAGAGGCTTTGCTCGCTGCTAACATAAATTGATGAGTTAACTTAGTGTTTGGTACGCGATCTTTTTCAGAGAAGTTAAATTCAATACCGGCTTCCTTTCCAACGTGCTGTAAGGCATGGTTTACCTCATTCAGTTTTTCCTGACTGCCGAATTTTTCACTTAGATACCCATCACGATCTGCACCACTTAATGGAATGTCTGGATGCAACTCAAAAGGTTGCCAACGAATGTCAATTTTATAATCTTCGCCTAACTGATCGATGGCTTGTTTGAGCCTTGAGTAACCAAGGTAACACCATGGGCAGACTAAATCCGAAATAATGTCGATGCGTAGATCGGCCATGAAATCTCCTAAATGTGTTTGAATTAATTAATGCTGAGGGCAATGCATTGGCTGATTTCCGTGTAACTGCGAGCCGATTCTTGGTGCCAATGGTTAAACGCCTGTTGTGCTGCTTGTAACGCCGCTTGTGTGTCTTTGCCAGTGGTAACAATGTGGTGGTGACGTAAATAGCCTTCCACATCCTTGGTTAACAAAAAGGTATCTTTGCCCATGCTACGAAGGGTATAAGGGCCGGTATTTCCACCTAGGCGTGCGCCATGTTTTTTTAGATACTTCCACAGCTCAACAATCTGGTCACTTGGCCAGTTGGCAACAAATTGGCTGAAGGAGCCGTGTTGACGCTGGCAATCATGAATCATCATAGCGTTATCACGAATGGTCATGACTTTACCAAAATGGCGAATGATACGCGGGTCTTTGGCCTTTTCTTCCCACATTTCATCGTGAATCAGCAGCATTTTTTCAATATCAAATTTGAAAAAAACGTCTTCAAAATTGGGCCATTTATTTCGTACCACTTGCCAACTGATGCCAGATTGAAACACTTTTTGGCTAAAAGCCGCTAACCATCTATCATCACTTAGTTTACTCAGCTGAGCACTCGATAAGGGATTACTCAGTTTCTGTTCTAAAGCTTGTTCACCACCGTGGCGCTGCGCTGCTCGTTGGTATATATCGTCGAAGCGTTCGTATGTCATGCAAGGCTCCAAGAACCAGTCAAGAGAGGCTAGGGAGTTTACCACAAAGCGTCAGAAGAAATGGGTAAAGCTAGGCTTTCATATGAGTTTTACTCTGTCATGGCCAGATTTGGTATTGGCAAAGCAGAGTTTGTTTTATAATGCGGCAAAATGATCGAATCGAGACAGTAAGACATGACACATTTAAGCGTTAATTTGAACAAAATTGGATTATTAAGAAATTCTCGCGGTCGCGATTATCCTAATATGATACAAATGGCAGAACGTACTCTCCAACTTGGTGCCTTTGGTGTCACCATTCATCCAAGACCCGACCAGCGTCATGCTACCTATCAAGATGCTCATGATTTAAAGGCCTTGCTTAAGGCGTATCCGCAAGCCGAATTAAACATAGAAGGCTTTCCTGATGCACAGTTTTTAAATGTGGTGTTAGAAGTAGAGCCTCATCAATGTACCTTAGTGCCAGACGATCCAAATCAGCTGACTTCGGACCATGGCTGGAATTTGTCTCGCGATCAGGATGCCTTACGTCCTGTTATTGCCAAATTGAAACAAAAGGGCATTCGTGTGGTCTTGTTTATGGATCCTGTAGCAGAAAATATGGCGTTAGCGAAAGAGGTTGGTGCGGATCGTGTCGAGTTGTACACAGAGGCTTATGCTAATGCGTTTGGTACGGATCAAGCAGAAGAGGTTTTGGCAAATTATCAACAAGCCGCTCAAGCTGCTTTAACTGCAGGGTTAGAAGTGAATGCAGGTCACGATCTGGATTTACAAAATGTGGCGGCCTTGTGTGATCCAGGTCACATTACCGAAGTTTCTATTGGCCATGCGTTGACGGTAGAAGCTTTGGATCTTGGCTGGGATCAAGTGATCAAAGCCTACTTAGAAAAATTGGCTTGATGGTTAAGGAAGGTACGAACAAGTCCACTGACTACGGCAGCGTGCTCCTGCGCTGCCCTAATGCCCTACATCCATGTAGGGGTCAGCGTGTGGATAACTGTCTTTTATTCGAGGCAAGTTTCGCTGTCCAATATAAGCATATTGGCAAGAAGCTTTCCTTAAGCTGCTATTCTAAAAGAGTAACAAGGCTTTAATGGGGAGTGATGTGTCTGAGCGACGCCAATCTTGTGATAAGTGTGGTTTTCTGCAAAGCCAATGTGTTTGTCCTTGGTTGGTACAACTTAATACTGACCTTAAGATATTGGTGGTGCAAGATCCCAAAGAAGCCAAGCATGCGAAAAATACCGTCGCTTTGTTGCGTTTGGCATTGCCCAATGTAAAGTGCATCAGTGTGACGCAAATAGCGAGCTTATCAGACTTAATGGCGAGCCGTTGGCGGCTAGTTTTTCCTAGCCAATCGGCTCATTGGATCGAAACCTTGGGTGCTGAGGAAAAATCGAACATAGAAGGGGTAATCTTGTTAGATGCGACATGGCGCAAAGCTAAGAAATGGCTGTTTACAGAGAAGGTACTACAACATTTTACTTGCATCAGTTTTGCCCAACCACCACAGAGTAATTATGCGATTCGTAAAGCACCGAGTGAACAAGCCTTGTCCACCTTAGAAGCTTGTTCTTATTGCATTGAGCAATTGCGGGGCGATGATATGCAACCGCTTAGAAACTTTATGCAAGAGGCGCAAACCTGGCAGTGGCGACAACAACCTGCTGAGCATAAAGGTAACTGATAACCCTATAAAGAGAATGACATCATGGATAAACAAACTGAAATCGAAGCGGCTGTGTTGCGCCGTTTGTTAAAACACCTAGACGACAACAAAAGTGTACAAAATATTGACTTAATGAATCTTGCAGGTTTCTGCCGAAACTGTTTGAGTAAATGGTATGTTTCCGCGGCAGAAGATCGAGGAATGAGTGTAAGTTACGATGAAGCTCGTGAATACGTGTATGGTGAGCCTTATGATAGCTGGAAGAAAAAATATCAACCAGAAGCAACGCCTGAGCAATTAGCAGCTTTTAATGCTAAATCTAAAGACAACTCATAATATTGGCTCGACAAGTAGGTCTAATGAGTCATGGAGAGTACCCCATTATAAGTCTATATTGATAGGCGTGTTCCTGCTCGCCTGTTTGCTTCCTTCCTTATGTCTCTACGCTGAGATATCCGATAAATACCGAAAACTGGCCAAGCAAGCCGCTGAAGTGTATGGCGCTGATGCTGAGAAGCGCATACTGGCTTGGCGTGAAATAGTAAATGATTCCAAAGATCTTTCAATGGCGGATAAGTTAGCCAAGGTAAATAATTTTTTTAATCAGATGGATTTTGTGGACGATCTTGATTTATGGGGAAAAGAAGATTACTGGGCTACGCCCATTGAATTTCTTGGTATGAGAGCAGGTGATTGTGAAGATTTTACCATTGCTAAGTATTTTACTTTGCGAGAATTAGGCGTGCCGGATGAGAAACTGCGTTTGGTTTATGTGAAAGCCTTACGCTTGAATCAGCATCATATGGTATTGGCTTATTATCATAAGCCCACTTCGGTCCCCGTGATTTTGGACAACCTCGACAAAGAATTGAAACCCGCCTCAAAACGCAATGATTTATCGCCGATATATTCGTTTAATGCAGAGAATTTATGGCTATCGAAAGAGAAGGGGCGTGGTGTGCTGGTAGGGGGCTCTTCCCGCTTAAGTTTGTGGACAGAATTAAATAACCGTTTGAATACGGTGGCAAATTAGGAGAACTTGGATGACGTTGTTTCGCCAATTATTGATAACCATAGTAGCCATCTTTTCGGTGATGCTGTTTGTTGTCATGGGTATAAACTTTGATACCACCAAAGGCTATTTGATTGGGCAATTGGAATCCACGACCCAAGATACTGCTACTTCTTTGAGTATGTCTGTATCCGATTACATGGCATTGGAAGATTACGCTGCAGTAGAAAGTAGTATTAATGCGGTCTTTGACAGCGGTTACTTCTCAGAAGTGAAGATCCATGTTTATGCCACCGAAAACGATATAAGACGTGCCAATGAAACCAAAATTGAAGGTGTGCCGAATTGGTTTATCAGTCTGATTGATTTTAAAGTGCCTGTTGCTAAGGCTGTGATCTCTAATGGTTGGAATGAATTGGGGCAAGTCTATATAACAGGCAGCGCTGGCTATGGTTATCATCAGTTATGGCAGGCGTCTCGTGATCTACTGGTGTCATTTTTTATCATAGGTGCCATTACTTTGATATTGGGTAGCTTTGCATTACGCTTCTTGTTTCATCCCCTGTCAGAACTTGAAAAACAAGCCAATGCTATTCAGCAGCGCCGTTTTACAAAAATGACCAATATTCCTAAAACCCGTGAGTTGAAGTCTGTGGTGTTATCCATGAACCGAATGGCGGATAAACTTGAAAAACTGTTTGCCGCGGAAATGGAAACTGCTCAATGGTTGCAAAACAAAGCGTTTAAAGATCCTGTCAGTGGTTTAGGTAATAGAAACTTTTTTGAAAGTCAGCTCAAAGCACATTTTGCAGAACCAGAACGCGGTGTGGATGGTTTGTTTTTAATTAGTTTGGCGGACCTTGGCAGACTTAATAACGAACGCGGTTATGAATCGGCGGATATGTTTATTCAGGCAACAGCGGAAATCATTGAACAACATGTTGCTGAAATGTCTTCTACAGCGACTTTAGCACGTTTGTCTGGAGCGGATTTTATTGTGCTCTTGCCAAACTTTGACCTCAATCGCTTGGAGAAAGTCACTCATAATATCATGACGAGCCTAAAGGATTTGGATTTGGCCGATATCAGTTATTCATCCCATGTAGCCAATATTGGCGCTGTTATCCTAGACCCTTCTGTGACTCGTGCTAGTGCTTTATCACAAGTAGACACCGCTTTACGTGAAGCCAAACGGGTAGGGAAGAATGCGGTCAAGATTATGGAGCTTAATACCCATCAAGATACTGCTTTAAGTAGAACGGATTGGAAGCGTATCTTGGAAACCACGATTGCCAATCAGGCGTTTAATTTGAAAAAGCAAAAAGTGGTTCTGTTAGACGAGGAGCAGTCGATTCTCCATGAAGAAATCTTCATGGGGTTGAGTCATGGGGGGAAAGATTATCACGCGGGATTCTTTATTGGTTTGGCGGAGCAGTTTGATTTGGGGAGCCAGATTGACCAAGTCATCATTCAAAGTGTGATTGAGCATATTCAGAGTCAACCCGTTAAGCATCCGCTGGCAATCAACTTGTCGGCGTCATCTTTCAATAAGCCTGAATTTATGACGTGGCTAGTGAAAACATTAGACGCACTGGATGACAAAGTGAAGCAGTTATTAGTGTTTGAAATTTCTGAGCAAAACGTTTTAGCGGATGAAGACAATGCGGTGAAGCTGTCGCAAGTACTGAAACAATGTCATGTAAAATTTGGTGTGGACAATGTTGGTAAACAATTTTCGGCATTCCAATATTTGAAAAGTCTCATGCCAGATTATGTGAAAGTAGATTCGTCTTACACTCGAATGGCAGCGGGCAAAGAGTCGGAATCTTTTTTCATGCATACCTTATGCAAAATGTTTGGTAGTTTACATATTGACGTGATTGCCACGGGCATTGAAAGTGATCAGCAATGCGAAGCGCTTCAAAGATTTGATGTGTCTGGTGGGCAAGGCTTTGTTATTGGTCGCGCGCAAGACATGTGATTTAAGCTGTTGATTCTTCTATAAAAGGACGCAAAAGAAGTTAAATAAAACAGCAGGTTAAATAAAAGAGTCTCCATCAGAAGAGGGCAGTGTGTCGTTGTCAGCTATCAAGCTTTCATCATTATGGGTGTGCACGCCACGTACCCATTTACGGCTGAGCAGTTTCTTTTGAGCTGCTTGCGGAAGTTCGGTGAATTGAATTAAACGTTTTTCTGTCAACAGGTCAATCAAATCTTCAAGTATACGCATCATGTCGCCGTCTGAGTCGGTTAACATTTGTTGCGTATCACGAGAGTCATTATCGGCGAATTTTTGTTCTAAAATTTTTGCGACACTGGGTTCATTGGGGGCGACTAATAGTCCATATTCCTCAGATTGAGAGGTCGCGATATCAACAATGTTACCCTCATTATCGAGTTTTGCGTAAAGCATGGTTTGTTACCCTCTTTGTATCAATTTGTAGTGGCTCGCTTAGTTAACTTCCCATCTTAGCCGAGAACTACTATTCTAGACCAGAAATCACATGCCTTTGGTTTTAAATTGTTTTTTTCGTTTACCTTGGAGAAAAAAGAGTATGTCAGACTCTGATCGCTCAGCGCAGGACAATCCTGAGTCATTAAAAGATGAGCATCAAGATGAGAATGTCAGCGGTTCAACTGAATCTGTTCAGACTGGCGTGAAAGCTGAAAGCGAGACTGTCGCAGAAGAAGGTGTGTTAACAAAGACTAAAACATGGCAACCAAATGCCAGTTTGCTGGAATACCCAGATCCTTTACTAGACTGTTTAGTCTTACTGAGTCGCTATTTTAATAATCCTTATACTGCTGATGCTATCGCTGCTGGTTTACCCATTACCGATAATTTTATGACGCCCGAACTTTTTCATCGTGCGTCAAAGCGCATTGGCATCAGTTCAAGATTTGTTAAGCGAAAATTGGCAAAAATCCCCCATATGGTTTTACCTACGGTTTTGTTACTGGAAAACCAAGAAGCTTGTGTTTTGTTGGACATTGATGATGAAAAGGGGGTGGCAAAAATTTTGCGTTCAGAATCGGGGGAAGGTGAGATCAACCTTCCGATTACTGAATTACAAGCCAGTTATACTGGTTATTGCTTCTTTGTTCGTCCTGTCTATCAGTTTGATAAACGTTCGGAAAAGTCTGACGAAGCCAAGCAGAAAAAGAGTCATTGGTTTTGGGGGACGGTACTGAGTTCTTGGCGTATTTACCGAGATGTCTTCATCGCTTCATTGCTCATTAATATGTTTGCTGTGGCCAGTCCCTTGTTTGTCATGAATGTGTATGACCGTGTGGTACCTAATAATGCCTTTGATACCTTATGGGTGTTGGCGATAGGCGCTGCGGCTGTGTATTTGTTTGATTTCTTACTGCGTATGTTACGTGCCTATTTTATTGATATTGCAGGAAAAAAATCTGATATTTTGATTTCCGCAGCGATTTTTTCGCGGGTCAATAACATCACCATGGCCTCAAGGCCGAAGTCAATCGGTGCTTTTGCGAAGAACTTGCAGGAATTCGAGAGCATACGAGATTTTATCACCTCTGCTTCTATTACGACTTTGGTGGATATACCTTTCATGTTTTTGATCGTCTTTGTGATCTGGCTAATTGGTGGTCCTGTGGGTTACATTCCAATTGTCACCATTGTATTGATCCTACTTTATAGTGTGATAGTGCAAGTGCCATTAAAGAGATCCATCGAGGAAAGTCAGAAAACGGCATCGCAGAAAAATGCGGTATTGATTGAAAGTTTGTACAACGCCGAAAGTGTTAAGTTAAACAACGCTGAAGGGGTATTGCAAAAGCAATGGGAAAACGCCGTGGGCAACATTGCCGATTGGGGGGTGAAAACACGTCAGTTGTCACAATCTACCTCTTCTTTTGCTATGGTGGCGCAACAACTAACCACGGTTGTGATCGTCATAGTGGGTGTGTATCAAATTTCCGAAGGCTTGATGAGTATGGGAGCTTTAGTGGCCTCTGTCATGTTAACGGGGCGTGCATTGGGGCCAATGGCGCAAGTGGCCAGTTTGGCAACCCGTTATAATCAAGCTAAGTCGGCCTTTACCTCTCTCAATGAAATTATGTCTTCACCGGTGGAGAACCCAGAAGACACTAAGTTTGTGCACCGTCCAACCTTTAAAGGAGAGTTCCAGTTTGATGCTGTGAATTTTTCCTATCCAGATCAGGATCAAGCGGCTATTACGGACATTAATATCAATATTCGTCAAGGGGAAAAGGTCGCTATTATTGGGCGTATTGGTTCGGGTAAATCCACATTAGGCAAGCTGATGACGGGCTTATACACTCCCAGCAGTGGCGCCATTCGAGTTGATGGTGTGGATCTTCGACAGATTAACCCTACCGATTTACGTCGTAACCTAGGATCGGTGTCGCAGGATGTAAACCTCTTCTATGGCTCCATCAAGGACAATATAGTGATGGGTGCACCTTACATGGAAGATGATGCCATTATTCGAGCGGCGGAATTGTCGGGAGTATCTGAGTTTGCCAATCGACGTTCTAATGGATTGGATAGCCTGGTGGGTGAGCGAGGTGCTTCTTTATCGGGAGGGCAGCGACAGAGTATCGCGATTGCTCGTGCTATGTTATTCGATCCACCGGTGCTGATTCTTGATGAGCCAACAGCGTCTATGGACAACACAACTGAAGCACGCATGAAGCGTCGCTTGATGGAAAGTTTGCGCGATAAAACCTTGATCTTGATTACACACAAAGCGTCCATGTTGGACATGGTGGATCGTATTATTGTGATGGACAATGGTCGTTTAATTGCTGATGGTCCGAAAGAACAAGTACACGAAGCACTGCGCCAAGGTAAGCTTAAGGTTAGTTGATTATGAGTAAGCGCTCAGTAACACAAGGTGACCTTGGTTACCTATCCGATAGAAATGCTGCGTTAATGCTGAGAACCCCTCGGGGGGGACGTATTATCCTTTGGGTGATTTTTTTATTCATCATGACGTCTCTAGTATGGGCCTATTTTACCGCTTTGGATGAAGTGACTGTGGGTGAGGGGACAGTAATTCCTTCCAGTCAGGTGCAGCAAATTCAAAACTTGGAAGGCGGGATCTTAAAAGAAATTAACGTCAAGGTCGGTCAAGTGGTCAATTCAGGTCAGATCCTCATGACTATTGAAAACACTGAAGCCTTGTCTTCTTTGCGGGAGCAGCAGGCAGAATTCATCAACTTGCAAGCCAGAGCGTCACGCTTGCAAGGCGAGTCTGACGGTATGCCGCCAGTGTTTGATGAGGATTTACGCAGCAATTATCCTTCGGTAGTGAATCGAGAGATGGATCTATACGACAACCGTCTAGAGTCATTGCGTACCAATCAAGCAGGTTTTGAGCAGCAAATAGAACAGAAAAAGCAAGAAATCGTTGAACTACAAGCTAAGCTGGACAATCTCAAACAGAGTTATGAATTTTCTAGAGAAGAACTGGCATTAACGCGGCCAGCTTTTGAACAAGGGGCGGTATCGCGGGTTGAACTCTTGCAATTAGAGCGCGAAGTCAACCAACTGCAAGGAGACTTGGAAGCAACTCAGTTAGCGATTCCACGTGCTCGTGCAGCACTTAAAGAAGCGCAAAGTAAGCTAGATGAAAGTGTTGCTAAATTTCGTGCGGATGCACAAGAAGAATTGACCAATGTGCGCAGTAAGTTGGATCAAATTCGCGAAGCCAGCGTGTCTTTGGAGGATAAGGTGTCGCGTACTCAGGTGCGTTCGCCGGTAAAGGGTATTGTTAAACAGATTCAGATTAACACTGTCGGTGGTGTTATCAAGCCAGGTATGAATCTGATGGAGATAGTGCCGATTGAAGACTCTTTATTGATCGAAGCTAAAATACGACCTGAGAACATAGGCTTTATCAAACCAAATCTGCCCGCTGTGGTGAAGTTGTCTGCTTATGACTTTGCTATTTTTGGTGGCTTGGATGGTACGGTTGAAAACATCAGTGCGGATACCATTTTAGACGAAGAGGGTAATAGCTTTTATTTGGTGCGAGTCAGAACTGATAAAAATTTCTTGGGTTCAGCTGATGCACAATTGCCAATCATCCCTGGTATGCAAGCTAGCGTGGATATTATCACGGGGAAAAAGACCCTATTAAATTATCTATTAAAACCCATTTTGAAAGCCAAGCAAAATGCCTTACGTGAACGCTAATTACAAAAAATTGTTTGCCTATTAAAGTGGATAACAAATGTTAACAACCAAATGTTGTCAGCTGGTTAGAATAATATAAATACCTATTGATACGAGTCAGGTTTTGAAAATATTGTGTTGGAATACAGATGAAGCGGTTTGGCAGCACTGGTTAAAAGTAGTGCCAAAAGGTGCTGAATTGGTAAAAGTCATGAATCTGGAGGAGGCACAACAAGCTTTATCCACTTCAAACCAGACATTTCATTATTGTTTTGTATTTTTAGCGGATGTCACTTTTTCTCAGCAGGTTGAAGACGTGGTGCTTTTGAGATCACAATTTGCTTCATTGAAACTGCTTGTTTTTCCCAATCAAGCCAGTCAGCAAGCGGCTTTGCGTATGTTTTCAGTAGGTGTGAATGGTCAATGTGCACCCTATATCGGTCAAGAACAACTTTCATTGGTGATTTCTGTGATTGACTCTGGAGAAATCTGGGGTGGGAAAGCCTTTATTCAGCAATTAATCAGTCAATCTACTGAACAATTGAATGAACCTAGTTTGGACATGAGTGAACTGTCTGAACGTGAAATGGATGTGGTACGTTTGGTGGCCTCGGGATTGTCTAATAAGCAAGTGGCCCATGAAATGGCCATTACAGAAAGAACGGTTAAAGCTCATCTTACTTCAATCTATAAGAAAACGGATACAGGTGATCGTTTGACCTTAGCATTGAAGGCGAAAAGTTACCTAATGGTGCATTAATTTTTCATTTTATCAAGTTTGCACTCTTGCAGCGCTTTTCTGCTTGTTTGGCAAAGTATGATTTTGATTTCAACCTGCTTTTATACATTTAAATATATTCAATCATTTGATTTTTAAGTTATTTCACAGACCCCTTTGTTTTTTAAATCTATGTTCGTTAATGGCGCATATCTTGCTTTATAGCGTTTAAATGAGCTTGTATAAGAAGAGAGTGCACTATGCCTGCGCCCCCACAACAAGAATTGACCGTGATGTTGGTCGATAATGAACCTGCCCGAGCTGCTATTGTTGAGCAAGCCATGTTGGACAGTGGTTATCGTGTTATTCGACGTTTAGAAAATGCCAAACACCTTAGTCAAGCTGTTACGGAATGTCAGCCTGACATGGTGATTATTGATATTGAATCTCCAGATCGCGATATGTTGGAAAACATGTCACGACTCACCCAAGATAATCCCAGACCCATTGTTATGTTTGCCGAGGAAGATGATTCTCGTCATGTGGAGGCGGCCATACGTGCTGGGGTCAGTGCATACGTAGTGGACGGTGTTAATAGTGGTAGTGTGAAAGCCATTTTACAGGTTGCCATTGCGCGTTTTAGAGAATTCCAAGCCTTGCGATCAGAATTGGAAACGGTAAAAACTCAACTTGAAGATCGCAAGTTAATCGAAAAAGCGAAGGGTTTGATCATGAAACATCAACAATGTGATGAGCCTGCTGCCTATCAGGCGCTTAGAAAATTGGCGATGGATCGAAGCCAGCGAATGACGGAAGTGGCTCGAAATATTATTTCGGTAATGGAGATTATGGGAGGGACGAAATGACGTATCCTGATCCTAATGTTACACAGGATATCAATAGGGATATGCAAAGTGTGCGTATTGGTTTTATCCCTCTGATTGATTGTGCCCCTTTTGTCATTGCTAAAGAGAAAGGCTTTTTTGCTCAGCAAGGAGTGGCAGTAGAATTGTCTAAAGAAGCTTCTTGGGCGAGTATTCGCGATAAAGTGACTTTTAATATTCTGCAAGGCGCTCACATGCTTGCTTCCATGCCGATAGCTTCAACCTTGGGTGTCGGCAGTATCAAAACGGCTATGCAAACGGGATTTACCGTCAGTCATAATGGCAATGGTATTACCATAGGTAACGCGCTTTATGAAGCCTTAACGGGCTTTGCTAATAGCACCCAAGACATTCGCAACGGTGTGGCACTTAAACGTTATATTGATGAGCGTAAAGAGCAAGCATCACCATTACGTTTTGCTATTGTTTACCCTTATTCCTCCCATAACTATCAGCTAAGAGATTGGCTAGCGCGTGCGAATATTGATCCTGATCACGACGTGCAATTAGTAGTGATACCGCCCGTACAGATGTTGGCCAGTTTAAAAGCGGGTGAAATCGATGGTTATTGTGTGGGGGAGCCTTGGAATAGCCTAGCGGTTGAGCAGGGTGTTGGCCACATGTTGGTGACTGGGTATGAAATTTGGGGCAGCACGCCAGAAAAAGTATTTGGTGTGAACACGGCTTGGGCAGAGCAAAATGGTGCGACTCATATTGCTATTATAAGAGCATTAGAGTTGGCGTGTGAGTGGGTAGATGAAGTCAGTAATCAGACCGAACTATTAAGCATACTAAGCCATCCTGACTACCTTAATTGCCGGGTAGAGCAGTTGGTGTATGGTTTCAGTGCCATTAAACCCAAAGGTCAGTTTGATTGGCCAATGGAGGCATATCAGCGTTTCTCTGGGCAAGAAATTAATCGACCTTTGCCAAGTTACGCTTTATGGGTCATGGGGCAGATGCATCGCTGGCAACAGCTACCTTTAGCACAGAACATTAATCAATTAGCGGCTCAAGTATATCGTCAAGATATCTATGAAAAAGCGTTGAACATCAGCAGTACCATGGATAATGCTTGGCATTTATCAAGCCAGCAGGAAGCCACTTGGTTAGAAGATGTGGCCGAAGGTCGAGTTGTGTTGCATTCACAAGGGATTTTAAAAGGTTTTAAAGCATTATAAAGGTGCTTTTCATGGTGCGCCATGCTTAAAAAGAGAGCATAAAATTATCTAGGCTGGCAATAGGAAATTATTTCTTTATTAAAAATCCAATAAAATCAATGCTTTGGTTTTATTGGCATAATAAATGCTTCAAGGATAACAAAGTCAAATTAGATAGATTTGCAACATACATCAGGTAACAGTAGCAACGATGCTGCACAGTTACGAACATGATTGATAGCTCGAAGTAGAGTTGTTAAAGAATGGCAAAGGCGCCTATCCATTACAGTAATGTAGTGGGTATGCGCCTTTTTTTTGTGTTTTGAAGCGGAGAGTGACGATGAATTTGAGGTCTTTGGAAACGGTTATGCAATTGCCAAAAGTGGCTGAGTCGGTAAGAAAATCTACGGCGGCTTTGCTATTGGGCTCTTTCTTATTGGCAGGAGCCGCCCATGCAGAATTGGACTATCCTGAAAAAGAAGAATTGAAGTTTGGCTTCATTAAGCTAACGGATATGGCGCCTTTGGCGATTGCTTATGAGAAAGGTTTCTTCGAAGACGAAGGTCTTTACGTTACTTTAGAAGCGCAAGCGAATTGGAAAGTTCTCTTGGATCGTGTAATCGATGGACAGTTGGATGGTGCGCACATGCTGGCGGGTCAACCACTGGGTGCCACTATTGGATATGGTACTAAGGCTCACATTATTACCGCTTTCAGCATGGACTTAAATGGTAACGGTATTACGGTTTCCAATGACGTTTGGGATGAAATGAAAGCGAATATTCCAACTGGAGCCGATGGTAAGCCTGTTCATCCAATCAGTGCCAGTGCGTTGAAGCCGGTTGTTGATCGTTACAACTCTGAAGGTAAGCCATTCAACATGGGTATGGTATTTCCTGTGTCGACGCATAATTATGAATTACGTTACTGGTTAGCCGCTGGTGGTATTCACCCAGGTTACTATGCACCTGCGAAAGGTGATACCAGTGGGCAAATTGATGCAGACGCTTTGCTGTCAGTAACACCACCGCCACAAATGCCAGCCACCATGGAAGCCGGTACTATCTATGGTTACTGTGTTGGTGAACCTTGGAACCAGCAAGCGGTATTCAAAGGCATTGGTGTACCAGTCATTACCGACTACGAGATCTGGAAAAATAACCCAGAGAAAGTGTTTGGTGTGAGTAAAGAGTGGGCTGACGAGTATCCAATTACTCATATTCGAGTGGTGAAAGCCATGATTCGTGCGGCCAAATGGCTGGATGAAAATAACAATGCTAACCGTCCAGAAGCGGTAGAAATTTTGTCACAAAGTCAGTACGTGGGTGCCGATTATGACGTTATTGCCAATAGTATGACAGGTACTTTTGAGTACGAAAAAGGCGATAAGCGTGAAGTGCCAGATTTCAACGTATTCTTCCGTTATAACGCCACTTACCCATACTACAGTGATGCCATTTGGTACCTAACACAAATGCGTCGTTGGGGACAAATTGCAGAACCTAAGTCTGATGAGTGGTTCATGAAAACAGCAAAAGAGGTTTATCGTCCTGATATCTATGCCCAAGCTGCGGAGTCTTTGATTGAAGATGGCTTGATGCAAGCATCCGATTTCCCGGATTTTGCTACGGAAGATGGCTTTAAAGCCCCACAAAGTGAATTTATCGATGGGGTAACGTATGACGGTAAACGTCCAAACGATTATCTGAAGAGCTTTAAAATTGGTCTGAAAGGTGATGACCAAATCTAATAGCTGATAAGCAGTGGGCCTTTTGGCTCACTGCCTTTGGCGAGTGTTTTACAATTAAGGGCAGGAACATGGCTATGTTGGAATTTTCCATCACATCACTTAAAGAAAAGCTGGAACAGGTTTCCCTGAAAAGCATTATTTTGCCAGTGTGTGGCATTTTTGTGTTTATTTTGTTGTGGCAAGTGGGAGCAAGCCGTGTGAATACCTCTTTAGGGGTGTTTCCTGGCCCGACTGTGGTGTATCAGCAATGGGGAAATTTGATTGCTGAGCATCAAGCAGAACGGGAAAAAGAAGAGAAATTTTACCAACGCCAAGAAGATCGAATTGCTAAACGTCAGGCGAAAGACCCTAATTATGTAGGTAAAATTCGTAGTTACACAGGCAAACCGACTTTTTTTGATCAAATATTTACCAGCTTGTATACCGTGTTAGCCGGTTTTGGTTTGGCCTGTATTATTGCTATTCCATTGGGTATCTTGATTGGCCTGAACAATGCGGTTTACAGTGCATTGAACCCAATCATTCAAGTGTTTAAACCTGTCTCACCTCTGGCCTGGCTGCCCTTGGTGACCATGGTGGTGAGTGCGACTTATGTATCGGCAGACCCCATGTTCTCTAAGTCCTTTTTAACCTCCATGTTCACCGTCACCCTATGTTGTATGTGGCCGACCTTGATTAATACGGCTGTAGGGGTGGCTGCGGTGGAAAAAGACTTGCTGAACGTATCAAAAGTGTTGCGACTAGGTTGGTTTACTCATGTTATGAAAATCGTCATTCCCTCTGCTATTCCCTTGATGTTTACAGGCTTACGCTTGTCTCTGGGTATTGCTTGGATGGTACTGATTGCTGCAGAAATGTTGGCGCAGAATCCTGGCTTAGGTAAGTTCGTTTGGGATGAATTCCAAAACGGCAGTTCTAACTCCCTTGGCCGCATTATGGTGGCCGTGTTGATGATAGGTTTCATCGGCTTTTTATTAGACCGAGCCATGTTGATGGTTCAGCGTTTTGTGTCTTGGGATAAGACACAGATTTTACGATAGGAGAATGATCATGGCGACGCATCTAGACATCAGTCAAGTATCCATCGAATTCCCAACACCAAAAGGTTCATTTAAAGCCTTGGATGGGGTGAATTTAAAAATCGCTAAAGGCGAGTTTGTGTCTCTGATTGGCCATTCTGGCTGTGGTAAATCCACTGTTTTGAATATAGTGGCAGGTTTGTATGACGCGACAGAAGGTGGCGTATTACTTGATGGTAAGGAAGTTAAAGGCCCTGGACCAGAACGTGCCGTGGTGTTTCAAAACCACTCTTTGCTGCCTTGGTTAACCTCTTACCAAAATGTTGAGTTGGCGGTGAAGCAAGTTTTTAAAAAGACCAAGTCGAAAAAAGAAATGCACGACTGGATCATGCATAACCTAGATTTGGTGCACATGACACACGCAGCAGATAAGCGTCCAGATGAAATTTCTGGTGGTATGAAGCAACGTGTCGGTATCGCAAGAGCTTTGGCCATGGAGCCAAGTGTGCTCTTAATGGATGAACCTTTTGGTGCCTTAGATGCCTTGACTCGCGCCCATTTGCAAGACTCTCTTATGGAGATCCAAAAAGACTTAAATAACACTGTCATCATGATTACTCACGATGTGGATGAGGCGGTGTTATTGTCTGATCGCATCATCATGATGACCAATGGCCCAGCGGCTACTATTGGCGAAATTTTAGAGGTTGATTTACCACGACCAAGGGATCGCTTGGCTTTGGCGAATGACGCCAAGTATGTGGATTATCGTGCTCAAGTGCTGACCTTCTTGTACGAAAAACAACGTAAAGTTGAACCCATCATTGGTGCAGCTAAAGCCACTAGCCCATCTGCGGCAAAAGTAGCTAACGCGTAACAGGGTAATTGGCCAAAATGCGAGTAGTCATAATCGGTGCAGGAATGGCGGGCAGCAAATTAGCTGAGGAATTGGCTCATAACTCAAACGCTGAGTTTACTATCACCTTGATTGGTGAGGAAGCGAAAGTGGGTTATAACCGCATTATGTTGTCTTCATTGTTGGCACAGGAAATTGGCGACCAAGACATGCCACTGGTGGATCTGGTTAAGATGCAGCAAACCGGCGTCAAGATTCTTGCTGATGACCCTGTGGTGGCAATCGCCAATGAGCGCAAGCAGGTGGTGTTGTCCTCTGGCCGAGTGGTGGAATATGACAAACTGGTGTTCGCGACAGGTTCAAGAGCGAATATTTTGCCTATTGAAGGCGCGAAGGCGGATAATGTGATGGGCTTTCGTACCTGGCAAGATGTTAACCGTATGATGGCATTGCCAGTGATGCAAAAAGTCGCCGTAGTTGGTGGTGGTTTATTGGGATTAGAAGCCGCCGTGGGCTTGGTAAAACGAGGTCATCAAGTTACGGTATTTCATCGCAGTGGGCACTTGTTAAATAGACAATTAGACAGAGCGGCAGCCAGTTTATTGCAAACTCGCCTTGAGAGTATGGGCATTGAGTTCTGCCTAGCAGACAGCCCCACACAATTTATTCATGATGAGTCAGGCTTAGTATGTCAGTTGCAGCATGGTGATGGACAGCAAAGACCAGTGGATTTGGTGATTATGGCGGCCGGAATAGTCCCTGAAACCCAGTTGGCTGAGCAAGCTGGCTTGGCCGTACAAAAAGCCATTTTGGTGGATGCCCAAATGACCACTTCTGATGCCGATATATATGCACTAGGAGAATGTTGCGAATTTGAGCAACAAACCTTTGGTTTAGTGGCCCCGATTTGGTCACAAATTAAGGTATTAACTCAGGTGTTGGCTGGCGCTGTTGCCAACTTTGCTATCGTACCAACGCCAACCAAACTAAAAGTATCAGGCATTAACCTGTTTTCGGTGGGTAAGATTCAACCTGATACGCAAGACGCTTGTCTGGTATTTGCAGACGTAGGCGCCAATCATTATCGCAAACTGGTGGTCAACGACGGCCTACTGGTGGGCGCAATTCTATACGGCAACGTCGCCGATGGTAGCTGGTATTTTCAGCTGATTCAAAACAAGACGAAGGTTACGGACATGCTGGATCGGCTGATTTTTGGCGAAGCTTATTGCCAATCACTCGTCGCCTGATTCCGTTTCGGTAACGCCAGACTCCGACAAGGGGAAGAAGATGACTATAAACAGATTAACAACGGATAAACCACGTTTAGTCGTCGTGGGAAATGGTATGGTAGGACACCATTTTATTGAGCAACTGATTGAGCAAGGTGCGCAGCAGCAATTTGCCATTTATGTTTTCGGAGAAGAGCCGCATCTAGCTTATGACCGCGTGCATTTAAGTGAGTATTTTACTGGTAAGGCGGCTGCGGATTTGGCGTTAACCGATGGTCAATTATACGATCAACATGGCATAGGTTATTTTACTAACAGCCAAGTCGTTGCCATTGATCGTGATGCTAAGTCATTACAACTGGCATCGGGCGATAGCTTGTCTTATGACCTGTTGGTGTTGGCGACAGGTTCCTACCCTTTTGTACCGCCTATGCCGGGTCACGATAGAGACAATACTTTTGTGTACCGTACCCTTGAGGACCTAGATGCCATTCGTGATTGCGCGGCAAAAGTGTCTCGTGGCACGGTTGTGGGTGGTGGTTTACTAGGCTTAGAAGCGGCGAATGCGCTTAAGAACCTAGGTTTGGAAACCAGTGTGATTGAATTCGCACCGCGTTTGATGCCAGTGCAATTGGATGAAACCGGTGGCCAGGTGTTAAAAGAAATGATTGAAGGGCTTGAGGTGAGCGTTTATACCGCCACCGCCACGCAAGAGATTATTGATGGCGAACAAGCTTTTCACCGAATGAATTTTGCTGATGGCAGTCACCTAGAAACCGATTTGATTTTATTTTCCGCAGGGATTCGTCCACAAGATGCATTGGCCAGACAATCTGGTTTAGAAATCGGTGAACGTGGCGGTATTTGTGTTAATAACGATTGTTTGACCAGTGATGACAGCATTTATGCCATTGGTGAATGTGCCTTGTGGAATGGTCGAATCTTTGGCCTAGTGGCGCCCGGATACAGCATGGCTAAAGCCGCCGCCGCTCATATAATGGGGGCATCAGACAAGCGTTTTATGGGCGCTGACATGAGCACCAAGCTCAAGTTACTTGGCTGTGATGTAGGCTCGATTGGTGACGCC
This sequence comes from Marinomonas sp. THO17, assembly GCF_040436405.1. NCBI lineage: Bacteria > Pseudomonadati > Pseudomonadota > Gammaproteobacteria > Oceanospirillales > Oceanospirillaceae > Marinomonas > Marinomonas sp. THO17. The sequence goes on along the minus strand of NZ_AP031575.1, from coordinate 1,080,123 downwards.
CATGCCCAAACCCAAGGTTGTAAGAGTTTTGTTTATCAAGATGAGCTGACCCAAAGCTACCGTAAAATGGTGGTCTCTGAAGATGGTAAGAAGTTGCTGGGGGCAGTGTTGGTTGGTGACAACAGTTATTACGATACCTTGCTGCAATATTACTTAAACGGCATTGATTTACCCAATAATGCACAGTCACTGATTTTACCCAGTATGGATGGCGCACCTGCTGCTTTGGGGGTTGATGCTTTGCCTGCCACAGCGTCCATTTGTAGTTGTCATAATGTGAGTAAACAAGACATTAGCGATGCGGTGTGTGCAGGTGCCTTGTCTGTTGGTGATGTCAAAGGGGTTACCAAAGCCGCAACAGGCTGTGGTGGTTGTGCTGCTTTATTGAAAAAAGTCGTCGACAATGAGTTGTTGGCACTTGGTGTGGAAGTCAGTACGGATATTTGTGAGCACTTTGCTTATACCCGTCAAGATCTATATAACCTCATTAAAATTGAAGGCATTAAAAGCTTCGCCGAGTTGTTACAAAAACACGGCAAGGGTCATGGTTGTGAAATCTGTAAACCCGCTGTGGGTTCCATTTTAGCCAGTGTGTGGAACGACTATGTGCTGAAAAAAGAGCATATTGGTTTGCAAGATACCAATGATAGATTCCTAGCGAATATGCAAAAGGATGGCACTTATTCTATTGTGCCACGTATTGCGGGAGGAGAAATTACCCCTGATAAGCTGATTGTGTTAGGGCAAGTGGCCAAAGATTATGGCTTGTACACCAAGATTACCGGTGGTCAGCGCATTGATTTGTTTGGTGCGACCTTGGCGCAATTACCCGAAATTTGGGAAAAGCTGGTGGCGGCTGGATTCGAAACGGGACAAGCCTATGGTAAGTCATTACGAACCGTTAAATCCTGTGTTGGCAGTACTTGGTGTCGTTACGGCGTGAACGACAGCATGGGCATGGCGATTCATTTAGAAAATCGTTATAAGGGGCTGAGATCACCACACAAAATCAAGTTCGCAGTGTCAGGTTGTACCCGAGAATGCGCGGAAGCACAGAGTAAAGACATAGGGGTGATTGCCACTGAAGGTGGTTGGAACTTATACGTATGTGGTAATGGTGGTATGAAACCACGTCATGCGGATTTGTTTGCGACTGACTTGGACGACGAAACCTTGGTCAAGTACATCGACAGAGTCTTGATGTTTTACACCAAAACGGCCGATCGTTTGCAACGTACATCCGTGTGGATGGAGAATTTAGAAGGTGGTTTGGACTACCTAAAAGAAGTGGTCATTGACGACAAACTTGGTTTGGCTGATGAGTTAGAAAGAAGCATGCAGCACGTGGTGGATACCTTCCAATGTGAATGGAAAACAACACTAGAAGACGAGCAAGCACTGAAAAATTTCCGTCAGTTCGTCAACTATGAAGGCGGGGATGAAAACGTGGTGTTTGTTGAAGAGCGTAATCAAATTCGCCCTGCGACCGAAGCAGAAAAACAGCAACTGATTGCTAAGGCAGGTTAACCGTGACAATGCAGTGGAAATTGATGTGTGAACAGCAAGATTTGATTGAAGGCGCTGGCATTGCCGCCATGCTAGACGGTCAACAAATTGCTTTGTTTTATGTGCCTGAGGCGAAACAACAAGTGTTTGCTATTAGTAACTGGGACCCAATTGGTAAAGCCAATGTGCTTTCCCGTGGTTTGTTGGCGAATCTAAAGGAAGAGTGGACGGTGGCCAGTCCATTGTACAAACAGCATTTTGAATTACAGTCTGGTAGGTGTCTTGAAGAAGAAGGTTTATCTATCCCGACTTGGCAAGCCAAACTGGAGCAAGGCAAGGTGTTCGTCGCTGTTTCATGATCCAATTTGGTTAGCAAAAAATAACATCGCACTTTTGTGGTGCTTTTATGGATGAAAATCGATAAAAATCGGATTGAGAAGCGTTAAAAACAGCTCAAAAACTTGGCCTGTTATTTGCTACTAATAAAACCAACTGATGCACCTTGAACCAACGCTGGTTTACTTACAAAGCAATCAGATATTACAAAAGGCAACGAAGCCCAACCGCTGAATACAGTGGTTGGGCTTTTTTTGTTGAAAAATTTGCCTCATGAAAACGAAAGGAAAGGTTATGGCAGAGCGCACCCAGAAAACAACTTGTCCATATTGCGGCGTAGGCTGTGGTGTGAACCTGACTCTGCCTGCAAACCAGTCAGATGCTTTTCCACCAGTATCAGGGGATCAAGATCACCCTGCGAACTTTGGTCATCTTTGCGTGAAAGGCAGTAGTTTGGCACAAACCCTGGGCAGTGAAGACAGATTGCTCAACCCCAAGGTATTTGGCAAAGATGTTCCATGGCAAGAGGCCATAGACACCATTAGTAATAAGATTCAGCAGGTCGTCGCTGAACATGGCCCAGATGCGTTTGCGTTTTATTTGTCTGGTCAAATTTTGACGGAAGATTATTATGTTGCCAATAAGCTTGCGAAAGGCTTTATTGGCACTGCAAATGTGGACACCAATTCTCGTTTATGCATGGCCTCAGCCGTGGTGGCGTACAAACGCTCTTTAGGTTCAGATACTGTGCCTTGTAATTACGAGGATTTAGAAAGTTGCGATTTATTGATCATGGTGGGATCTAACGCAGCATGGACACATCCTATTTTGTACCAGCGCATTGCTGCTGCCAAGCAAGCTCGTCCGCACATGAAAGTGGTGGTGATTGACCCTAGAAGAACTGCAACTTGTGACATTGCCGATTTACATCTTGCTATTAAACCCGGTTCGGATGCGGCAATTTTTTCTTATCTATTAAGCTTTTCCGAACAAGAAGGCTTGCTTGATTCAGGTTTTATTGATCAGCATACCTCAGGTTTTCATGAAACCTTACAGCAGGCTCAAAAAGCCACTCCTAACTTATTAGCTACGGCCGATTTTTGCGCTATCAACGCGGAAGAATTAGTGACCTTGGCCAGTTGGTGGAAGGACAATGACAAAAGTGTCACCTTCTATTCTCAAGGAATCAACCAATCTTCCTCCGGTGTGGATAAATGCAACGCTATTATTAATTGTCATCTGGCGACAGGTCGAATTGGTAAAGAAGGGGCGGGGCCGTTTTCCATTACTGGTCAGCCTAATGCCATGGGAGGACGAGAGGTTGGTGGTTTGGCCAATCAATTGGCTGCACATATGGATTTTGCTACACCGGGTGCCATTGAACTTGTTGAGCGATTTTGGCAGGCGCCTAATATGGCAACCGAAAATGGACTAAAAGCGGTGGATTTATTTCAAGCTATGGAGGCTGGAAAGGTCAAAGTGGTGTGGATCATGTCGACCAATCCTATGGTGAGTTTGCCAGATACCGCGCAGGTGCGGCGTGCCTTAGAAAAGTGTGAGTTGGTCATCGTTAGCGACTGCAAAGCGCATACTGATACTACGGCGATGGCTGATGTTTTGTTGCCCGCCACAGGCTGGAGTGAAAAAAATGGTACTGTGACCAATTCTGAGCGACGTATTTCTAGACAGCGTGGATTATTACCTGCGCCAGGAGAGGCCAAACATGATTGGTGGGCGGTGTGTGAAGTCGCCAAAAGTTTAGGCTATCGTGCGGCGTTTTCGTATCAGGATGTCCATGAAATTTTTGTCGAGCACGCAGCCCTGTCGGCATTTGAAAATGGCGGCAAGCGCGATTTTGATATCGGTCACTTTAGTCGTATGAATAAACAAGAGTACGATGCTTTAGTACCTGTGCAATGGCCAGTGCCCAAAGGTAAACCACAAGGCACGCAACGTCTGTTTACGGACGGTCACTTTTATACTCCGGATGGTCGTGCCCGATTTGTTCCTATTACACCAAGCTTGCCTCAGCAAGCAGTGAATGCCGATTGGCCTTTTGTACTGAATACAGGACGAGTACGGGATCAATGGCATACCATGACCAGAACCGGAGATGCCGCTTCTTTATCGCGTCATACGGATCAACCTTATGCGGAAATTCACCCTAAAGATGCTCGTCAACTTGGTGTGCAAGATCTGGGCTTGATTAAGGTGCAATCCGCACAAGGGGAAGTATGTGTCAGAGTGAAAGTAAGCCGCACAACCGCGCCTGGCCAGATTTTTGTTCCCATCCATTGGACTCAACAATTTGCCAATAATGCTGTGGTGTCAAAACTGATACCACAAGTGGTTGATCCATTGTCAGGGCAACCAGAATCCAAACAAGCTCGCGTGAAGTTGATGACGGTTCAGCCTGCCGCCTATGGTCTGATTGCGAGTCGTTATCCATTGCCGCAAATGGATTTTCTTTACTGGTGTCGAGTGCCATCAGAGTTTGGATATCACTATCAGATAGCCTTGGACGAGATGCTTGATAAGGCAGTTTGGCAAGCGCAATTAGCGAATGCCTTGGCGGCCTCACAACAGGTGGATTGGTTGCACTATGACAATGCTCTGACTCACCAACAACGATTAGCCGGTTTGTCCAATGGTGAATTGATGTTTGTTGTCTACTTACAGGCTTCACCAGAGAAACTTGCTGTGGATTGGTTGGTAGAGAAATTAGCGCCCGCAGCCAAAGTGTCTGAACTGGAGCGTATGGCGATTTTAGCTGGAAGCTTGGCGACAGCAGAGGATAAAGGTGAAATTGTTTGTTCGTGTTTTCAGGTGGGCAGTAAACAAATTCAAAAGGCTGTGGCAGAAGGAGCTTCTACCGTCACTGAGTTGGGCGTAGAGTTAAAGTGTGGTACGAATTGTGGTTCTTGTATTCCTGAACTAAAACCTTTTATTCCAATACAAGTGGAGCAAAGTGCATGAGTGATGAATTCAAAACCTATGTACAGATTTTAGGGCGTGGAAAAAAAGGCGCTCGATCATTAACAGAACAAGAAGCGGAACGGGCAATGAGCTTATTGCTCAATGAAGAGGTTGCGCCAGAGCAAGCCGGTGCTTTTTGGATGCTGATTCGAATTCGCGAAGAGACAGTGGCGGAAACGGTTGGTTTTACCCGGGCCACGCGTCGTTTTCTTGCTCAGCAAGATCGCTTGCAAGAAAAGGTTGATCTAGATTGGCCAGCTTATGCTGGTAAACGCAATGAATTACCTTGGTTTTTATTGGCGGCTTTGGCGCTTGCCAACGCCGGGGTACGTGTCTTGATGCATGGACACGCATTTGTTGGCGAAGAGCGTATTTACGTCAATCAGGTGTTACAAGCTTTCGAGCTTGAGGAGTCTGATTCGGTTATTGCAGCAGATATTGCTCTGCAAAAAAACAATTTTGCTTTTATGAGTTTGACAGCTATTCATCCTGTATTAGCTCGCATGATGGATTTAAAACATATATTAGGGTTACGTTCCCCTGTGAATACTGTGGTGCGTATGATGAATCCTTTTTCCGCTCCACACAGCGTTCATGGTGTATTCCATCGGGGCTATGATGAATTACATCTGCAAGCCTGCGAAGCTTTACATGACAATTCAGTGTTAGTGTTTCGTGGTGGTAATGGGGAAGCGGAAGTGAATCCTGAGCGCGATGTCACCTTAGGCAAATGGCAAAGCCAACAAGCCAGTTGGAGCCGTTGGAGCAAAGCCGAAACGAGTTATAAGCGTTGTAAGGACAATTTGGCTGTGTCGCGTATGTTGGATCACTGGCAAGGTAAAAGCTCAGATCCATTTGGGCAGCAAGCGGTTCGTCAGACATTGGCAGCCGTGGTGGGGTTAGTTTATCGTATTGAGTCACACGCAGCTTGCTTGGCAATGGCAGATGAAATTTGGTCTAATCGTCATTTTCAATGGTTAGCAAAAGCGAATTAAAATATGGATATAACCTCTGTAACAGGTGTCGTTTTAGCGGGTGGTAAGGGTGAAAGAGTATCAGGTGAAGACAAGGGGTTATTGTCTTTTCGTGGTAAGCCCATGGCACAACATGTCGCCAATACGTTAGATAAAGTAGTGGATCGTGTCGTCATTAATGCCAATCGTCATTTGGCAGAGTATGAGGAATTGGGTTTTGAAGTATGTGCTGATGACATACAAATGTTAGACATAGGGCCTTTGGCGGGTTTGTACACTTGCTTGTCTGATATGAAAACTTCGCATCTTATCATTTCTCCTTGTGATACCCCTTTAATCTCTGTTGCAGCGTTTGAGGCCTTGTTAGCAGCAGCAAAACATAGCCCCACTCAAATTCATTATTTACATAATGATCAAGGGAGCCATCCGTTACATGCCATTATGCCGGTGGCGTCGAGTTTGTTTGCTTTAGACGTATTCCTCAGCAGCCAAGATGGCCTTTCAGTCTTGTCATTTTATGAAGACTTCGGCTGTCAGCCAGTCTGTTGGCGACTTGATAATGAGCTATCCAATTTCAACAGTTGGGAAGACTTAAAGTCGCTCAAATGACTCAATATCTAGGGAATAGGATTCGCCGTCTTCCTTGTGAACCAATTTGACGAGCAAGTAGTCTAATTCGGGGACAAACCAGAAAGAAGTCTGTTTACCTTTGCTGAGGTTGTCTGTACGTACCATTTTGATGGCGGATAGATAACCTAGTTTAGTCTTGATAGTCTCCGTTTTTTCTCGTTGAAATAGCCAGTTTTTGATGTAGCCGCCGTCAGCAATCAGATAATCAAATTGGTTTTTACCTTGTTTTAAGTCTTGACGAATCTGTAACTGAATAGAGAGTTTGTCCAATGTGTTTGGGCTGATGGTCAGGTTCCAAGGTTTTTCTTCAACATCATTACGTACCAAGCGTTTTTTCCAATCAAAGGTTAAAGTCGCTTTGCGCGTTTTGCCCAGTACTTTGGTTTTATAATGGTATTGGGTTGGAATAATTTGATGATCGCGGACGTAGAATTCTGATGATTCCATTAACGAAGCAATAAGGCTGTCAGCAGTAAAAATAAACTTCCACATGTCACCTGTTTGCTTGGAAAGTGTTTGTTTGCCTTCGACTTTTAGACTGATGCCTTTTTTCCATACGGTACTGTATACCGCAGAGTAAGCTTGCAAAAAAGGGTCGTTATTGTCATTTGCAATCTTGTTATCAGTAATCGCTTCATTCGCAAAAGCAAGCATAGGAATAGACATAAAAAATGCAATTAACCAAATTGAGATTTTATGAATTCCCATGCTTTCTCCTATCTAATTTAACCCTTGATGATAACGAACACCGGTTTCCTCTAGTGTCTCACCATCCAATAGGGCTTTGCCTTGCTGTAATATCAGTCGCTCTTCGCTAAACCATTTTACCGCCAGAGGATAAATGACATGTTCAAGAGCATGTACCTTCTGAGCCAAGCTGTCAGCATTGTCGGTTGCTGCTATTGGCGTGCTGGCTTGAAGAATAACTGCACCAGCATCTAATTCAGAGCTGACAAAATGAACCGACACACCATGTTCTGCTTCCTGTGCATCAATGGCTCTTTGATGTGTGTTTAAGCCTTTGAATTTAGGTAACAGTGAAGGATGAATGTTAAGCATTCTACCTTCATAATGTTGCGTAAAGGTTTCAGTTAAAATGCGCATAAAGCCGGCTAAAACGACTAATTTAGGTTGATACTGATCGATCAATTCTTGTAACGCTAAATCGAATGCTTCGCGAGATTCAAATTCTTTATGACTTAAAGCATGGTTTGGGATGTTTGCTTTTTTTGCTCGCTCCAAACCAAAAGCATCGGCCTTATTGCTAATGACGGCTTTGATCTCAACATCTAATTTGCCTTGCAGACTTTGATCAATCAAAGCCTGCAAATTGCTACCACTGCCTGAAATCAGAACAACAATGGGACAACTCATGCGTTTGACTCAAGGTCAGAAATGAGTACGTCTTTGCCACCATTGCGTGGGCAAATTTCACCAATGATCCAAGCCTCTTCGCCTTCTGCTTGCAGAATGGCCAGCGCTTTATCTGCTTGATCCGCATTAATAGACAGTACCATGCCAACGCCACAGTTTAGAACACGGTACATCTCTTCTTGCTCGACATTTCCTTGTTCTTGAAGCCAATCAAATACCGCTGGACGAGTCCAACTATTGGCGTCGATTTTAGCGGCAGCATCTTCTGGTAAAACGCGAGGAATGTTTTCAAGTAAGCCGCCCCCTGTAATGTGAGCTAACGCATTGACCTGCACACTTTCCATTAATTTCAGGATGGATTTTACATAAATACGCGTTGGTGCCATCAAAGCGTCTTTTAAAGCCACGCCCTGGATGTCGGTGTTTAAATCCGCTTGGCTAACTTCCAGTATCTTACGAATCAAAGAGTAACCATTAGAGTGAGGGCCTGAAGAGCCAAGTGCGATCAACTTATCGCCCGCTTTCACATTACTGCCATCAATAATCTTGTCTTCTTCAGCAACTCCCACACAGAAGCCTGCTAAGTCGTAGTCACCATCGTGGTACATACCCGGCATTTCTGCCGTTTCTCCGCCCACAAGAGCACAACCAGCTTGCAAGCAACCTTCGCCAATGCCGGTCACAACATGCGCTGCCACATCCACGTCCAGTTTGCCTGTGGCATAGTAATCTAGGAACAACAAGGGTTCGGCACCCGCAACGACGAGATCATTTACACACATGGCAACCAAGTCGATGCCAATGGTGTCGTGTTGGTTTAAATCCATAGCCAAACGCAATTTGGTACCTACACCATCCGTGCCAGAAACCAATACAGGTTTTTTGTACTTTGTTGGCAAACGGGTTAAGGCGCCGAAACCGCCAAGGCCGCCCATAACCTCTGGGCGGTGAGTTTTTTTACTAACGCCTTTAATGCGCTCAACAAGTTGGTTGCCTGCGTTGATGTCGACGCCTGCGTCTTTATAACTAATCGATGGTTTATCCGACTTGGTCATTGCCTATGCCTTATCATGGTACGAGGAAAAAAAGGGCATTTTAGCATAGTGACGCATTAGGGCTATGGTTCTTTGCTATTAAGACAGTAGAATAGACAAAATAAACGAAGGAAGGGCTATGAATTTTCGTATATTTTTTCTACTTATCAGTTTTTGGTTTGTGTCGTCTGCGCAAGCGGTCAATGTAAAAGGTTTATACAGTGCAGAGATAAACTTGCCTGTGACACAATCGGAAGCGCAAATGTTGAATAAAGCCTTTGCTCTGGCTGCAGAGCAGGTGTTGATAAAAGTGTCTGGTAATAAAGAAGCTATTTCAGGCGATTTGTTACTTCAGGCGCAGCAACAAGCGTCCAGTTGGGTGGCGCAGCATTCGGTTGCTTCTTTGAATGAGTTACTGCCTAGTGATGGTGGTTTGGTGCCGGGTAAGCAAATTCGAGTGACCTTTTATCAAGAGTCCATTGATAGCTTTTTATCCCAAAATGCTTTGCCTGTTTGGGGTAACAATCGTCCTTCTGTGTTGGTGTGGTTGGCCAGTGAGAATAATGGTATTCGTCGTCTGTCTGGCTCCAATGCTCCTTCCCAGATATTAAATGATTTTGCCCTAGCCAGCAGTCGAGTTGGTGTGCCCATTTATGCTCCTTTAATTGATGCAACAGATCTACAAAGTATCACAGCGGCAGATGTTTGGGGCTTCTTTGAAGACAGTATTGCCGATGCAAGTAAGCGATATCAGACGGATGCTGTGGCGGCTTTGCGTGTCAGTAGCTATGCTGGACACATAGGTGGTAGCTTGTTGGTGATGCAAAAGGCAGGTGAAACGGAGCGATTTACGCTTACTGGGGATACCTTGGAAGCCTTATTGGATCAAGCCAGTGCCAAATTGGCTTATGTATTTGCCTCACGATATGCATCTGTTCGTAATGCGGGTTCGGCAAGCGTGCTGACCATGCAGATTGGTGGGGTCAACAATTATGCTTCTATGGCCAAGGTTCAGGCATATTTAGAAAGTATTGGTGTGGTTCGAGAAGTCACCTTAGTGCAAGTGAAAGAGGAACAAGTGGAATACCGAATTGCGGTAGATGGTGATAAACAGAAATTGTTCAACTCTATTTCCTTGAGCAGTTTGTTAGTGGAAACGCCGCTTAATGCGCTTGATCCTGATGCTAACCGAGTGGTTTCTTATTTATATAGTGGAGTGAATTAATGGCGGATATTCCTGCAGAGCAAGTGGTTGCTCGTGATTTTTATGCACGTTCTGCAGAGGAGCAGCAAGACTTTTTGACTCAAACTTGGTGCAATCGCTGTCAAGCAATGGATCTTGGTATGATTGAACCGGAAGAGTTTGAGGCACAAGGTCGAATTTGGATTGAGGGTAAGTGCGCAAAATGCGGTGATAAAACCGTAACGGAAATCGTCGAAGAAGACGAAGAATAAACCGATAATTCACATTTCATCATAAAAAAACGCGCCGACTTGGCGCGTTTTTTTATGAGCAGACAGGGCTATTTCTTGTCTGCTGTATAATCTCGTTGTGTGTGACCTACATACAATTGACGTGGACGGCCAATTTTGTATGGTCCAGAGATCATTTCGTTCCAGTGTGAAATCCAACCAATAGTACGAGACATGGCGAAAATCACAGTAAACATGCTAGTTGGAATGCCAATGGCTTTCATAATGATGCCAGAGTAGAAGTCTACGTTCGGGTAAAGCTTGCGCTCAACGAAGTAAGGGTCTTCCAGGGCGATTTGCTCAAGGCGTTTAGCGATCTTCAATAGCGGATCATCCGATTGACCAAGCTCTGCCAATACTTGGTCACAAGTTTCGCGCATAACTTTGGCACGTGGATCAAAGTTTTTGTATACACGGTGACCGAAGCCCATTAGACGGAATGGATCATTCTTGTCTTTGGCTTTGGCAATGAACTCATCGATGTTTTCAACGTCACCGATTTCTTCCAACATGGTTAATACCGCTTCGTTAGCACCACCGTGGGCAGGGCCCCATAGCGTAGCGATACCTGCTGCGATACAAGCAAATGGGTTAGCACCAGAAGAGCCTGCTAAACGTACTGTGGAAGTCGACGCATTTTGTTCGTGATCGGCGTGCAAAACAAAGATGCGATCCATAGCTTTCGCAAATACAGGATTGACCTTGTATTCTTCACAGGGCGTGGCGAACATCATGTACAAAAAGTTTTCCGCATAAGACAAGTCGTTACGAGGGTACATGACTGGCTGATCTTTTGAGTATTTGTAGCAGATCGCAGCCAATGTCGGCATTTTGGATATCAAACGGAACGCTGCAATTTCACGATGTTCTGGATTGTTGATGTCCATATGATCTTGGTAGAAAGCGGATAGGGCACCCACTAGTCCACACATAATTGCCATTGGGTGAGCATCATTACGGAAGCCCTCAATGAACTTATGCATGGATTGGTTTACCATGGTGTGCTTACCAACCGTTTGTTCAAATGTTTCTTTTTGCTCTTTAGTTGGTAATTCTCCATAAAGCAGCAAGTAACAGGTTTCTAAGTAATCTGAATGTTCTGCAAGTTGCGCAATAGGGTAGCCGCGATGCAGAAGAATGCCAGCTTCACCGTCAATGTAGGTGATCGCAGATTCGCAAGAGCCGGTAGACATAAAGCCTGGGTCATAGGTGAAAACACCGTTGGCACCAAGGCTACGAACGTCTACAACGTCGGTGCCGAGAGTACCTGAAAGGACTGGCAGTTCGATGGATTTATCGATCCCGTCCACTTTAAGTAGCGCTTTTTTATCAGCCATTTGTGGTCTCCTTCATATTCTGGTCCGGGGCTAAGAATTCATTATATTTGATTATCCAGGCCCAGAAGGTGCGAGAAAAAATACTGTTTATAGACCATAAAAGTCAATCTTGACTACTGACACTTTGTTGACTAGGACAGTCTGTTTTTTGTAATAAACTGACGAAATACTAGGGTTAGACTTGATTAAATGCCATACAAGTATTTTGTAACGTTATGTTTATAAAAGATAAAACAAGTGTTTTTTATGGCAACATTTATGTAATTTTATACCATTATTGTTTCGGTTTATGGCTACATTCATTTGATGAATGGTGATCATTGAAAACACCTTGTCTTGTCTATTTGTCTTAGCATTTTTTGCTGGTCTATAATTGCGCCCCAGATAATTCCATTGATTTGTTTGTGGTTATTAAAAGAGAGTCGCTTTTAGTAAAGCATTTGTAAATCGATGGGGTTTTCAAATTCAGTCCTATGTGGCTAGTGATCGATTTGCTTAATACAAGCGTAGACATAGGCATAGGGTCGTGATTGACCATTCAATCAAAAAGATGGTGTATAAATCGTGAGCAAAAAAAGACCAGTCAATCTAGATATTTTAACAATATCCCAGCCAGTAACCGCCATTGTATCCATTCTTCATCGTGTAACGGGAATCATTCTCTTTGTGGGCTTGGTATTCCTTTTTTACGCTTTTGATTTGTCCTTGGATTCACAACAGGGTTTTGATCAAGTTGTTAATACCATGCAAACCAGTTTCCTTGCCAAGTTTATTGTGTGGAGTGTGGTTTCAGCATTGTTGTATCACCTAGTGGCAGGGGTGAAACACTTGTTTATGGACATGGGGTATTTCGAAGAGTTGGACAGCGGTCGCAGTGCGGCAATGGCTAATTTGATTATCGCCGCTGTCTTTATCGTATTAGCAGGAGTGTGGATATGGTAACGCAAATCACAAGCTTTGGCCGTTCCGGTCTATACGATTGGATGATGCAGCGAGTCTCTGCACTTGTCCTATCTATTTATACATTGTTCATTATTGGTTATCTGGTGGCCAACCCAGACTTAACTTATGAACAGTGGAGTGCGCTTTACGAAACTACTTGGATGCGCATTTTTAGTTTGTTGGTCTTGTTGTCTATCGGTATCCATTCTTGGATCGGATTGTGGTCTGTTTCGACTGACTATATTAAAGCAACAGGTGCTCGTTTCATTTTTCAATCTCTATGCGGTTTAGCTATGTTTGTTTACATCGTGTGGGGCATTCAGGTTCTTTGGGGGCTATAAGTAATGGCGAATATTCGTACGATTTCATTTGATGCCATTGTAATCGGTGGTGGCGGTGCTGGTATGCGTGCTGCTCTTCAGTTAACTGAGACAGGTTTGGATACCGCATGTATCACAAAAGTCTTCCCAACGCGTTCTCACACAGTATCAGCGCAGGGTGGTATTACCTGTGCAATCGCAAGTGATGACCCAAACGATGATTGGCGCTGGCACATGTACGACACGGTAAAAGGGTCGGACTACATTGGTGACCAAGACGCTATCGAATACATGTGTTCTGTCGGCCCTCAAGCGGTTTTTGAGCTTGAGCACATGGGGTTGCCTTTCTCTCGTACTGAACAAGGTCGTATTTATCAGCGTCCTTTCGGTGGTCAGTCGAAAGATTTCGGTAAAGGTGGTCAGGCAGCGCGTACTTGTGCGGCAGCAGACCGTACTGGTCACGCACTTTTGCATACGCTTTATCAAGCTAACCTGAAAGGTGGCACAACTTTCTTTAATGAGTGGTACGCAACTGACCTTGTGAAAAATAACGACGGTGCTGTTGTTGGTGTGATCGCTATCTGTATCGAAACGGGTGAGACGGTTTACCTGAAAGCCAAAGCAACGGTTATCGCCACTGGTGGTGCTGGTCGTATTTACCAGTCTACTACGAATGCCCACATCAATACGGGTGATGGTATCGGTATGGCGTTGCGTGCTGGTTTCCCAATGCAAGATATGGAAATGTGGCAGTTCCACCCAACCGGTATCTACGGTGCGGGTACGCTTGTAACGGAAGGTTGTCGTGGTGAAGGTGGTTACCTGATCAATAAAGATGGCGAGCGCTTTATGGAGCGTTATGCGCCAAACGCGAAAGACCTTGCTGGTCGTGATGTGGTTGCACGTTCTATGATCTTAGAGATTCTTGAAGGCCGTGGTTGTGGCCCGGATGGTGATCATGTATTGCTAAAACTGGATCACCTAGGTGAAGAGACATTGAATAAGCGTCTGCCAGGTATCCTAGAATTGTCTCGTACTTTCGCTCACGTTGACCCAGTGAAAGAGCCAATTCCAGTGATTCCAACCTGTCACTACATGATGGGCGGTATCCCAACCAACGTTGGTGGTCAGGCTTTAATGCAAAATGAAGCAGGTGAAGATGTCGTAATCGATGGTCTTTATGCTTGTGGTGAAGCCGCTTGCGTATCGGTACACGGTGCTAACCGCCTAGGTGGTAACTCTTTGCTTGACTTGGTTGTATTCGGTCGTGCGGTTGGTTTGCAGGTGAAGAAATCTCTGGATGAAGGTTTTGACTCCCTAGACGCAACAGACACAGACATTGAAAAAGCCATGGAACGCTTGAATCGTTTGAACGCTTCAACAGGTGGTGAAAGTGTTGCGGAAGTGCGTGCTGACCTGCAACGTGTGATGCAATTGTATTTCGGTGTATTCCGTGAAGGCGACTCTATGCAGAAAGGCCTAGAGCAGCTAGCGGAAATTCGTAAGCGTATTGAAAATCTTCACCTTGCTGATAAGAGTGAAGCCTTCAATACTGCTCGTATTGAAGCTCTTGAGCTTGAAAACTTGCTTGAAGTGGCAGAGGCAACAGCCGTTCCTGCTGAATTCCGTAAAGAGAGTCGTGGTGCTCACGCCCGTAACGACTTCACTGAGCGTGATGATGAGAACTGGTTGAAACACTCTCTGTATCACCCAGCGGATAAGAAAGTGACTAAGCGTGACGTTAACTTCGCGCCTAAAACAATGGAAGCTTTCCCACCTAAAGCACGTTCTTACTAAGGAGTTATGTGAATGTTAGTTAGTATTTATCGCTATAATCCTGAGAAGGACGATGCTCCTTACATGCAGGACTACGAAGTTGAGTTACCAGAAGGTAAAGACCTGATGGTGCTAGACGTTCTGAACTTGTTGAAAGCGCAAGATCCGACCATTTCTTACCGCCGCTCATGCCGTGAAGGTGTGTGTGGTTCAGATGGTATGAATATGTCTGGTAAGAACGGATTGGCTTGTATTACAACGGTTTCTACTGCCGCTAAAGGCAACAAGCTGGTGTTACGTCCACTGCCTGGGTTGCCAGTAGTGCGTGACTTGGTTGTTGATATGGGGCAGTTCTACAAGCAGTATGAAAAGATTCGTCCATATTTGATGAACGATACGCCAGCGCCAGCAATCGAGCGTCTGCAAAGTCCTGAAGAGCGTGAAAAGCTTGATGGTCTATATGAGTGTATCTTGTGTGCATGTTGTTCAACCGCCTGTCCATCTTTCTGGTGGAACCCAGATAAGTTTGTTGGGCCTTCTGGTTTGTTACAAGCTTACCGTTTCTTGGCGGACAGCCGTGACAATGCAACGCAAGAGCGTTTGAGTGAGTTGGATGATCCGTTTAGTGTGTTTCGTTGCCACGGTATTATGAACTGTGTGAACGTGTGTCCTAAAGGGTTAAACCCAACGAAGGCAATTGGTAATATCCGTTCTATGTTGCTACAAAGAGCAACCTGATCGATGGAAGATGCAGTTAGTATCAAGTTGATCTACAATTAACTGCCGATATCGGCGGCTTGAATCCTGATTCAATGCCGCCATTTTTGCATATTCTCCGCTGGAGAATAAGATGAAAAGAATTTAAAATTCGACCTTTACGAGCAAGGATGTGCTAAGAAAAGTCGCTAACTCAGTGATTATGGATTCAAAGTGTTTCATCAATTGAGTGACATGCTTTTAGTGGCTTAGTATTGAACGTAATAGGGCGAAAGTAGCTGGAAGTAAACAAAAAATCGAGACTGTAATAAGTCTTACGGGCCTGATAAAAAGATCAATCGTTAGATTGAACCGGGACCCCGGTAGCTGGCTCGAACATAAGGGTGATCGAGAATGCACGAAAGTTTAATGGAGTTGCTGTGGAGCACCTCTCATTTTTCAGGTGGAAACTTGGAATATGTAGAAGGGTTGTTTGAAAGCTACCTCGTCGATCCGAATTCAGTTTCGGAAGAATGGCGGAAATGTTTTGACCAATTGCCTCGCGTTAGCGAAGCCCAGTCAACAGATCTTCCTCATTCAGTGATTCAAGAACAATTTCTGCAAATAAGTAAAAACAAATTCAGAGCGATGCCTGCCAGTGCTGGTGCTGCCGTCAGCTCTGATCATGAGCAGAAACAAATCGGTGTTTTGCAGTTGATTAATGCGTACCGCGTTCGTGGTCATCAACATGCCACATTGGATCCTCTTGGATTACAAAAGCGTGAAAGAGTGGCGGACTTGGATATTGGTTACCACCAATTAACCGGCGCCGATTTGGACACGTCATTTAACGTCAATTCTTTGTTCTTTAACAAAGACAGTATGAAGTTAAGTGAAATCGTATCAGAATTGGAAAAAACTTACTGTGGAAGTATCGGCTATGAGTTTATGCACATTGTTGATACGCAAGAAAAAGCTTGGTTGCAACAGAGAGTAGAATCCGTTCGATCCCGCCCTGAATACTCAAAAGAAACTCGCGAAAGCCTACTAGAACGTCTAACCGCAGCCGAAGGTTTGGAAAAATACCTTGCCAGTCGCTACCCAGGCGCTAAGCGTTTTGGTTTGGAAGGTGGCGAAAGTTTGATCCCTATGGTGAACGAACTGATTCAACGTTCTGGTGCTCTTGGTGCCAAAGAAGTTGTAATTGGTATGGCGCACCGTGGTCGTTTAAACGTTTTGGTGAATACCCTAGGTAAAAATCCGAAAGATCTATTCGACGAATTTGAAGGTAAGAAGCTTGTTAATACCTCTGGTGATGTGAAATACCACCAAGGTTTCTCTTCCAATGTGATGACGGCAGGTGGCGAAGTTCACATCGCTCTGTCTTTCAATCCATCGCACTTGGAAATCGTTTCGCCTGTGGTTGAAGGTTCTGTTCGAGCTCGTCAAGACAGACGTAAAGACAGCACAGGTAAAACCGTAGTGCCAATTTCCATTCACGGTGACGCAGCCTTTGCTGGTCAAGGTGTGGTAATGGAAACCTTCCAAATGTCACAAACTCGTGCTTACCGAACGGGTGGTACGGTTCATATTGTGGTCAATAACCAAGTTGGTTTTACGACGAACCGTCAAGAAGATGCGCGCTCTACTGAATATGCGACAGACGTTGCGAAAATGATTCAAGCACCTATCTTCCATGTGAATGGTGATGATCCAGAAGCCGTGTTGTTCGTAACGCAATTAGCTTTGGATTACCGTTACGAGTTTGGTCGTGATGTGGTGATCGACATGGTATGTTACCGTCGTCGTGGTCACAACGAAACAGATGAGCCTTCTGGTACTCAACCTTTGATGTACAACATCATCAGTAAGTTGAAAACCACGCGTAACCTTTACGCCGATCGCCTAATCAACGAAAGTGTGATCAGTAAGGACGAAGCCGATCAAATGGTAAATGAAAACCGTGAAGATCTGGACAACGGAAGACACGTTGCGAAAAGTTTGGTACTGGAGTCACAAACGAAATTGTTTGTTGATTGGACGCCTTACTTAGGTGTTGAATGGACAGCCGAAGGCGATACCGGTTACCCATTAGCAGAACTACAAGACGTTGCTAAAAAATTGACGCATATTCCAGATGGTATCGTGGTCCAACGTCAGGTACAAAAGATCTATCAAGATCGTGATAAAATGACCGCTGGTGCTTTATCCCTTAACTGGGGTTATGCGGAAACACTTGCTTTCGCAACCTTGCTTGAGCAAGGCTACCCGATTCGCATTACCGGTCAAGATTCTGGTCGCGGCACTTTCTCTCATCGTCATGCTGTTGTGCATAGCCAAAAAGATGGCAGCACTTACATTCCACTGAAACATTTGTCTGATGATCAGCCAACCTTGGATTTGTATGATTCCTATCTTTCTGAGGAAGCAGTACTCGCGTTTGAATATGGTTATGCCAGCACGTCACCACAAGGTTTGGTGATCTGGGAAGCGCAATTTGGTGACTTCGCTAACGGTGCGCAAGTGGTAATTGACCAGTTCATTACCAGTGGTGAGCATAAGTGGGGACGTCTGTGTGGTTTGACTATGTTGTTGCCGCATGGTTATGAAGGTCAAGGGCCTGAGCATTCTTCTGCTCGACTAGAACGTTTCATGCAGTTGTGTGCAGAGTACAATATTCAGGTATGTGTACCGACTACCCCTGCGCAAATTTTCCATATCTTGCGTCGTCAGGCTATTCGCCCAATGCGTCGTCCTTTGATCATTATGTCGCCGAAAAGTTTGTTGCGTCATAAACAAGCTATCTCGACATTGGAAGAATTAGCCGAAGGCAGTTTCAAAACGGTCTTACCAGAAGCGTCTGAAACCATTGCGGCTGATAAAGTAAAACGCGTTGTATTGTGTAGCGGTAAAGTTTATTACGATTTGATTAATCGTCGTGAAGCGTTACAAAAAGAAGACGTTGCTGTAGTTCGTTTGGAGCAATTGTATCCGTTCCCATACGCTGATCTTGAAGTGGTATTGGAGCCTTACAAAAATGTTGAGAGTTTGGTTTGGTGTCAAGAAGAGCCGAAAAACCAAGGCGCTTGGCATTCCAACCGCCACCGTATGAATCGAGTATTGGAAAAACTGTACCCAGAATTGAAGATTCGCTTTGCGGGTCGTATTTCGTCAGCTGCACCAGCAGCGGGTTACATGTCAGTCCATGTTGAAGAGCAAGAAGCACTGGTCAACGACGCACTAGTTGGTTAGTACCATAGCCTGTCAGAGATAAGGGTATAAAATGAGTATTGAAATTAAAGCACCTACTTTTCCAGAATCCGTAGCCGACGGAACCGTGGCTACTTGGCACAAACAGCCAGGCGAAGCTTGTTCTCGTGATGAGCACATCGTTGATATCGAAACCGATAAAGTGGTTCTTGAAGTGGTTGCACCAGCGGATGGTGTGATCTCAGAAATTATTAAAAACGAGGGCGACGTCGTACTAAGCGATGAAGTCCTAGCAAAATTTGAAGAGGGTGGTGCGGCGGCATCTGCTCCAGCAGCAGCGGAACAAACAGCGGCTCCTGCAGCGTCTTCTTCTGCAAAAGAAACGGTACAAATTAAAGCACCAACTTTCCCTGAGTCGGTAGCGGATGGTACGGTTGCGGCATGGCACAAACAACCAGGTGAAGCTTGTTCTCGTGATGAGCACATTGTTGATATCGAAACCGATAAAGTGGTTCTTGAAGTGGTTGCGCCTGCCGATGGTGTGATTGGTGATATTGCCAAAAACGAAGGTGATACCGTATTAAGTGATGAAGTACTAGCCACTTTCCTTGTGGGTGCTTCTGGTGAAGCGGCTGCACCTGCAGCGCAAGCAGCAGCGCCTGCTGCCGCAGTTGAAGCTGGCGATGAAGACGCAGTAGCTGGCCCTGCAGCGCGTAAAGCCTTAGCAGAAGCAGGTTTGACACCAGCTCAAGTGAAAGGGACAGGTAAAGGTGGCCGTATTACTAAAGAAGATGTTGAAGCGGCAGTGAAAGCTAAGCCTGCAGCAGCACCTGCAGCGAAAGCGGCACCCGCTGCAGCTATGCCAGCACTGGGTGCGGATGGTCGTGTTGAAAAACGCGTACCTATGACACGTCTACGTGCCACCATCGCTAAGCGTTTGGTTGAAGCGCAGCAAACAGCGGCAATGTTAACGACTTACAATGAAGTTAACATGGGCCCTGTGATGGAAATTCGTAAGAAGTACAAAGACGAATTCATGAAGGTGCATAACGGTACCAAACTGGGCTTCATGTCTTTCTTCGTGAAGGCGGCAACAGAAGCATTGAAACGCTTCCCAGCAGTAAATGCTTCTATTGATGGTAACGACATGGTCTATCATGGTTACCAAGATATTGGTGTAGCAGTCTCTACCGACCGTGGTTTGATGGTACCTGTATTGCGTAATACTGAAGCTATGGGGCTTGCTGATATCGAATCTTCTATTATGGATTTTGCTATTCGCGGTCGCGAAGGCAAATTGGGTATGGACGACATGCAAGGCGGTACTTTCACCATCACCAACGGTGGTACTTTCGGTTCTTTGATGTCTACACCAATCATTAACCCACCACAAACCGCTATCTTGGGTATGCATAAAATCCAAGAACGTCCAATGGCGGTAAATGGTCAAGTCGTGATTCAGCCAATGATGTATCTGGCTTTGTCTTATGACCATCGTATGATCGACGGCAAAGAAGCGGTTCAGTTCTTAGTAACTATCAAAGAGTTACTAGAAGATCCAGCGCGTCTATTGCTTGAAATCTAAGGTACTTGAAATCTAAGGATTCATACGCATCTAGTGGTATGAACTGAATGCTGAGCGGCGATGGTTTGGGTTACTGCCGCTTAGCTTGACTGAAAAATGGGATCTCTTATGTCTGATAAATTTGATGTTGTTGTAATTGGTGGCGGCCCTGGTGGTTATGTGGCTGCAATCCGTGCTGCTCAGCTTGGTCTGAAGACAGCTTGTATCGAAAAATGGTTAGACAAAGACAACAAGCCACGTTTAGGTGGAACTTGTTTGAACGTTGGCTGTATTCCTTCTAAAGCTTTGTTGGATTCTTCACAAAAATACCATGATGCGAAAGACACATACGGTGTACACGGTATTAGTGTTGGTGATGTATCCATGGACGTTAATGCCATGGTGGATCGCAAAGACAAAATCGTTGACCAACTAACGAGTGGTATCACAGGTTTGTTCAAAGCAAACGGTGTGACGAGCTTTGAAGGTTTCGGTAAGCTGCTAGCGAACAAAAAAGTTGAGTTCACTGCTCACGACGGTACTGTTACTGTCTTCGAAGCAGAGAACGTTATTCTGGCAACAGGTTCTGTGCCTGTGAACATTCCGCCAGCACCACGTACTGGTGACATCATTGTTGATAACGAAGGTGCACTTGAGTTCCGTGAAGTACCTAAGCGCTTGGGTGTTATCGGTGCCGGTGTTATCGGTCTTGAGTTGGGTTCAGTATGGGCGCGTTTGGGTTCTGAAGTGGTTGTGCTTGAAGCGCAAGATGCTTTCCTAAGCCTATGTGATCAAGACTTGTCTAAAGAAGCGGCGAAAATCTTCAAGAAGCAGAAATTGGATATCCGTACTGGCGCGCGCGTGACTGGTAGCCAAATTAATGGTGAAGAAGTGGAAGTGACTTACCTTGATGCAAAAGGTGAAGAGCAGAAGCAAACCTTCGATAAGTTAATTGTTGCGGTTGGCCGTAAGCCTTTCACTGACGGTTGTTTGGCGGCGGATTCAGGTGTCAATCTTGATGAGCGCGGTTTTGTGTTTGTTGACGAGCAGTGCCGAACTTCTGTACCTGGTGTGTTCGCGATTGGTGATATCGTTCGTGGCCCGATGTTGGCACACAAAGCCTCTGAGGAAGGTGTCATGGTAGCGGATATCATTGCGGGTCACAAAGCGCAAATGAACTACGACTGCATTCCTTCTGTCATCTACACTCACCCAGAATTGGCTTGGGTAGGTAAGAGTGAACAAGAGCTTAAAGCAGAAGGCGTTAAATACAAGGTGGGTAAATTCCCATTTGCAGCCTCTGGTCGTGCTATGGCGGCAAACGACACAGATGGTTTTGTTAAGATCATTGCTTGTGAAGAAACAGACCGTATCTTAGGTTGCCATATTATTGGTGGTCATGCGGCTGACTTGATTGCGCAAGCAGTAATAGCAATGGAATTCGGCTCAACAGCAGAAGACATTGCTTTGACTGTATTCGCTCACCCAACAGTAAGTGAAGCAGTTCATGAAGCAGCCTTGGCTGTGGATGGTCACGCAATTCACGTTGCGAACCGTAAAAAGCGTTAATAAAAATTAGATTTGCCGGCTCCTAAGTCGGCAATTTCTGTCTTAATCGACAGAACTTATGTCAATCATTCAGATGAGCGGAAGAATCAAATGAACCTACATGAATATCAGGCTAAACAGCTTTTCGCTGAATATGGCCTGCCAGTATCGACAGGGTACGCAGTAGATACGCCAGAAGAGGCGGTCGAAGCTGCGAAAAAAATTGGTGGCGACAAGTGGGTTGTTAAAGCTCAAGTTCACGCAGGTGGTCGCGGTAAAGCGGGTGGTGTGAAGCTTGTAGATTCTTATGACGAAGTAAAAGCTTTTGCGGCTAACTGGTTGGGTAAAAACCTAGTTACTTACCAAACAGACGCTAATGGTCAGCCAGTGGCTAAGATTCTTGTTGAATCTTGCACTGATATTGCCAATGAATTGTACCTAGGTGCTGTTGTTGACCGTTCGACTCGTAAAGTGGTTTTCATGGCTTCTACTGAAGGTGGTGTGGAAATCGAGAAAGTTGCGGAAGAAACGCCAGAACTTATTCATAAAGCCATCATAGATCCGCTAGTAGGTGCTCAACCTTACCAAGCGCGTGAAATGGCATTCAAAATGGGCCTAAACCCAACTCAAATCAAGCAGTTCACTAAGATCTTCCTTGGTTTGTCGCAAATGTTCCATGACTATGACTTCGCTCTACTAGAAATCAACCCTCTAGTCATCACTGACGAAGGTAACTTGCATTGTCTAGACGGTAAGATCAACATCGATAGCAACGCGGTATACCGTCAGAAGAAAATGCAAGAGTTCCATGATCCATCTCAAGAAGATGAGCGTGAAGCACATGCTGCTCAGTGGGAGCTTAATTATGTTGCTCTAGATGGTAACGTAGGTTGCATGGTAAACGGTGCTGGCCTAGCAATGGGTACTATGGACATAGTTAACCTACACGGCGGTAAGCCAGCTAACTTCCTAGACGTTGGTGGTGGTGCGACTAAAGAACGTGTAGCAGAAGCATTTAAAATCATCCTTTCTGACAGCAATGTTAAAGCCGTATTGGTTAACATCTTTGGTGGTATCGTACGTTGTGACATGATCGCAGAAGGTATCATTGGTGCGGTTGAGCAAGTTGGCGTAAACGTACCTGTTGTTGTACGTTTGGAAGGTACTAACGCAGAGAAAGGCCGTGAAGTTCTCGCTAACTCTGGTCTAGACATCATTGCTGCAACAAGTCTAAAAGACGCAGCTGAACAAGTTGTTAAAGCTGCGGAGGGCAAATAATAATGTCTGTCTTAATTAACAAAGATACGAAAGTCATCTGTCAGGGTTTCACTGGCGGTCAAGGTACGTTCCACTCTGAGCAAGCCATTGCTTACGGAACAAAAATGGTTGGTGGTGTAACGCCTGGTAAAGGCGGTCAAACTCACCTAGGTCTTCCTGTGTTCAACACAGTGAAAGAAGCGGTAGAAGAAACAGGCGCTGAAGCTTCTGTTATCTATGTTCCTGCTCCTTTCGTAAAAGACTCTATCCTAGAAGCAGCTAACGCTGGTATCAAGCTAATCGTTTGTATCACTGAAGGTGTTCCAACCCTTGATATGCTTGATTGTAAAGTAAAATGTGACGAGCTAGGTGTTCGCCTAATCGGTCCTAACTGCCCAGGTGTAATCACCCCAGGCGAATGTAAGATAGGTATCATGCCTGGCCACATTCACTTGCCAGGTAAAGTGGGTATCGTATCTCGTTCTGGTACCTTGACTTACGAAGCGGTTAAGCAAACTACGGATGCTGGTTACGGTCAGTCTACTTGTGTTGGTATCGGTGGTGACCCAATCCCTGGTACTAACTTTATCGACGTTCTAGAAATGTTCCAGAACGATCCACAAACCGAAGCCATCGTTATGATAGGTGAAATCGGTGGTACAGCGGAAGAAGAAGCGGCTGCTTACATCAAAGCAAACGTGACTAAGCCTGTTGTGTCTTACATTGCTGGTGTAACGGCACCTGCTGGTAAGCGTATGGGTCACGCTGGTGCGATCATTTCTGGTGGTAAAGGTACTGCTGACGAGAAATTCGCTGCTCTACAAGACGCTGGCGTTAAGACAGTTCGTTCTCTTGCTGACATAGGTTCTGCATTGAAAGAAATCACTGGCTGGTAAGCAAGTGATGTATTCATCATCATAGATGATAAAATCCTCGCCATTGGCGGGGATTTTTTTTGCGAGAATACTATGTCTAAATGTCCATTTTGCCAGCAAGATGCTGCTTGTGGTCTAGAAAAAGAACAAGCCTGTTGGTGTTTTGTGGAATCTATTCCTCAACAAATGTTGGCTTTATTACCAATAGAAGCGCAAGGCACGGCCTGTGTTTGTCACAAGTGCATACGTCTATATTCAGACAACCCAGATCTTTTTCGATTTGCCTATGTGGAAAAAAATGAAATAACTTTTCTCCAAATTGAACAATATGAACAATAATAAAGTATTCAGTCTGGGAGGTTTACAGAATGTTTCAAAAGTCTCTGTACGATATTGCTGTTATAGGTGGCGGTATTGTGGGCTTATCCACGGCGTGGCAATTACAAACCCGTTATCCAAAATATCGAGTTTTGTTGATAGAGAAAGAGGCGCAAGTTGGTTTGCATCAAACGAGTCATAACTCTGGTGTGATTCATTCAGGTGTCTATTACGCTCCGGGTTCGCTCAAAGCCGATTTCTGCTTTCGTGGTGCAAAAGACACCAAAGCTTTCTGTCGTGAACACGGTATTGATTTTGAAGAGTGCGGTAAATTGCTGGTCGCCACTAATGAAGTGGAAGTTGAGCGCATGCTGGTCTTGCACAAGCAATGCCGTGAAAATGGTTTAAAGGTGGAATTACTTGATGAAGCGGAATTAAATCGTCGCGAGCCAAATATTAAAGGCGTTGCCGCAATGTATGTGCCTTCTACTGGTATAGTGAATTATCAACAAATTTGCTTCAAACTGGCTGAACTATTTGAGCATGCGGGTGGTGCTTTGATGTTAGAAAGTGAAGTCGTGGATTTAGAAGAACACAAGCATTATGTCGACATCAAATTTAAAAAAAATCATTTGCAGGTTGATTTTCTGGTCAGTTGTGGTGGAGTAATGGCTGATCGATTGAGCAAAATGCTGAAGATTCCAACGGATTTTCAAATAATTCCTTTTCGTGGTGAGTATTATCAATTACCCGCACATCACAATAATATTGTGAAGCACCTCATTTATCCTATTCCAGATCCTGAGCTACCTTTTCTTGGCATTCACCTGACGCGTATGATTGACGGCTCGATAATGGTGGGTCCCAATGCGGTGCAAGGTTGGAAGAGAGAAGGCTATGGTCGCATTAATTTTAGTATAAAAGATGTGGCTGAGATGTTGTCTTTTCCTGGTTTCTGGCGGTTACTCAAAACCTATTGGAAAACCGGATTAATCGAAACGAAAAACTCTTGGTTCAAAGCTGGCTATTTACAGCAGGTGCGTAAATACTGTGATCTTATTGAGCTGGAGGACTTACAACCATATCCTACTGGGATTCGTGCACAAGCCGTGATGAAAGATGGTTCACTAGTACATGATTTCCTTTTTGCTGATAGTGAGCGCACTTTGCATGTTTGTAATGCGCCTTCTCCTGCTGCTACCAGTGCCTTCCCCATTGGGGCTTATGTTGCCAATAAAGTCGATGATCAATTGACCAATATTTCGAAAGCCTGATGGCTTTTCTTAAAGGTAAGCGTCGGTTACCTGAAAGGATTGTGTAATAATTTGTTCGAGTTTTGGCAGAGTATCGGATAAGCAGCTAAAGTGATTTCACTATGAGTTGAAAAGAGTGAGTCCAATGATCAAAGTGACAAATGTCTTATCCGAGCAAGCGGTTTTACAGTCTTATCATCTAAATAAGGGACGTGATTCAAGATTTATCAAAGCGATTGTCGGTCTGTTGTTAGTGTCTCAGTTGACCGCCTGTGGCACCCTTCTTTATCCTGATCGTCGTGGTCTGAGTCATGGGCCGATTGATGCTGGAGTGGTGGCTCTTAATGCGATAGGTTTGCTTTTGTTCTTTGTGCCTGGTGTGGTCGCTTTTGGCGTTGATTTTGTGACAGGGACAATTTATTTGCCGGGTGGCGCAACGGCCAGTTTGAATGCAGATGAGTTACAGCAGCTCAAGCAACAAGACAGTGTCGATATTCGACAGGTGCGTACTTTATTGGCGCAAAGAAACGATATTCAATTACCGCAAGCTTTTTATTCCAATGCTCTAGACGCTGTGCCAATGAGCTCTCAACAATCTTTGCATATGGCGATGACCATGCCGATTGAGCAATTGGCCCTATTGTCGACAAAGTAGGCTGTGTTCTCGTACTGTATCTAGCTGTTCGTTAAGGTCTTGATCCAAGTTAAGGGTGAGGACCTTTACGCCAGTTGCCAATATGCCTTGCCAAATATTGCTGGCAATTTCCAGAGATTCCCCTTCAATTTGAATAATCATATCTACTTGATGTTTGGGCACCAATGCGGATATTTCACTAGGAGAATAAACAGTGGAGCCCAACACGCTGGTTCGATTGTTCCAAGGTTCATCATCAATAAAGGCTGCGATAGTAACAGGTCTGCCAGCTTTGCCTTGAAGTAACGCTTCAGCCAAGCAAAAGCAAGCATAATCGATACCGATAAACAGGGTATTGAGAGGGCGTGGCTTAGGTTTAAACAGCCCTCGAATTTTATTCGACATGGCTTGAATGAAATGCTTGGGCTTGTTCATGGGCTTATCATAATCAAGCTGCACCACAAAACCAAGCAGGCAAATAGGAATGATAAGCTTTGAGGCATTGTTAATAGCCAATTTGATGACATTGAGCAACAAACAGATTTTTTATAGGGTTTTGCTATAAAGCTGTTTAGGGCGTCCGCCAGTTTTGTAATCCAGTGTCATGGATACTTGACCTTGCGTTTCTAGATACTCTAAATAACGGCGTGCGGTAATTCGGCTCAAGCTAACGGCTGCACCAATGTCGTCCGCAGTGAAAGGTCCGTTGCCCATCTTTTTCAGGTGTTCTAGCAAGACCTCTAAGGTAGTTTCGTCTATTCCTTTAGGGGTTTTACGACTTTTATCTTGGCTTGATTTTTTTCTAAATAAGGCGTCGATATCTTGTTGATCGACTCTGTCCAGTTTGTTGATGCGTTGCTTGAATTCAGTGTAATCAGCCAAAGCTTGTTCAACCCTAGACATACGAATGGGTTTGACCAAATAATCCATTACGCCTAATTGAATGGCTTTTTCGATGGTTTTGGTTTCACGCTCAGCTGTGGTCATGATAAAACTGGCGTTAGGTAAATCCTGTTTAAGTCTTTGGATGAGCTGTAAGCCATTACCATCAGGAAGACTGATGTCCACCATGACCAACTCGGGTTGAAAGGCAGCCGCTTTCAGTTGAGCTTCGGCCAAGGACTCACAAACGGCCACCACATTGTATCCCGTTTGTTGATTAATGGTGGATTCAAGCACATAGCTGGCTCTAAGGTCATCTTCCACAATCATTACCGCAATGCTGGTCATCTTTTTAAGGCCTGTTTGTCCAAATAAATACTAAAAACGGTGGTATTTTCTTCGCTGCGCTCCCAATCCAAACTGCCATGAAATTGGTCAACGATTTTCCTCACCAGATAAAGTCCAATACCATTTTGCTCGGTATTGTGTTTGCTGCTGACACCAAAGTCTAATATTCGATTTTCTAACTTGGCGTCTATACCTGCACCACTGTCTTCTACTTGTAGCATGATATGAGCATTACGGTCACTGATAAAGAGCTTGACGAAAGCCGTTCTCACATGGCGATTATGCCAAGCCGCCAGCATGGCATTGTCAAGTAAATTGCCTAACAGGGTGACCAAGGCTTCATTAACTTGTGGTGAATAAAGACCGAGCTGGCAATCGCTGTCGATCAATAATTCAAGCTGTAGGTCTTTTGCTTTATTATGCTTCGCAAAAATGAGTCCTGCTACAGCACTGTTTTCAATGGTTTGAATGATCTGACGTAGCATGGCTTGGTCACCATCACTCTCTTGCTGCAGAAATTCCACCGCCTCTGGATAGCGTTCGGCTTGAAGCATACCCGACAGAACATTAAGGCGATTGGTATATTCATGGGTTTTGGCGCGCAGTAAGTCGGCGTAGTTTTTTGTACTGGTGAGTTCTTGTTCGAGGGACTTCTCACCATGATCAGGGTAAAAAACAATGACGTAACCAAAGTTATCTTTTGCATAGGCTAAGGGATAAAGGGTGGCGAGAAAATCCAGTTTACCAATACTGAAATGGCGTTGAATAATGTGACCTTGCGCTTCGAGTGCAAAGTGAGAAAGGCTCTGTGAATAATGCTTCAATGATTTATTGATGACTTCATTCGGCGTGAGCGCCTTCATAGTCAGCCATTCCATTGCCATGCTGTTAACGGCGGTAATTTGTTGTTCGTGATTGACCGCAATAATGCCATCACGAATGCTGTCGAGAATGAGTTCTTGCTCTTTGAACTTGTGAACAATCTCTTCTGGTTCAAGCGTTAAAAAAGTACGTTTTAATTTGGCGATGAATATCATGGCGATTAATACGCCAATAAAATACAGTAAAATCACCAACCAAGCGGCTTCTTTTAAGTGTTGATAGATAAGCTCACTGGTGGTTTTTGATAAATAACCAACGCTCACGGCTCCAATAATCTTGTCTTGATCAAATACCGGTGTGAAGTTTCGTATGGCCTCACCTAAAGACCCTTTCGCCACATTGGTGTAGCTTTGACCCATTTTCAGTACGGGGTAGATATCTTCACCCACAAAGGCTTGACCCACACGCTCAGCCAAGGGATGACTAAGACGAAGAGCTTGAGCATTCACGACAACAATGAAAGAGGCGTCGGTTTGTTGGCGCATGTCTTCCACATACTGTTGGATATTGGCTGCTTGTCCTTGGTTGCTGTTTTTTACGGCTTTAATGACTGTGTCGTCATGGGCGATGACTCTTGCCAATTCCAATCCGCGTTGACTGATGTTGTCCAAATAGGCCGTGCGTAACACATAACCAAACATTGCGGCCGCAGCGATAATGAGCAGGGTGATAGTGGATAGGGTGATCAGAGCGAGATAAGACTTGAGCGTCATATTTGAGATAGGTTTTGACAAAATAAATCCCAATTATAGCGGATTAAAACAGGCGACTAAAGCTGACAAAGAAAGGGGGAGGCAGAAAGGGTGATCAGAAGAGGGGCTGGAATCCCCCTTCTGATCGAGGGTGAAATTATTAAGCGATGGCCTGAACCACAAGGGTAGCAAGAATCAGCATAAAGGCCCCACCAATACGCGAAGAGATTTGAGCAAATGGCATCAATTCCATACGTTTGCTGGCTGCTAGTACTGCAACATCGCCCGTACCGCCCATGTTGGCCATACATAAACCACCGGTAATGGCGGCTTCTATTGGATAAAAGCCCATTAACCAACCGATTAGGCCTGCACCCAGAATAGCGCCCATGACGGTAATGAAGACCAAGAAGAAGTAGAGTGGTGATAAGGCATTCAAAATCTGGTTTAGATCCGTGTAAGCCACACCGATTCCTACCAATAGAGCAGGAGTTAAGTTACTTACAACGAATTTGTACCAAGTATGTGCTGCGTTTTCTAACGCTTTTGGCATGATGCCAGATACCTTTATCAAGGCAATCGATAAGATCATCAAGGCGTAGGTGTGCATGTTGATGAAACTAGAGAGTAGCGTACCAACAAAATACATGCTCACTGCCAACAAAGCGCCCACACCTAAAATGGTGACATTTAAGGAACTTGTTTCCGCGCTGTCTTCCGCGATGGCTTGTTGACCACGGATCAGTTGACCATTACCGGTTAGACTTGGTGCCATCTGCCCCAATTTGTTCAATAAACCTGCCATGACAATAGCAATGGCGTTACCAATCGCTAGTGCTGGTACCATTTGCGACATCAGGGTTTCTGCGTTCATGCCGGTTTTACCAGACATGATTTCTACCAAAGGTACGGCGCCCGCCCCCATGCCACCGCCCATGATTGGTAGCGCAATCAGCATGACAGAATCATAAAAATCTTTGCTAACTAACATGCCAACGACACCAGTAAGGGTACAGGCAACAAAAGCGGATCCTAAAATGACAGGAATGTATTTCAATGCCGCTTTTTTCAGTGTTTGTGTGTCCATGCCTAAGATAGAACCTGTGACTAAGCTGGCTACATAGAAGGCTAAGAAACCGCCGCTTTTCATAAAGGTAGTGATATTGTCATCCGCTTTGGCAGGGAAGAAGCCACTGTGAAAAAGATAAGCTGAGCCAAAAATCACCACAATCGCGCCACCACCAAAAAATTGATTGATAATAGGCGTTCGGTCACCGACAAAGTTGAGTATGGTGCCGACAACCACCATAATACCTATAGCCCCAATCATGCCTCCTGGCATTTTTCCTGCAAAAGTTGCCATAAAAATAACAATGGCGGCAATGGCTAGAATTGCTTTGCTGATACGTTGGTCACGTACCGTCATGGTTTCATTAATGATCATGTTTGACTCACTACTTTTTTGCTTGTTTTTTGAATGCATCGCAGTCTACCAAGCTTCTTTCGCAGCGGAAGTTCTTGAGACTTTAATGAAACTAAAGAAAGCTTTTGAAAGTTTTGTAATAGGTATGAAGTGCCTTCAAAGAGGAATCACTCGTTATAAAAGATAAGAGGAATCGTTCATGATAAGAGAAGTAACAGCCAATGATGTTGAGGCCATTCTCGCTATCTACAATCATTATATTAGTCATACCATAGTGAGCTTTGAAGAAGAGGTCATTAGTGCCAAGGACTTATTGCAAAGGGTGGAAGCGGTACATGCTACTGGCTTGCCTTGGCTGGTTTTCGAAGCTGAGGGCAAGATACTAGGTTATGCTTATGCAAGCCAATGGAAAGCGCGTTCAGCGTATCGGTTTGTGGTTGAGGCCAGTGTATATCTTCATCCTGAGCAGGGTGGAAAAGGGCTGGGTACCATCTTATATGAAGCATTATTTGAACGACTTAAAAAGCAGAATTTGCAAGCCGTGATTGGTTGTATTACTTTGCCAAATCCGGCCAGTGTTGCTCTGCATGAAAAGTTTGGCATGGAAAAGGTCGGACACTTTGCTAAAGTGGGAAGAAAATTTGATGCTTGGCATGATGTGGGTTACTGGCAAGTCATGCTGTAAAGTCAAATGAATAATGAATAATGAATAATGAATAATGAATAATGAATAATGAATAATGAGTGATGAAGTGAAAACGCATTTTACCTTACTGGCGCAATACAATCAGTGGATGAATGAGCAAATTTATTGTGCTGCTGCCGAGCTTGAAGAAGAGCAATTAGCTCTAGATAGAGGCGCTTTTTTCTCTTCTATATTAGGCACTTTGAATCACAACTTGGTGGGAGACATTATTTGGTTAAAGCGATTTGCTAATCACCCTGATGCTCAGTTGGCGTTACAAGCAATGCAAGCCTTTTCTCAGCCGACCAGCTTAGATGAACGGCTTTATTGGCACCTAGAGGGATGCCAGCAAGCGCGTCAAACACTGGATCAGCTCATCATTAATATGATTGCAGACTTATCGGATGAGTCATTGCGTCAGCCACTCACTTACCACAACACAAAAGGTCAACAAGCCTGCAAAGAATTTGGTTTATTGCTGCTGCATTTCTTTAATCATCAAACCCATCATCGTGGGCAGCTAACCACCTTATTTAGCCAAGCTGGCGTTGATACAGGCGTCACCGACTTGTTGGCATTAATTCCAAGTCAATAAATCAAACCAGCGAGATGTCTCACTGGCTTGATTGCTTTATTTACGCTTCCCACCCTTACCTTGTACGGCTTTAAAACGCGGATTGTCCTTGCAGATGACAAACACGCGCCCACGACGCTTTACCACTTGGCAATTTGGGTGGCGTTTTTTGGCACTTTTTAATGATGATAAAACCTGCATTTATCGACTTCCTTTTAGTTTGCGTTCACCAAAGCGACGTTTGAAATTATGGACGCGTCCTTCTAATTGAGCTGAACGCTGCTGACCTGTATAGAAAGGGTGAGATGCCGAAGACACATCAATGGTGTGATAAGGGTAAGTGTTACCGTCTTTCCATTGCTTGGTTTGACTGGTTTTAATAGTGGAACCAATTAAAAAATACGTATCAGCGCTAGTGTCATGGAAGATAACGGTTCGATATTCTGGGTGAATGTTAGCTCGCATAAGATCTCCTAATTTTGATTTATTGTTTTGTTATAACATAACAAATAATACATTAACAAGAACTATTTTCATTTGTAAGAAGTCAATGCCTGTTGATAATCCATTGTTTTTCTGTGCTTTTCATGGGCAGAAAAAAGATAAAATAGCGTCGATTTTAGATATTAGGGATGATTCATGGGGCAATCAGGACTGGATGAGTCAAAAGCAACTGTGCGTTAAGTCGACCAATTGCCTTCAGTAACCTTTGAACTAACGGGCTAAGAGGGCTCCGCCAAAAGCCACTAAAACCCCTCCTGATACTCGTTCAATCCATTTTTTTAAGATAACAGATGTGTTCTTTACCTGTTTAGCCGTTAACAAGAAAGCGACCAGTGCAAACCAAATAAAATGCACTAAAGCGATGTAAACACCGTACCCCAGTTCTACTATCAAAGGGGATTCTATGGAAATAACCTGACTGAACAAGGACACAATAAATAGCATGGTTTTTGGGTTCAAAGCGTTACAGGTAAAACCAGACCAAAAAGCTGGCTGATTATTCTTGATAAGACTTGTTTGAGAGCTTGAGTGATCAGCAGAATCAAGTCGAAATAAAACCCTCTTAATATCAGGCCAAAGTGCAGATAGTCCCAACCAAATAAGATAAGTCGCTCCCAACCAGCTTAGTAAATTTAAGACCCAAGCATTATTTGCCAAAACAATACCGAGTCCTAGCAGGGTATAAGTAATGTGGATACTAATGGCTGTTCCTATACCCAATGCGCACAATATGCCTGCTCTTCTCCCTTGCAAAAGTGCAATTTTTGAAATCATTGCGAAATCTGGTCCGGGACTGATAACA
Source organism: Marinomonas sp. THO17 (assembly GCF_040436405.1). Classification (NCBI taxonomy): domain Bacteria; kingdom Pseudomonadati; phylum Pseudomonadota; class Gammaproteobacteria; order Oceanospirillales; family Oceanospirillaceae; genus Marinomonas; species Marinomonas sp. THO17. Next base: position 1,047,298 of record NZ_AP031575.1, on the reverse strand, counting down.
GCCAGTAGCGTAATAATGGCCACAGAATAGCATTCAAAGTGATTTACATAACCCATAGTCTTTACCTTATTTATGTGAATAATAGGATTATGAAATTTTTATATAGTCAATAAAATCGAAAAATAGTGGTGTTTATTGTGAGAAAAAATCACAAATATAAGCGGTTGCCACCATTAAATGCCTTGCTTGCCTTTGAAGCGGCTGCAAGGTGGCAGAGTTTTACCAAAGCGGCTGAGGAGTTGCACCTTACGCACGGCGCGATTAGTCGTGCTGTCGCTCAAGTTGAAGAGCGTATTGGGGTGTCATTGTTTCGACGGCAGAATCGTCGAGTCTATTTAACTTCCGCAGGTCGGCGTTTATTTAAAACAAGTCGTCAAACCTTAGATGCGTTAAGTGAAACGGTAGAAGACATTCATCGTCACGATATCGATTCGCCTTTTTTGGTGGTGTCTTGTGAACCAAGTCTCGCCATGCGTTGGTTGATGCCAAGACTTGGGCAATTTAAAGCCGTGTGTCCAGATTTACACATTGATTTGCGTATGTCAGGCGGGCCAATAGATTTACTAGAGGAAGGGTGTGACCTTGCTATTCGTCGCTTGGATTTTAGCGTTAAAACAGATTACCAAGTAACCGAATTGTGTGCTGAATTAGCTGGGCCAGTTTGCAGTGAGCCATATTGGTTAGAACACATTCAGCAAAACTTGAATCAAGCTATGTGGTTACATAGTCGAACCCGTCCGCAGGCATGGTATGAATGGCTTTCGACACAAGATGATCAAACCTGGTCTGCTCAAACAGAACAGTATTTTGACCATTTTTTCTTTGTTTTGCAGGCAGCACAAGATCATCTTGGTATGGCGATTGGTTCAACACCATTAATATCGGATGATCTGCAAACGAAACGCTTAATTGCACCTTTAGGGCTGCAAGAAACCGGGTACAAGTATGCTTTACTCACTTTGGATTCTCCTACCCATGATCATAGGATCAGACTTTTTACAGACTGGCTGGTGGAGACGATGGCAAGTGGCGTATAACGAATTAATAAGACACAACACAAAGGTTAACTATCAAAAATTCACCAAATCAATGGCAATTCTGTTTGTTAGGTAACAGCCGCAAAGAGCTAACGTGGTTATAATGACATGAACAAGCGTTTTAGAAGCTTAACTAATTGATACTCTAATGAATGTTACTGAGTTTGTGCAATGAGATTTCATTTTTCAACGGCGACAGAATGTCACTGTGCTCTCTAGATATCAGTGCCTGAGATAAGCTTGATGCCAATTTTAATCTATATGGCACCAAGCTATTTCTTGATTATTTATGAATAACGAGAGCTTCTTATGAATAATGAGAGCTTCGTATTTTACGATTCTAATATTACAGACATCAAAGCACAGCTCTCACTAAAACTGCCAAGCCAGTGTTAAGGTGCCAAACTTATTTAATTTTTCGGTTTGATAAGAGGAAACACTTTCATCTTCCGAAAAGGAAGTTTGATAAGCAAAGGTTAATGATGCACCGTTTCCCAATGAAGTGCTTAACCCAGCGACAAAAACATTGTAGCTGTGGTCATAGTCTATTGAGCGACTGTCGCGAAAGGTGTTGCCATCAGTAAAAATCTGATTAAAGACATAAGTACTAAATGCACCAGTGTAAATAAACCAGCTATTGTCCAAGGCGAGAGGATTGGAGGCGCGAGAGCTGGCCAATAAAACGGTCGCAAAAGAAGATTTAAGGTTTTTTCCTAAACGTATCATAGCACCTGCATTAACAGCGCTTTTAAGGGTACCAACGCCAAGTTGGCCACCCACTAAAAAATCAAAGTTATCATGAGGCGATGCGATTAATCTTGTGACGTGTCCACGGGAAAAGGCGAAGACCACTTCATCTTTTAATTGCGTGTCCCACCCCATTGGCTTTTTCGCGCCGATGAGTTTGTGAAAGTCCGTCTGGGTTTGTTTACCTTTAGCGCTGGGGCCAACCAGACCAAGCGTTGTACTGACCCAATCTGCATAATATTGGCCGATCTTAACATGAGCATTGGTGTATTGAAGGAGGCCCGAATAAGGCAAATCGTCTTCAGCAGGATTGGCTACAGTAATATCTTCTGCTGTGGTCAATACCTGCCCAAAACTATGAACATTCGCGTACTCTAACGCTGTACCACTGGGCATGGTCCACATTAATGGTCTTACCCAGAAGTTCTCTTTAACATTGTTGCCAATATGATAAACAGACACATAGATGCCGTTAGTATAGCCATTGTCATCGCCTACAAAAACGTCATTATCTAGGGTAAAAGAAGCCGCATTTACCGCAAATAATGGACCACTAAATATCAGGCTAATGCCGCATAAACTTTTTATTAGTATTTGTTTCACAATGAGAGGAACAGGGGAATAACTTTTAAACGTCATAGTTATCTCTGATAAATAGTTATCTCTGATAAATGGTGATTTTTCATGCTAGCACTTTCTTTAACCATTAAATACTACTGTTTTTCATAAATCGACAGATAGTATCTATAACTGAGTTGAATAACTAAATTTTCTTACATTGGCAGAGTAGAGATGATAGGACGTATTTTGCATCTAATGGGCCTGTCGTTATTCGTCATCGCTGGGACGCTTCCAAGCATAAAAGCGACTATCTTTGACTTTATCATCAGGTCAAATCCTATTAGAGCATTGATAGGCCAGTTATTTTGTACCACCCATGACAGTCATAAGGCTGTCTTTGTAAGGAGCTGATTTGATGCAGCATTATTCAGGCTTTGGGTTGCTAAAGCACAGTTTTACACATCATGAAAACTGGCAACGGGTGTGGCGTAATCCAACCCCGAAAAAGAAATACGATGTCATCATAGTGGGTGGTGGCGGTCACGGTTTGGCGACGGCCTATTACCTTGCTAAAGAGTTTGGTGTGACCAATGTTGCCGTGATTGAAAAAGGCTTTTTAGGCGGTGGTAACACAGCACGTAATACCACGATTGTTCGTTCAAATTATCTTTGGGACGAAGCGGCTCATTTGTATGAACACGCAATGCAATTATGGGAAGGTTTGTCGCAAGAGCTCAACTATAACGTCATGTTTTCACAGCGTGGTTGTTTGAATTTAGGTCATACTTTGCAAGACATGCGCGACATTGAGCGTCGTGTTAACGCGAACCGTCTAAATGGTATTGACGGTGAAGTATTGGATGCCAAACAAGTTCAAGAAATCGTTCCAGTATTAGATTGTTCTGAAAATGCGCGTTATCCCGTAATGGGCGCGTCATGGCAACCACGTGCAGGTGTGGCCCGTCACGATGCAGTGGCATGGGGTTATGCGCGCGGCGCGGACGCCCATGGTGTGGACTTGATTCAACAAACCGAAGTGGAAGACTTGATTGTGGAAGACGGCACTGTGGTGGGTGTGAAGACGGCTCGTTACGGTCAAATTCGCGCTGATCGCGTGGGTTGTGTGGTGGCGGGTAACTCCAGTGTGTTAGCAAACATGGCGGGTTTCAAATTACCGTTAGAGTCTCACCCCTTGCAGGCTTTGGTGTCTGAGCCCATTAAGCCAATTTTGGATACTGTGGTGATGTCAAACCATGTACACGGTTACGCCAGTCAATCTGATAAAGGTGACTTGGTCATCGGCGCGGGTATTGATGGTTATAACGGTTATGGTCAACGTGGTTCTTTCCCAACCATTGAACACACCATTCAAGCCATAGTGGAAATGTTCCCTGTGTTCAGTCGCGTGCGCATGAACCGTCAATGGGGTGGCATTGTGGACACTTGTCCAGATGCTTGTCCGATTATCAGTGAAACGCCAGTGAAAAATCTGTTCTTTAACTGTGGCTGGGGAACGGGCGGCTTTAAAGCGACACCCGGTTCAGGTCATGTGTTTGCGGCTTCGCTAGCGAAAGGGGAAATGCACGAGCTAGCGAAGCCTTTTTCTATGTTTCGTTTTCATAATGGCGCGCTGGTGGATGAACACGGTGCGGCCGGTGTGGCGCATTAATTGGGCTAAGACAGAGTTTGGAGAAAGAGTATGTTCCATATTTTTTGCCCACATTGTGGTGAATATCGTGAAGAAGAAGAATTTCACGCCAAAGGCGAAGCGCATATTGCTCGTCCATTAGATCCAGATGCTTGCAGCGATGAAGAGTGGGGTGAGTTTTTGTATTTCCGTAAAAACTCGCGTGGTATTCATCATGAGCTTTGGGTACATGCTGCAGGTTGTCGCAAGTTTTTTAATGTCACGCGCAACACGCAAACTTATGAAATTTTAGAAGTGTACAAGCTTGGCGAAACGCCATCGGTTGTGGCTGAGTAAAGGAGCCTGGTGATGTCTCAGAAAAATCGTCTTCAAGATGGCGGCCGCATTGATCGCAGCAAACCATTAACCTTCACATTTAATGGTGAATCTTACCAAGGTTATGCTGGCGATACCTTGGCGTCGGCATTAATTGCCAATGGCGTGGACGTCATTGGCCGCAGTTTTAAATACAGTCGTCCTCGTGGTTTTGTGGCGGCTGGGGCAGAAGAGCCTAATGCGGTAGTTCAGCTAGGGGCGACCGAAGCCACGCAAATTCCTAATGTGCGCGCTACTCAGCAATCCCTTTATCAAGGCTTAGTGGCGGCCTCAACTAATGGTTGGCCAAGTGTTGAGACGGATTTCATGGGCTTGGTGGGCAAAATCGGTGGGAAAATGATGCCGCCAGGGTTTTACTACAAAACCTTTATGTTCCCGCAATCCATGTGGCCAACGTATGAATCCTATATCCGTAAAGCCGCAGGTTTAGGACGTGCTTCGAAAGAAAAAGATCCTGATATCTACGATAAGATGAACCAACACGCAGATGTCTTGGTGGTAGGCGCAGGCCCTGCGGGTTTAATGGCGGCGTTAAGCGCAGCACGTGGTGGTGCGCGTGTCATCATTGCGGATGAGCAAAGCGAATTTGGCGGTAGCTTATTGAGCAGCAAAGAAACCATTGATGGTAAACCGGCAATGGATTGGGTCGCTGAGATTGTGGCAGACTTGAGTCAGTTTGACGATGTCATGATGTTGCCAAACTCACAGGTAAACGGTTACCACGATCACAACTTTTTGACCATTCAACAGCATTGCACAGATCAATTTGCCGATCGTGCGCCAAACGGTGCGGTGGCGCAGCGTTTGCATCGCGTGCGCGCTAAATGGGTGGTGTTGGCCACAGGCGCACACGAACGTCCGTTGGTGTTTGGTAATAACGATGTGCCAGGTTGTATGCAGGCCAGTGCGGTGTCAACTTACATCAATCGTTTTGGTGTGGTGCCGGGCAAAGAATTGGTGCTCATGACAGCAAACGACGGCGCTTACCAAACTGCCATAGATTGGCACGATGCAGGTCGTCAGGTGGTGGCCATTGTCGATGCCCGTAAAAACCCACAAGGCAGTTTGATTGATGCGGCCCGTGAACGTGGCATCAGCATCATGGTTGGCTCAGGTGTGATTGAAGTACAAGGTTCCAAGCGGGTCACAGGTGTATCCGTCGCGCCTTTGAATGAAGCAGGTGATGCAGTTACGGGCGCTATTGCTAAATTGAAAGCGGATACGGTTGCCAGCTCAGGAGGTTGGAGCCCAGTGATTCATTTGTCTTGTCATACGGGCGCGCGTCCTGTGTGGGACGACGAAGTGATCGGCTTCTTGCCAGGCGCAACGGTTCAAAAGCAACTCACAGCCGGTGCCATTAACGGTGCTTTCACCACGCAAGCGGCGTTATCGCAAGGTTTGCAAGCGGGGGAAGATGCCTTGGCGCACCTAGGGTTAGCAGCCACAGACATGAGTCTTCCAAAAGCAGAGGAAGGCATTCAGGGCAGAGCCATGGCTTTGTTCCACATTCCACACAGCAAGCCCACATCAAAGGCCCCTAAGCAGTTTGTCGATTACCAAAATGACGTTACAGCAGCCGGTATTGAATTGGCCTGTCGCGAAGGTTTTGAATCCATCGAACACGTAAAACGTTATACCGCCATGGGCTTTGGTACGGACCAAGGTAAGCTGGGTAACATTAACGGTATGGCGATTGCTGCCAAAGCCTTGCAACAAACCATTCCAGAGACGGGCACAACCATTTTCCGTCCTAACTATACACCGGTTACCTTTGGTGCCATTGCTGGTCGTGATTGTGGTGAACTGTTTGATCCTAAGCGTTTCACTGCGATGCATGCGTGGCATGTGGAGCATGGGGCTAAGTTTGAGGACGTGGGGCAATGGAAACGTCCTTGGTACTTCCCGAAAGGCAATGAAACTATGCAGCAAGCCTTGAATCGCGAGTGTTTGGCAACACGGGAATCCGTGGGCATTTTGGATGCTTCGACCCTGGGCAAAATCGATATTCAAGGTAAAGATGCCCGTGAATTCCTTGGTCGAGTGTACACCAATGCGTGGGCGAAATTGGCGGTCGGCAAATGTCGTTATGGCCTAATGTGTGGCGAAGACGGCATGGTGTTTGACGATGGGGTGACTTCCTGCCTAGGTGAAAATCATTTCCTTATGACCACCACCACAGGTGGCGCGGCTCATGTATTGGAATGGTTGGAGTTGTATCATCAAACCGAATGGCCAGAAATGGAAGTCTACTTCACCTCGGTAACCGATCATTGGTCCACCATGACCATTTCCGGCCCGAACAGTCGTAAGTTGTTGGAAAAACTCACGGATGACGATGTTTCCAAAGACAACTTTGCTTACATGGACTGGAAGCAGATGACTGTCGCTGGTGTGCCTGCTCGTGTGTTCCGTATCTCATTCACGGGTGAATTATCGTTCGAGATCAACGTGCAAGCCAACTTCGGTATGCATGTGTGGAAAGCCCTGTTTGAAGCGGGTGAAGAATTTAATCTGACCCCATATGGCACAGAAACCATGCACATTTTACGTGCTGAGAAAGGCTTTATCATTGCCGGTCAAGATACCGATGGTTCGGTGCATCCATTTGATTTGGGCATGCCGTGGGCGGTGGCCATGAAGAAACCTTTTAGCTTCATTGGTAAGCGTGGTATGCAGCGTGAAGATTGTGTTCGTGCCGATCGTAAACAGCTAGTGGGTTTAAAAACCCTTGATCCGACCATAGTACTGCCGGAAGGTGCGCAAGGTGTGTTTGATCCGCAAGCGCCGATTCCAATGCCAATGGTCGGGCATGTTACATCCAGTTACTGGAGTGCCTGTTTAGGTCGTTCGATTGCCATGGGTTTTGTCAAAGGTGGTCACGATAAAATCGGCGAAAAAGTCTTTTACCCATTGGCAGATGGCCGAGTGGTGGAAGCGGAAATTTGCCAACCTATATTCTTAGATCCAAAAGGGGAGCGCCAGCATGTCTGAGAGCAATCAAGAAACGCTTGAACAAGCGCCTATCAAGTTGGTGATGAACCAATTGCCCGCTGCCAATGTGCCATTTGAAAGCCCTTTGCATCATGTTGAATTGGCGAAAATTGCAGAGCATGGCGAATCCCAAGGTGGCGTGTTGTTTCGTGAATTATCATTAGGCTTGTTGACCTTACGTTGCCGCCCTGATGCAGCGCAAGCAGCCAGTATAGAAAGTATTTTAGGCCTGGCTTTGCCAACCGAACCACTCACTTCGGTCAGCTCTGGCGATGGTGAACTGACCCTGATGTGGATTTCCCCTGATGAGTGGCTATTACAAGTACCACAAGATAAAGCCTTTGAGTTGGAGACACGTTTTTTTGCTGAGGTCAGCGGCCATGTTTCGTTAGTGAATGTGAGCGGCGGCAATACGGTGTTCGAATTGTCTGGTAATGAGGTGGTGAATGTTCTGAAAAAGTCGACACCGATTGATTTCCATGACAGTGAGTTTCCCGTTGGCAAAGTAGTTTCGACTATTTTTGCGAAAAGTGGCGCGACCATTCGTCGTACTTCAGAGCAAAGCTATCAATTAATCGTAAGACGCAGCTTTGCCGATTACCTCTGGTTATGGCTGCAAGATGCCAGCAAAGAGTACGGCTTAACCGTCACTTGTTAAGGACTTTCCTTACCAGCTTTCAACCCCTTCAAGACACCTAAAGGTATTGTGATGGGCTTTTTGGACTATCCTCTGAAAAGCCCATCGCTTTACCCAATTTAAAGAGACGTTACGATGAAAACAAAAGTAGCCCCTTGGATTTTTACTGCCAGCTGCCCGAGTATTTTAGGCACGGTGGACGTGGTGACACGCTACATGGCGGAAGCAGGAAATTACATCGACGAAATTCACTCCTTTGATGATAGAGAGTCGGGTCGCTTTTTTATTCGTATTGAATTCTTGCCTCAAAAAGACAGTTTTAGTGAACAGACTTTTGCTGAAGAATTCGCTCAACGTGCGGCCGAATTTAATATGGAATGGGCGTTAACAGCCCCGCACCACAAACCCAAAGTGGCGATTATGGTGTCAAAGTATGATCATTGTTTGAATGACTTGCTGTATCGTTTTCGTACTGGCCAATTGAACATAGATGTGACCGTCATTATTTCCAATCACCCAGATTTGGAAGACTTGGCAAAATGGCACGGCATTCCTTATTACCACTTGCCGATCACCCATGAAACCAAGCTGGAACAAGAAGCCAAGGTGCGTGACTTGGTGGAAAAATACCAGGCGGAATTAGTGGTGTTGGCGCGTTACATGCAGGTCTTGTCCCCCAGCATGTGTGAATACCTAGACGGTCGCGCGATCAATATTCACCATTCCTTATTACCCGGTTTCAAAGGGGCTCGCCCTTATCATCAAGCTTGGGAGAAGGGGGTGAAAATGGTGGGTGCCACGGCACACTATGTGAACAATGACTTGGACGAAGGGCCGATCATTTCCCAAGGCATTCAAACCGTTAACCATGCCCATTATCCAGAAGATCTCGTCGCCAAAGGCCAAGACATTGAACGAGTGACCTTGTTCCATGCGGTGAAATGTCACGTGGAAAAACGCGTCTTTTTGAACGACAAACGCACGGTTGTATTAGGCGGTTAAGTCTCAGTTTATCTGACTAGATAACCAGATAACCAAAATAGGGAAGCATCAAGCTTCCCTATTTTATTGGCTTTTCTATAAGGTATCGACAGCTTACAGTTTAGTGTGCAAGCCACATTCACGACCCGCTTGCGCTTTGGTCGGATCGAAATAATGATCTGGAGTAGGGAGCTGGTGTTCCGTTAAGTAAGCCACCATGTCGGCTTCTTTCCAATGCAATACCGGCGCTACCTTGATCACGCCATTTGGGCCCATTTCCACCACTTTCATGTCTTTGCGGAACTCGGTTTGTTCGCTACGTACCGCCGTTAACCAGATATCTGGAGCTTGTTCTGCCATGGCACGACGGAAAGGTTCCAATTTGAATTGTTCGGTGAATTCAACGTGAGCTTCTTCGTCAACGCTTGGAATACCACCCAATGCCGCGTCACGGCGTGCTGCACTGACTTTTGGTGTGTAGACTTCCAAGTTAAGCTTTAGCTTACCTATGATGTCTTCCGCCACCTTATAAGTATCACGAAGGTTATAACCTGAATCGATCCAGATAACCGGAATGTCGGCTTTCACTTGCGTCGCCATGTGCAAAATCACCGCTTCATGTGGGCCAAAGTTAGTGGTCACAATGGGTTTTTGCGCATTTTGGATAGCCCATTCAATGATGGCCTGTGGCGTAGCGCTTTTGAGTTCGGCATTGGCTTTATCTAAATCAATCACAATTCTGCTCCTAAAATGAATGCATGCATACTAAAAGTTTGTATGGGCAAACACAAACCACAAAAGGGCTAAAGGGCAAAAATTGCAAGACGGAATTGGCATAAGAAAATTCGAATAGCTTTTAAAAAACACGACCAAGCTTGGGCTTGATCAATAAATCCTTAACAGCAGTTTTTATAGGGAGGTGAGTTGGGTATACTAATCGCCTTAATTTAACTCGTTGCGAAGTAGCATAAGATGACAGAATCCAGTTTCAGCATAGATCTGGCCGCAGAATTGAAGGCCATTGTGGGAAGTCAGTACACCTTAATGGATGAAGACAAGAAGCAGCCCTATTGCCAAGGTATTCGATTGGGCAGTGGTAAAGCTTACGCAGTGGTGCGACCGGGCTCGCTGGTGGAAATCTGGAAAGTGCTGCAAGCCTGTGTTAAAGCCGATGTAATTGTCATCATGCAAGCGGCGAACACTGGGTTGACGGGCGGTTCAACGCCAAGTGGTAACGATTATGATCGTCCTATTGTCATCATCAGTACCATGCGCATTGATGACATTCAGTTGATTGATCAGGGCAAGCAAATCATAGGGTTTGCGGGCAGTACCTTGTTTGGTCTAGAAGACACCTTAAAGCCTTATGGCCGCGAGCCGCATTCGGTCATTGGTTCATCTTGTATTGGTGCGTCCATCGTGGGGGGCATTTGTAACAACTCAGGTGGTGCCTTGGTACAACGTGGCCCGGCTTACACAGAATTGTCTCTCTATGCTCAAATAACAGAAGAGGGTGAGCTGCAACTGGTCAACAACCTTGGCATTGATTTGGGTTCTGAGCCGGAAGAAATCTTGTCTAACTTGGAAAATAACAAGTACCAAGAAAAAGACGTGCATTTTCCAGAAAAACGCGCTTCCGACAACGAATACCACGAGCGTATTCGTGACGTGGATGCTGACACCCCATCCCGTTTTAACAATGACAAACGCCGCCTTTACGAAGCATCAGGTTGTGCGGGCAAACTGGCGGTGTTCGCGGTGCGTCTTGATACCTTCCCGATTCCAGAAAAGCATCGTGTCTTCTACATAGGCATCAATGATCCAGCGGTGATGGAGCAAATGCGTCGTGACATGTTATCCACCTTTGATAACTTACCAGTGTCAGGCGAATACTTGCACAGCAGTAGTTATGACATCAGTAAAAAATACGGCAAAGACAGCTATTTGGTGATCGACAAACTGGGCACCAAATACATTCCTAAAATGTTTGCCATCAAACGTACCGTGGATCGTTGGGCGGGTAAGTTCAAATTCCTACCGAACAAATTTTCGGACCGCATCATGCAATACATGAGTCAACTTTGGCCTAACCATTTGCCCAAGCGCATGGAAGATTTCCGCGAAAAATACGAACACCATTGGATAGTGGAAACCGCCAATGCGGGGGTGGACGAAGCGCAAGCTTATTTACAGGAATTCTTCAAAAACAACGAAGGCGACTACTTCGAATGTACCGAACGTGAAGCGGATCAAGCCATTTTGCACCGTTTCGTGACTGGCGGCGCCTTAACCCGTCACCACATCATGAATGGTAAAGACCTCGGTTCCATCATGACCATTGACGTGGCTTTCCCACGTAATGAGCAGGATTGGTTTGAAGTGTTACCGCCAGAGATTGACGATAAAATCGCCGTAAAAATGTATTACGGCCATTTCTTCTGCCACGTGATGCACCAAAACTACATCATGAAAAAAGGCGTTGATGGCAAAGCAGTGAAACAGCAAATCTTGTCCAGCTACGATGCCCGTGGCGCTGAATACCCAGCCGAACATAATGTGGGCCATGAATACATTGCCAAACAACCTTTACGCGATTTCTACAAGCAGAATGACCCAACCAACAGCTTTAACCCCGGCATAGGCGGCACCAGCAAGTTTAAACACTGGAAAGAAGCGAGCGGCGAAAGCAGCGATTGTGGTTGTGGTCATGGTTACTAATTCATAGCCTGGATTCTTTTTGGTTTGCTCTGCCCGAGGGGAGTTTTGGTTTCCTCGGGTTGGCTTTGGTCGGGGGAGTTTTTGATCTTTGCCTGAGGGTGTTTTGGTTTCCTCGGGTTGGCTTTGGTTGGGGAGGTTTTTTTAATCTCTGCCCGAGGCGTCGATGTTTACTTCTGTTTGGCTTTGGTTGGGGAGCTTTTTTCCGCTCTGCTGAGCGGGTGACTTTTGTCTAGCGCCACAAAAGTAACCAAAAAGTCGCTTTAATCCTTTCGCACATTCAGGAACGTGTCGAGGATTGCCTCAAGAAGGCTCATTATCTCTTTTTACAGTAATACAATGTTTGAGGCTGTAAGTAGGTCTGTTAAGCACAGCGTCATCAGGTATTGCAATTTAGTTATTATAAAGTGATAGGTGGGAATACAACTTTAGTTTACAGTAAAAGTTGTATTTTGGTTTCTATAGAGCAAGTCTAATGTTTAATCTGCCTGAGGGTTCTTGAATTTCCTTTGAATGACTTTGGTTGGGGCGCTTTTTGATCTCTGCCTGAGGGCGTTTTGGTTTCCTCGGGTTGGCTTTGGTTGGGGAGCTTTTTTCCGCCCTGCTAGGCGGGTAACTTTTGCCAAACGATGCAAAAGTAACCAAAAAATCTTTTGAGTCCTTTCGCGCAATCAGGATCGCGTCGAGAGTTGCCTCATGAAGCGAATTGCCTCTTTTTACAGTAATACAATGTTTGAGGCTGAAAGTAGGTCTGTTAAGCACAGCGCAATCAGACAAAGTTATTTAGAGCCAAACCAAATCTCGTGTTGCTTCCCAATACCTAAAAGAAAGCTTCTTTAAGGGGCTAGGATGGGGTTAGTCCAGCAGCCTCGGATCAACTTAGAGTAAACAGCAAAATATAGATCTGATCCCGCCAAACCAAATCTCGTGTTGTTTCCCCTTATCTAAAAGAAAACTTCTTCAAGTGGCTAGGATGGGGTTAGTCCAGCAACCTCACATCAACTCAGAGTAAACCACTAAATGTAGGTCTGATAAGCGCAGCGCAATCAGACACTTGCGAACTTAAGGCCGCGGAACCCCTAGTTTAAAAATTGCAATTCTTATTGGTAAAACTCAAAACGCTGTTCTATGATGAAGTTCAAGTAAGGGATGTACTATTGAATTGAGAAGGATTTTCCTGCCCGATTAAATTTCACATCCCAATAAATAAAGCATATTCCGGTTTCTGTTCGAGCACAGAGTGATGACAAGATGGGTATGACCGTGACTTGGAAATTCTGGGACTAACATCGTTTCGTTGAAAACGTCAAAATGATGAGAATCAAGTCGGCGCCGTTTTGAGTTAATAAAGCATCAGAGATATAAGCTAATAAAGCTTTACTAAAAATCCGAATAAATGGCTGCAAAACTATTCTTGCTAATACTTGATTTTGCTTGCAAAAATCGGAGTGTCCATGGATGTTAGCTGCTCTGAATTATTTGAATCCCAAGTGATTGCTGATGAATAAAAATGAAATTCAGTTAATGAAAAAAGGTGAGCTTCACGTTCATTTAAATGGATTGGTGAGTACTGATGTTATTCGAAGCTTATTGGTAAGAGATAGATCTGAACTACCTTCCGGATTTGATTTAGAAAGAGATTTAAACATATCACTACCCGCTAACTCTTTAGCCTCATACTTGAAACCTTGGCAGGCGTTACGACTTATACCTAAGAGTAAGAGTAGCCTTAGGATGATTGTGGAAAGTGCTTTTCTAAATTTGAAGTCTCAGAATATTACATTTGTTGAGATACGTAATAGTGTCATTTACTTGGCTTTGCTAAATAATATTTCGGCAGATGAAGCATTGTACTGGATTGTATCTGAAGTTGAAGAGGCATCTGAAAGGCATAAAATAAAAGTAGGATTGATTTTAACAGTTTCTAGAGGTGATTACGCTCAAGAGCACTTGCGAGCTCTTTTAGGAGCATATGAAAAACTAGGCAGGCCGAATACTGTGGTTGGGCTTGATTTAGCAGGTAATGAAGATACTACATCCCCAATTGAAATTGGTTCACTTTTTTTACATGCAAAAGATAAGTATGGACTTAAAGTGACAATTCATGCGGGAGAAACTGGAAGAGTTGAAAATATAATTCGTGCAGTCAATGAGTTTGGCGCTGACAGAATTGGTCACGGAACTGCTGCGTCAAAATCGGTTGAAGTAATGAATTTGTTGAAAGATCGAAATATATGCATAGAGGTTTGCCCCATTAGTAACAGGCTAACTAACGCAGTTAATGAAAATGAGTCTCACCCTGTTATTGACTTCATTGATCATAAAGTTCCGTTTGTTATATGTTCTGACAATCCTTCAATACATTCATCGACTCTTACTGATGACTATTTAGAATTTTATCGTGAGACAAATTCCTTACAGCATTTACGCGATATGTATACCAATCAAAAAAAATATAGTTTTATTAGAGGGTTATATGGAAATTAACTTCGTTACAAAAAATCCTCATAAAGCTAAAGAGGTACAAGTTATTCTGGGAAATATTGGTGTTTCAATAGTCCACGCGCCTTTAACAATTCATGAAATACAGACAGAAGATGTTAACCATATTGTAAGAGATAAAGTTTTAAAGGCGTTCAGTAAAGTTGGACGCCCTGTATTTGTCGAGCATACAGGGTTATATATTGACAGCTTACAAGGATTTCCTGGCGGTCTAACCCAAGTGTTTTGGGATAAATTAAAGGCAGAAAAGTTCTCTGAACTATTTGGGGGGCTAGAAAATACGGCGCTAACTGCAAAAACCATTATTGCATTCTGTGACGCCAAGAAAGTTTATATGTTTGAAGGGGCTGTAGAAGGAAACATTGCTCCCGAGCCAAGAGGTAGTAAAGATTTTCAATGGGACTGTGTCTTTATACCAAAGGGCTTTCAAGAAACATTCGCTGAAATGGGCGAAAAGAAGAATGAGATATCTATGCGAAAATTAGCTTTTGATAATTTTAGAGAATTTCTTGTTTCGGAGATTATGTAATGGATGACCTTCTTGCGTCTTATCGAGAAAGAAATGTCATACTTTTTGTGGGTGCAGGTGTATCCAAAAACCTTGGCCTTCCGACATGGTCAGAACTAATAAATCATATTGCTGATGAGCTAGGATATGACCCTGAAATATATAAGTCTTTTGGCGATAGTTTGGCCTTGGCGGAATACTACAGAGTGAAAACAGGTAGCATTGGCCCTCTCAGAAGCTGGATGGATACAAATTGGCATTCTGCCAATGTAGATTTGCAAGGTTCAGAGATACATAAGCTTATTGCAAATTCGAAATTCCCAATGGTTTACACTACGAATTATGATCGATGGCTTGAAAAATCATATGAACTATATGAAAAGAAATACACAAAAATTGCAGGTGTATCTGATATTGCCAAGATCAAAGACGGTGTAACTCAAGTAATAAAATTTCATGGTGACTTTGATAACGATGACACTATCGTATTAGACGAATCAAGTTACTATGAGCGCTTAGAATTTGAAACTCCTTTAGATATTAAACTTAGATCAGATGTTCTTGGGAAATCCGTCCTATTTATTGGATACAGTTTAACTGATGTGAATCTTAGATTTCTTTTTTACAAGCTGGCTAAATTATGGAAATCTAATAATGGAGGTGGAGTGCAGCCCAAGTCTTATGTCTTTACACATAGACCAAATCCGATTCAAGAAACAATATTAGAACAATGGGGGATAAAAATGCTTACCTCAAAGGAAAATGATCCGCAAAAGGCATTATTAGAGTTTCTATCGAAGTTCCAGTAATGCAACTAACAAACGCGTCAATTAGAACGATTGCAAGCTCGTCCCTATTACGCGGGCGTTAGTTTCGTAATAGAAAAATTTTAATACGTCAGAAATGGAAAGGATTATGCCAATAGATTTAACAGAAACTTTGGTTGTCGGGATTTCAGCTACTGCACTATTTGATTTATCTGAAGCTGATGAGATCTTTAGAGAAAAAAATAATACAGATCCAAACACAGCGATAGACGAATATCGAACATATATGCTTGAGCACGAAGATGAACCGCTAAATGATGGTACAGCTATGCCGTTAGTACGGTCACTGTTAAATCTCAATACGCACAAAAGTCCGGAAGATTATGCACCAATAGTCGAGGTGGTTGTTATTTCAAGAAATAGTCCGGAAACAGGCTTTAGAGTATTGAATGAAATTCGTCGGAGAAAACTCCCTATTACTCGTTCAGCATTTACAGCTGGTGAAGCGAGTTCGATCTATTTAGACGCTTTTTATGTCGACTTGTTTCTAACTACCAATGAGCAAGATGCTCAAGAGGTCATCGATAGTGGGGTATGTGCCTCGGCATTAGTAAAAAGGCCTCCTCAGTCAGAGGCAAGTTTGAACGAAGACCAAGTTCGCTTTGCTTTTGATGCAGATGCTGTGCTTTTTAGTGAGGACAGTGAAATTGTTAACCAAACGGATGGGTTAGAAGAATTCTGGCGTAGTGAAAATGAAAAACAAGATATCCCTTTACAAGAAGGGCCATATGCTAACCTTCTGAAAAAATTATCAAAAGTACAAGAAAGGTTACCGGGGCGTATTGAGTATTCTCCTGTAAAATTGGCTATTATGACTGCGCGAAATAGCCCAGCGGAGATGAGAGTTATAAAAACCCTTCGAAGTTGGAATGTCTATATTGACCAAGCATTTTTTCTTGGAGGTTTAGAGAAAAGCCGCTTTCTAAAGGCCTTTAAGCCACACATCTTTTTTGATGATCAAGATTCACACTTGGACCCAGCGTCAACAGAGGTTCCGAGCGCAAAAGTTCTTTATCCATCAAACTCAATTCTGAATAAAATAATGCAAGAAAAAGCCAAGAAGAAAGTTGATACAGTGCCAGACGAAGCATACAACTAAAAAAGCATTAATAATTAGCGTCAGAGTAAAATTAAATATTATCTTGCTCTGCCCCCCCAATTGTTAGGCTGTCAAATTGACAGTTTTTCTGTCGCTCCTTTTTGTGCTTATTTAGCACAAACGGGCTCCTCCAAAACTGCAATTTACAACGGCGTTAAATTCCAAGGAACCTATGAGTAATCGAGTAATATTTAGGCTTGCGGTAATAGGCTTATTAATAGCTGAATTAGCTATTGGAGTTGCGTTGTACTTTTTAGATTCGGGGGCTTTAGATGCTGCATGGGAACAGCTGCCGGAGTCGATTGATTGGTACACCTATCTAGAATCTAATTTTGTTACTTCAGTCGCTTTATTGATATTACTACTGGTTGCTATATTAGGTTCACTTGTTGGTGTTCTACTTTTTAAAAATTGGGGTCGATGGCTCTACTTAGGTAGTACCGTGCTTATTTTTCCAGTATCCATATTTACAGGGCCAACTATATATTATGGTTGGGAGAATGCTGTATGGGATATAACGAGTATGGTAAACGGGGCACTAATTTTGTCTATGTTCTTACCACCAATAAGCAATGAATTTAACAAGGTCAGTTAAAACGACGGCTTTTCCGTTGCTTGAATTTGTGCTTTTACGCTACGCTAGCACAAATCAATCAACTACAAAGCCGAGTTTGCTGGCGGCGTTAAGCGTAAGTACTATGAAAGAATGGATTGAAATTAATAGGCCGGTTGATGTTGAAGCCGATATTCCATTAAAAGATCAAGCTCCAACAGAAGTGCGTGATGAATATGATAGGTCAAGCAAAAACAAGTTTATTGCTTGGGTGTCGGGTGATTCTAATCTTATCGGTTGTATCAAAAACAACAGAAGTATCTCAGCTGAGTTTGAGTTCGCTGCTGCCGTTGAACTTTACGAAATGGAACCTGCTAAAGGCAGTGGATACGTAGGCTTAGATATCAAGTCAAAGAACGGTGAGTGTTTAACTGTTATTGCTTCATCAAGGTATTCACAAAAGTCATTGCAATGGCTAAAACAAGTCCAGCCAATTCTGGCCAAAGTATTCCAGCTAGAAGAAAGGTATGAGTATCATGGCAAAGACGCTTAACAAGCATATAAAAAAACGCTCCACTACGTTGCGCTAGACGTTAAATTTCAAGGAGGTATGGTGCAGGAATCACGAAAGTTACAAGATTACTTGATAGAAAGGCCCAAACCTAAAGGAATAGATGTTTTGTGTGGTCTGCAGCATTTTGCAATCATTACTTATGCTGTTCCCGCTGATAGGTTTCAAGGGATATTTCCTGAGCGCTTTCGATTGGACACAGTTGAAGTTGATGGCCAAGAAATGGGGCTAATATCGGTAGTCCCGTTTATTGATGTAGATTTTACTTCAGCGATTTTTCCATTCCCCAAATTTACGATGGGGCAGACAAACTACCGAATCTACATAATCGACACTGAGACTGGTGAGCGATGTGTGTGGTTCCTCGGCACGATTCTAGATTCTTGGACGCTCGCAGTACCTAGATACCTATGGAGCCTTCCTTGGCATTCAGGGAAAGTTAGTTTCGATTGCGCGATAAACGAAATATCTGGCTTGTACGATAAATATCACATGGAAACGACTTCTAGTTGGGCAGAAGCCTCGGTCAGACTGACTCAGGACGAATCCGATCAGTTAAATTTTCCTGGTTTTCCTGATATTGAATCCGCTCTGGTTTACTTGACACACCCTTTGGCAGGCTTCTATTACCGAAGAGATGGAAAGCTAGGAACATATCGAGTGTGGCATAAAGAGCTTGAAGTTAAGCCAGCCAAGTTAGAATCGGCTAAGTTTAAACTTCTATCCAATCTCGGCATTGTTAATCAGTCCGAGCAAAGTTCGCCATACAGTGTTTTAATCGAGCCACTAAATGAGTTTACTATTTATTTGCCACCAACTGTCATTGGGTAAAAAATTTAATAAGTCAAAGCACGCGGACGCAGCAAGGCTGCGCCGATGTTTGAGGCATTATGAGTATCCGCAACTTTAGAGACCAAGGAGTCAATTTTGTTCAAGCTGTACTACTATCCAAACAACGCGAGCTTAGCTCCTCATTTTTTGCTTCATCACTTAAATGCAGACTATGAATTATTGTTAGTTGATAAAAAATCAAACTCTCAGAAATCAGCGGATTATCTTAAGCTCAATCCCGCTGGTCGAATTCCAACTTTAGTTGTAAACGAACAACCTATTTTCGAAAGTCCAGCAATCTGCATGCATATCTGCGAATTACATCCTGAATCAGATTTGATGCCATCTATAGGGAACCCGAAACGTCCTTTATTTTATCAATGGCTAGCGTTTCTGAATAACACGTTGCAAGCAGAACTGATGGTTCGTTATTACCCTCATCGCCATACTAATGATGAAGCTACCATTCCAAATGTTGTAGCGGCACAAGATGACAGAATTTCGGATGCACTATCCATTATCAACGACCAACTTGAGCATAATGAATACTTGCTTGGTGATATGCTAACTGCATGCGATTACTTCTTGTTTATGCTCGCGGAGTGGTCATTACCAATAGAGAAGTCGCCACTTACTTTCAAACATTTAGCTGCGTATTTGAATCGGCTTTGTACAAATCCAACGGTTAAGGCTGTTTGTGACATCGAAGGGATAGATCTTACACCATTTAAATCATACTCATAACAAACGCATTAACCACTCGCTGCGCTCGCTTTAATAATTAGTGTCAGAGTAAAATTAAATATTATTCTACTCTGGCCCCTTTTAATTTGAAGTGCCAATTTTTGGCACGATTAGCCTAAAAACTAATTACAGTATTGCGCGTTTGCGCTGGTAGGAAAATAAAAAGTTTCTTAGTATCTATGGATAAAAAGTATCCGCATTGCGCTCTTTTTTTAGGTATGACGCGTTGTGCTTACCTAAAAGAAAGATGAAATAACGAGTACGTTGGTTTTTCCAGATTTGGATTTTGTGAATAGCTTTATAAAAGCATGATTTTTAGTTATTTATAAAGGTATTGGTAAAGTTTTTGAACTGTCTAAACGCGCATGCGCACTATTAAAAATGTTATGTGAATACGGCAAATTCCGTGCAATTATAAGAGAATAGTAATGATAGATTTTACAGTTGGTAAGTGGATATTTAAGCTGAAAGTCAGTGAGGTGAGTGCAAAGTCAGTCTCAATCACTACTGAGCCAAGTACTGATTTTTGGCAACGTTCATACTACGGTTTCCGTAATGATAATGCGCCAGCACTGCAGGTTGAATCCAACGAAAACTTTACATTTACAACTAAAGTGAGCTTCGAGTATCAGGCTCAATTTGATCAATGTGGTCTCATTATTTACCTAGATAATGAAAACTGGTTCAAAGCTTCTATTGAGTATGAAAACGATGAGTTTTCTCGATTAGGTAGTGTTGTTACTAACCTAGGTTATTCTGATTGGGCTACTTCGGACATCTCACTTCCAAACGAAATTTGGTATCGCTTAAGCAGAAGAGGACCGGACTTCTTAATCGAATCATCCTTTGATGGAGTTACTTTTAAGCAAATGCGAATCTTCCATCTGCATAAACTTGGCGAAACAACCGCAGAAATGGGTAAGCGCAATCCACCTTTGCCAGCAAACTCGGTAGTTAATTTTGGTGTGTATGCATGTAGCCCACTCGATTCGTCATTCACAGCCCGTTTTACTGATATGAGCTTAGAGCCTTGTCAGTGGCTTGCTCATGCGGTCTAAATTCACATAACAAAGAGTTTAAGGGTGATTCCTCACGCTTGGCGGTTTCGCTCCGTTCAAGTATCGCCGAGCGCGGCTCACACCTTAATGCGGGCGTTATGTACTTTTAGGGAAAATCAGAAGCTTATGGATGAAAATACTGAAATTTGGCGGCAGTACTACGAAAAGGCACTGTCTCGTCCACATTCAAAACGCACTGAATTTGCAGCGCAATTAAATGAATCAAAACTCAAAGTAGCCACTGACTGTGGTTGTGGAACAGGCTGTGATATCGAATACCTAGAGCGACAGGGTTTTCAAGTTCATGGCTTCGATATTAATCCTGATTCGGTCGCTATTTGCAGAGATAGATTTGGGTCAAAGTCATTAGTGAATATTGCAGAGTCTTCGTTTGAGTCGTTCGACTATCCAAAATCTGGTGTAGTTATCGCAAATTCCAGTTTGTTCTTCGCTGACCCAAACCAATTTAACTCGACGTGGAGTAACATCCAATCTTCAATCGAAGTCGGTGGGGTATTTGCTGGTGATTTCATGGGGCTTAAAGACAGTTGGGCTGAGAATTATCGTAGCCCAACAACACCTTTATCGGAATTAGAAGTAAAAGGGTTGTTCTCAGACTTTGAAATAGTCAGCTTCTTTGAGCGTGATGAAAAAGCGAAAACTTCATTGGGTAGAATGAAGCGTTGGCATACCTATTCCGTGGTCGCGGTGAAACGTACATAAAAAGCGTTTAAGAGCGATTCCGCAACGCGTGCCAGTTTTGTTCCGCTCCCATTTAGCCTGCGTGTTATTGCTCCTAAGTTAGGCATTAGGAACTTTTGAGTAAAATTAGCCCGAATGACATTTTAACGCTATAATGTTTTAACGTTACTGAAGTGGGCCTTATTCATGAGTACTTTATCAAAACGATCAACCATTTATTTCGAGCCAGCAATTCATAATGCTCTGAAACTGCGGGCAGCATCATCAGATACCTCAATATCAGAGTTAGTTGATGAAGCAGTCAGACTTCTTATGAAAGAAGATCAAGAAGACTTGGCTGCGGTAAGACTACGGGCCAACGAGCCCGAAATTTCCTATGAGGACTTGCTAAACAGTTTGGAAGCTGATGGAAAAATATAGCGTCACTTTCAAGAAATCAGTAGCAAAAGATTTTAGGGCAATTCCCAAATCGGACGTTAAGAAGATCCTCGCCAAAATTGACTTATTAGCTGAAAACCCTCGAAGAGATGGAGCAATTAAGCTTAGTGGACAAGACTTGTATCGTATCCGGCAAGGCCTTTATAGAATCATTTATGAAATCCGAGAAAACGAGCTTGTGGTACTGGTGATAAAAGTCGGGCATCGCTCTGATGTTTATAAACATACCTAACAACTCAATAAACACTCTCGCTGGGACGCATAAACGCGGGGCGGCTTCGCCATTATGCCACACGTGCCTGCGCCTGTTATTGGGAAGTTATGTCTCATGCCAGCTCAGAAGATATTTTTCATATCGCGATAAAAATTTTCATGAGAGCCTAACGCCATAAGTTCGAGAGTAACCGTGCCATCTTCATAACTATAACCAAGCAATGTTAGTTGTTTAATCATTTTAAATTTGTAAACACGAAGGAAGGATAAATCGCCTTTTTTTTGCTGTCCTAGCAGCGGATCTTTAATCAGTGCTTTGATTGCGTTATCCAGATCCGCTTTTTGGTTTTTGTGTAGTTTTTTGACCGCTTTTTTAAATGTCGCTGTCTGAAGAACTTGGATAATCTTAGCCAAAGTTGTATTCCTCAAGCTTTCCGGCTTCTTTTTCGGCTTTGGCAATGATAGCTTGTTTTACGAATTCATAGGGTAAATCTGGGTTATCTTCCATCATTTCACCGATTTTAGCCCAGTGCTCAATTTGTTTTGGTGTTGTGCGGTTTAGGGCTTTAGCCATAATAGCCGCCTTATCAACCAATTCTTGGTCAAGTCGAATACTTGCAGTAGACATAATAAAACCTCCTTAGTGGGATATATAGATTGTAGCAAGTTGCTACAATTGTCGCATTATGAATTATGGTGGGTCAATTCCATTGATACCGTTAAGTGCTGAGCGTTTAGATCGGTCTAACTAGAAGGCATAATTAGAGTCGGAGTAAAATTAAATATTCTTCTACTCTGATCCCTTTTAATTCAGACTCTGACCCTGAGGAATCGCCTGACGTGATTCATTAAAAGCCACCTCAGGCTGCTTAAAACCAAGATACTACTGAAGCAATAGGGGGCGAAAGTCCCTTTATAATATTCACTCAAAAGGTCAGCGCTGGATATTTGTCGGTTCAAGCAGTGACTAGCCCTAACAAGTTAAAGCTCGAGGACTTGGCAAAGCTGTCACCTTTTTCGCTTGTGCAAAAAAAACCGCCAATTTCACTAAGCTGGTGTTTGAGGCGTTACACGGACGGCAAGGAAATATCGAGTAGATGCCAAATTGTAATTTCTATGCAATAGACAATGACTTCTTAGAGATACTTGATTTCATCTTTTGTGAAATGGAGTGTAGAGTTTTCGAATCGTACTCTGAATATGATAAAGATCTTGTTGAATTTTCAAATGCACAGGAAGTATTTGAGTATTATCAATTGGCAGAGTTTTCCAATACTCTGAATCGCTCCGCAAATCTTATACTTTGGCCTGTTAATGCGTCTGAGAGTGTGAAGGTGAATCGAATTGAGCTAAACCCCCAAAAGTGTCAGGGCGCGACCCATAGATATCGCGTCGATGGCTGGGGCCTTATATCTCTTGAGCTAAAAGGCATCAATCAAGCTGGTTTAAAATATAGCCATACGAATCACAACACGGAAAAACGTGCGACTGCTTGGGGCCCTAATTATAGTGATGTTATGGGGTCACCAACTGATTGGGATTGGAAAGCTGTTTCAAGTGCATCACGGAAGTTAAACAATTTTATAAGGAAAAATTCAAACAAAAAGGTTGGCTCAATGCCTGTAATGCAGTGTGCCGAAACAGTAACTCTGGCCGGTGTTTGAGGCGTTGTAGGGCTAAAGATTGGTATGATTGATAGGGACGAAATAATTTAATTAGTGCTTGAAGCTTCAAGCCACTATGGGATAGGTTTCTTGATGAATGTAAGGGAGAAAAAAGTCTGGCCTTGGATTTTGTTTTAAGAGGTCTTTCTAGGCATATATCTAGACTGGTAGCAGTCCAAAGTGACTCTGAGTTAAAAAGCCTATTTTTCAGTAGTGGAACGTTGGCATATTGAGGGTAGTCCCTACGTGAAAGAAGCGCAACCGTAGGCTTGCTAGAAGACCTTCAAGGTGAAAAATACTTCTAAAATTGAATCTTATTTGTTGCCAGAAACAAAAAAATAGTAGGATAAAGGAAATGACTTCTGGGACAGTAGTAAATTAATTAGTGACTAGTTTGCCGTATAACAAAGTGCAATAATCGCTCCCGTTGGTCGCTGGGACATCCAAAACGCTACACTTATTTAGCCGCCCTTGTGCACGGCGTTAGGACTCCATATACACAGAGGTATAAATTTGAAGTATTTAATTTTGTTATTGGCTATTTTCGCGCTTATTTCTTGTTCAACTAACGGAAATAAGGTTAGCTCAGGAGCTAAAAATGAAAAGCAAATTGATAAAGCTGACAGTTTATTATCCGATTTAGCTCCTGAGAAAGTTAAGGCCTGCCTTTCACTTGCTAGCATGGCGCGTTCAGCAATTTTTAACAGAAAAAAAGGGGTGTCAAAGGAATCTTTGCTAGCTGCCTTGCCAACTAAGGAGCAAATAAACAGCTACCCTAAGGATATGGATGTTCAAAAGATGATGGGGTTAACAATGCATGAAATAGTCAATGAAGTGTATAACTACCAACCCTTAAAGAGCGAAATATACTCATCCTATACTGCTGAAGTATGTTTAAGAAAGCTTAAAAATATGGCGGTTCCTGAAAACTTCACTGAAGCTCACAAAGAGCTTCAGGAATGTGAGGCAGAAGAAACCGGGAAGAAGCGAATTTTGTGTGCAATGGCCGTTGCTGGTTCTAAGCCCTAACAAACCAAATCAGCGGGTCACTAACACGTAGGTAGGCTCCCGTCACTTCGTTCCGTATTTTAGCCTAAGTATTATTGCCCTGCTTGGGGCGTTATAAGTCATGAGAGATTTGAGGCCTAACGAAATGCAGATTCTATTCCGCTCAATTGAGTATTGGAATAAGAATTGGGATTGGGAAATGCCTACTTTATTAGGCGGAGAAAAAGTTGGGTTAGAGAGTATCGCACTGGACTGGCTTAAGGACTTAATTGTGCGTAAAGAGCAAGTATTTGTTACTTGCTTAAGCTGTCTTAGGGAAATGCTTTATGATGCTAATGCAGTACCTTCATCGAAGGCTGAATTAATCATAGGTGTGAAATTTAATGGGGCTGAACTGCTATGTTAGAAGATCGCAGATGAGTGCCAAGGTAACTTATAACAAACACAGGCAGTCCAGTCGACGCGAAAAAGCCCGCGCAACTACTGCAAATGTTAAGTGGCCGCGGAAGAATTGATGAACATTGAGCTAATTGGAAACATCGTAGGACTTATTCTTGCTCACAGCGCCTATATTGGTAGCGGGCAAGATGGAGAATTAATGGTCCCATATGTGATTTTCCAATCCGGAGAAAACAGAGAGCTGCAGAACTTCGAAGCCGAAACTCAACAGCAAGCTGTTGATCTTGCTCATGAGGTAATCGAAAAGCATCAGCATCTTGTTGATGTTTGGGCATATGCGCAAGAGGGACTCGTAACCTTTGAAAATGGCTCAAAACAGGATGTATATCTAGTCAAAGCATGGGGGCAAGGCCTAAGTGAGCCTATCCAGCTATACCAAATGTTTCAACCAAAACCATTTACACTAATTGGCAATATTAAAATACTCAATTTTGAAGATGCAGGCTTCGATTTAGAACAAGCAGAAGCTTTTCATTCAGCCTTAGATGCAGGTATTACATCGCATCAAAAGGCCAACGAAAAATGGGAAGGCTGGTTTGGGTAGAAGCCACTTTATAAGCAAAGGTAGCATCGCCATTCGGGTTGTACGCGCTAACGCGCGCCGCTGCTTTGGGTGTTAGCTGCTAAAACTATTGAAGCAAAAGAGCGGCTTGTGAGGCTGCAAAAGAATGACCGCTTTAGCGGTGAACCGATATTTGGGGCTACACCTACTTATTGGTGCGAAGCTTGCGATGACATAACGGCTTTCAAACTAAATTGGCGTAAGCCTTTTGAACCGTCTGACATCGAAGATGAGTTCAATAAAGCAATGGGTAAGTTAACGACATGGGAACAGGATTATTGCAACTTTCATTGTCACATATGTAGTCAGCAAGTACGCTGTGTCTTCAGCATCAATGAATTCGCTATGTCTTCATATCACTATTACCCAAAGATCATTTACCTATATCAGCAAGGGCAGCTAACAAGTGCAGGTTAGGGACGCAAAAACCGCCGCTTCGCACAGGTTCTTCCGTCCCAGCTGCAGGTGTTAGCTGCCCTTGAGAGTAAACCTATGAAAACACATGAGATCTTTCATTTCTTCTTAGGAAGAGTTTCAGATCATTCTAAATATAGTGATTTCCTGGAAGAGCACTATGGTGAAGATGATGATACTCCATTGTCCAAATTCTGTGAATCACAGGGTGAATACTTTATAGATCAAGACTTTATGGAAATTGGAGCGCGGGAGAACGAATCCTCCTTGGAGGAGTTCTTTAAGCCTTATTCATATTCTGAGCATTGGTCAAATGATGTAGTTGAGAAAGCGAAAAGCTTACAACTGTTAGATACCAACGTGCTTCTGTTTGTTTCAAAAGAAGAAATTGAAAATCCGAAATCGGTTAAAGGTAAAGGCTTTGAACTAGTTTATATCGGAGAGTATGGCTATCCAATATAAATCTACACCTAACAATTTTGATCATTTGACGTTTTTGTCTATGCTCTTTTTTGGGGTAGCTTCGCCACTTTAATAATTAGAGTCAGAGTAAAATAAAAAATTATTCTACTCTGGCCCCTTTCAATTTGAAGTGCCAACTTTTGGCTCGCTTAGCCTAAAAACTAATTACAGTATTGCGCGTTTGCGCTGGTAGTAAAATAAAAAGTCTCTTAGTATCTATGGATAATAAGCGTTTTAGTATCAATGGAAAGGAATATCCGTATTGCGCTCTTTTTTTAGGTATGACGCGTTGTGCTTACTTAAAAGAAAGATGAAATAACGAGTACGCTGGTTTTTCCTGTTTTGGATTTTGTGAATAGGTTTATAAAAGCATGATTTTTAGTTATTTATAAAGGTATTGGTAAAGTTTTCGAACTGTCTAAACGCGCATGCGCACTATAATCCTTAATTGTTAGGTTTCAAGAGGAGATACAATGCAAATTGAGGGAAGGATAGAAATCAAAGCGAATCCTGAATACATTTTCACGCCCGTTAGCTTAGCGTTAGACAACCAATGGACACAATATGAATTTATCCGAAAATCACAAAGAAGCAATCAGCGTATATATCCGAGCAAAGGATGATAATAAACCACACTTAATGAAAGGTATTTTTGAAAATTCTGCAAGTTTAAGTATGAAAGTGAAATCAGATACAATTTCATTTCCCTCTGAAACACAAGGACTAGATTCTATCACCAATGTTTTAGTTAGTGATTTTAATAAGAAATATGAAAATGTGTATACATTTTGTATGACAGATTCAGTAATTTCTGATGAAAAACAAACACTATGTAAATGGGCAGTGGTAATGACCGACAAGGAAAAAAGTAGTGTTAGAGTTGGTTATGGTGATTATAAGTGGGTTTTTAATAAAGGTATGACAAAGCAATTAACTATATTAATTGAAGAAATGATTGCTCTGGAAGAGTTGCAAAGCGAAGAGATATTTTCCTGGGTAGATAAGAAGAATTATCCATGGTGTGACTCCGATGACTTTCTTAAAGGAGCACCAAAATCTATTTCTTTTTTGGCTAATGATCTAACAAGCTAATTGTGTAGGGCGTTATAGGTAATCCCGATGAAGTGTTCCGTGTTTATAGCAACAAGTGCAGATGGTTTTATTGCCACCAATGATGGTGGTGTTGAGTGGCTTGAAACTGCTGGCAAAACCGATGTTGACCTTGGTGAGCAATCTGACATGGGGTTTAATGATTTTATTGCTTCTGTTGATTGCATGATCATGGGGCGTGGTTGCATGGAAAAGCTTGCAAGTTTTAACTTAACCTCAGAGCAATGGCCATACGGAAACATTCGAATCATTGCTCTCAGCAAGAGTATTAAAGAAGTACCGGAGAACTTAAAGGCTTGGGTCGAAATCTATTCGGGCAATGTGTCTGCTCTCATCTCAGAGCTTGAGAGCGCCGGCTTCAAGCATGCTTATGTTGACGGAGGGGCCACTATTACCTCTTTTCTCAACTTGAAGCTCATAAATGAAATGACTATCACACAGGCCCCCATATTGCTTGGGTCGGGTAAGCCGTTGTTCGGTCAAACCAATCAACCCGTTAAACTTGAAAATGCTCAAGCAACAGCATTTACAAATGACTATATCCAAACCAAGTATGAAGTTAATTACCTGTAACAAGCAGCAGCAACGGACTGTCAAACCTGCCACTTAATTTGCTGCGCAAATACGTGTCAGCTTTGCCAGCTATTGTGCTGGACATTATGGCTACAAGGAGAAGTCGAAAGAATGTCTGATAATTATTTGAAATTGATTCCTTTCGATATGAATTTTGTTCCTGATGAGCGGTCGCACCAAGAGGCTATAAATTACTTAGAGCAGTTGACCCCAGGAGGAGGAGAAGTCGAGATCGAAGTATATTCTAAAGTGACTTTCATCGATCAGGGCCAGAATCTAGAAGAGATTATATGCCCTTCTTGCGAAGCATCACTAAAGAACGATCCTTTTAGTGAAGAGGAGTCAGATTGTGAAAAACTGTTTTGTCAAATTGACGAGCAATCTGAAAACGGGGAATTGGAAGAAAGTCTTATTAAAATGCCATGTTGTAACGCCGCAGTAAAAACAACGGATCTTGAGTTTAAATGGCCGGCAGGTTTTTCTAAGTTCGAGTTATCGGCCCTGAACCCAGATATTGAGCCTCTTAGCAAAGAGCAAATCGCTGCTTTATCCAAAATACTAGGTTGTGAGCTAAGAGAGATATGGGCGCACTATTAAAAAGCCATAACAAGGCCAAGTACAAATGCACGCAAAAAACGCGTGTAAGACTCGCTATCGCTCGCCTGTGTTGGCGGCGTTAGTTTTATCTCAACTCTGCAAGTAGGCAATATGATTGAATTTATAGAAATAGACGAAAAAGATAAACATTATAAAGTCTCTATTAACGGTGTTGTAGGTGAAAACTCATGGGCTTACCTTTGGAACTTTAAACCTGAAAAACATCGAGTTTATATTTATGATGACATACTGAGAGATGAAGTTTTAGATATTGAATTTGAAAAAATCTTTAAACATTGTTTTTTTATTGAGGTTGATTCTCAGCTAGATTCTGGATTGTCATGCCATAGAGGAATTGATCTTGAAATCGAAGTAGATGAAGAAACAGGTTCAATCGACGCTACATATGAAATTCAACTAGAGTTCGAAGAATGGGACGAAAGCTTCAGTATTCTGGCTTTTGGAAATGAGCTTTCGGAATTACCCGATCTTCAGTCCTATGAGAATATAGAATACTACCGTTCTGATGAAGACTTTGTATCAAGTGGTTTTGGGTTTAGGTTCAAAAATTTAAAGACAACTAGTTCAATATCAGAATTCTTAATAGAAACATCAGGTGTCGTTGTTTCATTGATTTCTGCGGCAAAGAAAAATTTAAAAAGCAAAGGGCATAAGGTACTTATAGAGTTAAAGCTAGAAGCTGAAGTAAGAATTCCTTGTGAGCAATACTTAATGTATTTTAGTCAATTCTTAGAAGATTTGGGGATTCAGGCTAAAAGTGAAATAGCACATCATGATGAATTAACTTTATTTTCCGTAATACCTGATACTAAAGAGCAAGCTCTTACTGTAATTGCAGATTGTTTAGCTTCATACCTTTCATTACCAACTGAACTTGAAGTCCATAAAGGTGCTGTAATCTCGCAAGATGTCGCGTTAATGCAACTTGAAGCAAACATAATGCATTTGAGATCGCAATTGATGCTAGCCAATTCAATAATTGAAGCAAAAGACACAACGATTGAGAATTTAAAGCTATCTAATGAACAATATAAAATGAGCACTCCTTCTAATCTTACTCCTAACCAAGAAAGCTTGGTTGGAGATTTAGTAAAAGTTAAAGAATACCAAGGAAAGCTAATTTCAATTGATACACCGAGGATCTTAAAAAGCCTTAAACGTATGTTAAGCCGTAAAGAAAACTAACAAGTCGTTTAAAAGGACAGATAACAGTTGGCTATTTGCTCCTTCTTTGCTTATTTTAGCCAATAATTAATAGCCTCTTAACGAGGCGTTAGCTGCACAAGGAGTTAGGAAATGTCAAATGCAATACGATGTTAATACCCCTTCAGAGTATATGAAATCACTGGATCTAGACTGGAGAAAGGAGAAGCTACAAGAATTGAGGGAAATGATTCTCCAACAAGACTCAGCGATTCAGGAAGCCATTAATTACAAGATGCTTTGTTTCAAATTAAACGACTCTGTGCTGTTTCATCTGAATGCACAGAGAGGTTATGTGAGCTTGTATTGTGGCAATACAAAAAAGATTGACCCTGAAGGGAGTCTGTTAGCGGGGTTAAGTATTGGAAAAGGTTGCATCCGGTTTAGTAAAACAAAAGATATTTCCAAAACCCGTATTGAGGATTTTATTAAGCGGGCGGTTTCCTTACTAAAAGAAGGGAAAGATATAACTTGTTGAAAGCAACTAATAAGTCAAATAACAGCACACCGTTTAGTGGGGTATTAGCTGATAGTGATTAACATGTTCTATTTGTTGTACAAGTATCGCTTTTAGGACTATACTTGTACTATTAAATGTACATGTGGAGGTTGTTATGAGAATCGTATCTTTTACAGAAGCTCGTAATGGTTTGAAAAGTGTCTTAGATGATGTGGTTAATGATGCCGACACAACCGTTATTACCCGCCGAGATGCCGAAGATGCTGTGGTTATGTCTTTAGAGTATTACAACAGTTTAATGGAAACTGTTCATTTGCTGCGTTCTCCAGCAAATGCTGAGCATTTGAATCGTTCAATTGCTCAGTACAAAGCCGGTCAAACAACACCAAGAGATTTAATCGATGAATAGTCGTTTACTGTCATGGACTGACGAGGCTTGGAACGATTATGTGTATTGGCAAACACAAGATAAGAAAACATTAAAACGGATTAATAAATTAATCACAGATGTTAAACGTTCTCCTTTTGAGGGTATGGGGAAACCTGAACCTCTAAAGGAGAACTTAGCTGGCTTCTGGTCACGGCGAATTGACGATACAAATCGCTTGGTTTATGTCGTTGACGATCAAGCAATAACCGTCCTGTCATGTCGTTATCATTACTAGCTAGATCAGGCCGTTAATAATGGGTTAAAGCAGACTGCCAGCGCTTGGCATTTTCAGCTATAAATGGTTTGTGTTTAACGCGATGTTATGACTCTTTTAAAGGAGCCGAAATTGGAAAGCTTAGATGATTACCGGGATAGCATTGATAATATCGATAATGCGATACTGGCGATGTTTGCCGAAAGGTTTAAAGTCACTAATAAAGTTGGTCAATATAAGGCCGAACAGGGTCTTCCCGCAAAAGATGAAACACGTGAAGCAGCACAATTTGAGCGTATTTCTGGCTTGGCTGAAACTTATGGATTAGACCCCGAATTCGCGAGAGACTTGTTGAGGACTGTTATAGACAAGGTGGTACAAAATCACATTGATATGTCGCGTATTCAGTCTGCGAAAAGTCATGATAAATAATGGCAAGGGATGCATAAAAGGGCGTTCATGCTTCAAGCTTTATAGATAATCACAGATGAAATACCTAGAAACGACAGCAGCTGAAATCCCAATTGAACTCCTCTTACAGGCCGATCCCAGTATCGAAAACATAGCTTTGTATATGGAAAATGGATTGGTTTTTGCAGCAGTGGAGAGTGACCTTGTGGTGGGGGTTATTGTTGCCGGATTTCTAACGGATAAGAAAATGGAGCTATATAACGTTTCCGTTTCAGAAGCGTTTCAGAAACAGGGTGTTGGTACTAAGCTCATGGAGTTTGTGCTTGCTAGATTAAAGTCACAAGGCATAGCCAGAATTGAAGTGGGTACGGGGTCATTTGGTTACCCATTAACATTCTATCAAGCTGTTGGTTTTCGTGTTGATTCAGTAGTAAAAGACCATTTTATAAACAAGTACCCTGAGCCTATTTTTGAGAACGGAATTCAGCATAAAGATATGCTGCGTTTGTATATGAATTTGGAATAGGGACCTAGGCAACGAATAAGTTCATGCTGTGCAGCTTTACCCCAGAAGTCTTCTCCGGGTGCAATACAGATTACAATGTGACGAATATCAAACATTTTTCGTGGGGATGAGGTTAGCCTGTCGTCACTAAATAATGAGTGCTTACTTTCCTACTAAGCCTTGTATTCCCTTTTTAATACTTCTAAAGGTGAGACTGAATAAGTTCATTAGGTTAACAGGGGTCACTGTGACGATTCCTTCGTCCCAATTTGTGCTGAATACACGTGAAAAGAAATAAATCATGTAGGGGTTATGTTGATTAATCCGTTGAATATCTTTTTCTTCTATAAATATACTAAAAGGTATTTTGACCACATAGTCTTTATTCATCTTCCAATTAAAATAATCTGAACAGCTTTCTAATATGGTTTGATACTTTTTTGTCATTGATACATTAGGAGAGGGGTAAGTCTGACGCCAATAAGAACATAACCCTGCATAAACTAATGGATTAATGATAACGCTTACGAGGCAAACTTGCTTATTTAAATGTTTCATTTTTATGCTAAACATGGATTTTGTTAGCACGAGCTTGGCTTTTTTGAGGCTATCTTTGCGGTATTGGGTCAGCATTCCGAGCATTGATCTAATGATAATGAGTTTATTATTGAGTTGGTAGGTGCCGCAATACATAAAACCTATCTCTTGATTGTCTTCTAGACAGAATATGATCTCTATTTGCTGACTATTTGCGATCAGCGCCCTGAAACCTTCTAGTGATATATTGTCGCTAATGGTCTTTTTCATGAGAGAAAATACACGTTTTTCTAAAGGAGAGTTGGGCTCGAGTGATGTGCTTTTAACATTTTCGAACTGCATAGCGAGACAACCTTTATCTATTTCAACACTATATCGAGATATTTAGGGCGAGTAACAATGATTGTTTGAGTATTCATTGGCCCATTTAAGCAAAGGCGCATTTAAGCAATGCGATAAAGCAGAGTTATTTTTCTTCTTGTATTGTGTATTTTTTAACCAGATTTTGCCTGGTAGGCAAGGTTAATTTGCTTTTTGCTATGGGTGATATTAGATAAAATCTTTATGGTAAGAATATTAGACGTTGAATAAGTAAGCTCAGATGACTTGCCTTAGCTAAAGGGTTAGAACCAGTTTTGTTGGTATTGTGTGTCGATTTGATGCTTAGATTAAACTGGAAAAATGCGCACTGTTATAATGCTTCTAAGTTATGATTCAGTTGGTATGCTTACTGCTCGGTGGCCGAAAGTAACGGTGACATCATCGCGACGTGAGCGTTTGAAATTGGACTCGCTAAATTGTCACTTAGTGAAGAGATCAAAGCATAAAATGAGACAATTTATGGTGAGGTAAGTTTGAATAACTCGACACTGAGTGTATGGCAAAAAATTGAAACAGTGGGGCTTTCTCTTGGCTTACTGGGGGTGAGCTTACTGGGGTTGAGCTTACTGGGGTTGAGTTTATTGGTGTTTGGGATGGATGCTTGGTGGCAAATACCTGGCCCCGTGCAAGATCACTTCCGTGGTGGAGAGCCTGGGGCTATTCTTGCTGTGTTGTTGCTTTTAGTGGGTTGGGCTTGTTCTGCGCTTTTTTTGGTGAATCTATGTTTTAAGCGCTTTTATTTCTGGTGGTTAAGATTACTTGGTGTCATGCTTTTATTGGTTGGCATGGCCATTTTGGGAGCCCAGAGTGTTTAGCCAGTATTCGCGCCTTCCCTATTGTGCTGTAAGCAAAGTAGAATCTTGTTTGAAATGGATTAAGATGGAGTGATTTTTGAAAAAGATAGATGTAGTACAAGCCGATTATTTAAACCCGCAACACGCCAAAGACATACCGTATTTATTGAACGAGTACGCTTGTGATCCAATGGGTGGCGCTCATCCGCTTTCTCCTGAGACGGCAAAGCATCTTGTCTCCGCCTTGTCCAAACGCCCTCATGCTTTTAGTGTGCTCATCTATGTTGATGGGTTGCCAGCCGCATTAGCGAATTGTTTTGAGGGCTTTTCCACCTTTGCTTGTAAACCTTTGATTAACATTCATGATTTGTGTGTGATTAAGGACTATCGAGGTTTGGGATTGAGTCAACTCTTGTTAGAAAAAATTGAGTCTATAGCCATCGACTTAGGCTGTTGCAAGGTAACACTGGAAGTATTGAGCAATAACCATGTTGCGAAAGCGGCTTATGAAAAGTTTGGTTTTCATGCCTATGAGTTAGATCCAAGTGCTGGAAGGGCCGTTCTTTGGCAGAAAAAACTCGCTTGATAATAGCCTAAATCGTTTTACCTTTAGGGATGAAGCATTTTTTAGGAATCACTCATTGAGATGGGGAGCAAGAAACGGATTCGCCCATAAATGCAACTGCTACGCTTTAAAGGAATCCCTCCAAGCACAAAGCCTCTAAGAAGAAAGCCTAAAGGTTATTATTAAATTAAATAACACTCCTTAACCTATCATTACTTGGCATTTTATCAGAATGGGTGTTTGCTTATATTTAGTCGCAGAGTTTGTCTAGTCGCAGAGTTTGTCGTAGCAAATCTTACTTTGTGCATTGAGTGACCCCTTATTTCGCAGGCCCACATACCAGAGTGAATCTTCTATGCTATTTAGTAAGATTAGGTTGCATGACATTTTCAATTTTAAGTGGCAATTCGTTTTAATAATCTGTCTAGTGGCGGCTTTTTCGCTTACCTTTGGTGCAGCCCATTTGTTGCTACAAAGTGCTGAGCGAAAAGAGCTGACTCAATATTCGAAACTCATTTTGGCGAATACCCAGCTTAGAAAAGACAGTATTGATAAAATTTTGTCCATTCCGATAAATAAAGAAGACCTTTGTCGTGAGAAAGATTTGGCTTTTTTGCGTGATTTTTTATGGACTCATAAGTACTTAAAAGACGTTGGACGAGTTATTGATAATAGCATCCTATGTACCGCTGGACGGGGCAATCTAAACCCTCCTGTTGTGTTACCTGCAGCGACCCAAACGTTTGCGAATGGCTATCAGCATTGGCGCGGATTGAACACCCTGTTTAATGGCCATGTGCATGTCAATTTATTAAGGAATAATCATACGATTGCATTTGTTGCCCCCAATTCTTACGCTAAAAATTTGTTCAAAACACCTTACAGTGATTTTGCTGTGACCAATTTAGAGGGGGAATATGTATTTGAGGTGCTGAGTGAATTAAGTGAGACAGAATTAATGGCGAAAATTCGCAATGCGTCGATTAAGCAACTTGCCGTGAGCGATTGTATAGAAGCGAGCGATATCTGCAGTTGGGCCTACAAAGAACGAAGTGGATTGTGGTTACAAAACACGGCTTATCTTGGTTTTCTGACCGTGATATCTCTTTTGTTGGGTATTGCCTTATTTGGCGTGATATTTCTTCAGTATAACAAATACAGCTCAATGCCAAGCCGATTAAAAAGAGCCATACGCGATGGCGACTTGTATTTGGTATATCAACCTAAGTTTCAATTGCATGAAAAAAGGCTAGTGGGTATTGAAGCGTTAGCACGCTGGGAAGACCGAAAATATGGCGTGGTTTCTCCAGATACCTTTATTTCATTAGCACAAGAACATCAAATGATGTCCAGCTTAAGCTATTTGGTTGTCGGTAAGGCGATTGCGGAGTTTAGCCATTTATTGCCCCTTTTTCCTAACCTTCAGCTCAGTATCAATCTTGTCATGAGGGATTTAAACGATGAAAAGCTACTGTCTTTCATTGATGACAAGTGTCAGGAATATGCATTACCAGCAGACCAGCTTACCTTTGAAATCACGGAAGACTCTGCGGTCGGTTTTGAGCATGTTAGTCATTCGGTGGAAGGATATTTGGCGAAGGGCTACAAAATTTCCTTAGATGATTTTGGTACAGGCTATGCCAACTTATCTTGGCTCAATGCCATTAATGCCTCAGAAATTAAAATTGATAAGGAGTTCACTCAGTCCATTGGCTTAAGCAATACTAATGAGACCATGTTGCATGCTATTTTCAAATTAATTCAAGACCTGCCAGCCACTATTGTCTTTGAAGGCATAGAAACTCAAGAACAGGAAGACTATATTAAAACACATGTTAACAATCCGTTGGGACAAGGGTGGTTATATTGCAAACCCTTGCCATTGGAGGACATTAGACAGTTTCTGCATCAGGTTGGAATGGATAAAAATTCATAAAGCACTTTCGTTTGGTCGCTTGGGCTTATTTTAGGGCTAAAAATGCACTAAGACGACACAAGGCCCTATCGATCTTGCAATGATAGTCATGCATTCTGTTGACAATATATACGCTAAGCCATCATTTGAATGCGTAAACTATGACATTCTTGTAACGACTTATTTTTCAAACACACCTCCTCATTATGGGCATAAATATTGCGTAATTACTTAAATGGTTTTTTCGTTATGTGTAACGCATGATCGTCTCAAGTGAGAGAGGTAGTAAGATGTTAAGTCGATTGTTTAAGAAATCAGATTCCTTAGATGTTGACCAACAAGAGAATGCATTGAATGACATACAGGAAGTCAAGAATTCAGAGACTACTCAATACAATAATACCTTTGATAACTTTACGCAGGGTGTTTCTAGTGCGCTGAATTTCCTACATAATTTGCTCAAGTTTGCGAGCACAGCAGGGGAAGCTCAAGACAGTTTAATGCGAGAAATAGACGTTCGTTCAAATAATTTGCGCACCGGACTCAGTCAGACACGAGAAGAAATCGAAAGCAGTACGCATAGTGCCAGCCAAGTAAAGGAAAAAACACGTCAATCGGTTGAGCAAAGAACCCAAGCAATACGCGATGAACTGGCTCGTATCAGTGATGAGTTGGATACCAAAGCCGAAGGGGCCACCAAGGTACTGAATACGATTGAAGACATAGGCAAAGGCATCCAACTGCTGGCTCTTAATGCCACCATTGAAGCAGCACGTGCTGGCAGTCATGGACGTGGTTTTGCTGTAGTGGCAAAAGAAGTGGGGGATTTGGCCAAAAAAACCATGGCGCGTACCAATGAAGCGGTCAAGCTGATTGATTTGTCGGCTGTGACTAAATCACTTCATGAGACGATGAACACCATAGGTAAAGAATTAAATGCGTTAGATGGTGAAATAGAGTCCTCCTTGTCGGACATTCAAGCGCGTTTTTCACAAATGTCTGATCGCCTAGAAAGTATTTCCGAACATAATGCTGTGGTGTTTGAGTTACTTGAAGCCAGTAAAGAGTCCTCCAACAGAACCGTGAATAAAGTGGATTGGGCGGCGGATGTGACGCAATCACTCGATTCTTGCCTAGCGATGAAAGGGAATGCAATAGAAGGAAAGGCAATAGAGGATAGTATCAATCAGTTTTTACAAGCTAATCACGTTCACAATACCCCTGCATTTGATAAGTTAGCCGACATCAAAAAACGCGGCGTGATTCGTGTTGCGGTGGACTCAGCTCTGGTTGGTGTTACCTTTCGTCCCACACCAAACGCTTCCATTCAAGGTTTAGATGCCGAATACGCGAGAGCTTTTGCGGATTGGTTAGGTGTGAAATGTGAGTTTATTGAGCATCCTTGGGATCTGTTAACAGAGTTGTTATTTGCCGGAAAAGAAAAGGGTCAACCCAGTGCAGATGTAGTTTGGTGCGCGGTACCACCAAGTGATTTTTATCAGGGCATTGCCTTTTCAAATACCTATACCTATCTAAAATTTGTTTTATGTCGACAAGCCAATGACACATCGGTCAATAATCTCTCTGATTTAGAAGGCAAAGTACTCGGCGTTGTCAATGATCCGGCAGCGTTAGTCACTTTGGAAGAGCAAGGATTTCGTTGGGCGGAAAATGAAAATAAGCCGGGTGGCAAGATCAGGCTTTCGAATCTTATCGCCTATGGCGATATTTCCAGAGTTCACGATGCATTGGCAAATGGTTCTATTGATGCCTTTGCTGCCGATCATCCGGTATTTCATTGGGCATCGGTGAACCCCGACAGCCCTTGGTACAATAAAGTGGAAGTCGTTAGCAGCATTTTACCTGAGCCATTTTATTACTCCGCTGTGGTGTCTGCCGAGCCTGCTTCATATACCTTATTAAGCGCTATTAATGAATTTATTGATGAGTTTAAACAAAGCCCACAGCGTCTAGAGATTGAAACCGAATGGCAAGGTGCAGCGATTGATCACACCCTAAGCTACCGCGACGAAGTGGGTAACTTAAATGGTATTGATGAAGTTTACTCACTTTATTTGGACAACCAGAAAAAATACTCCCTGTTAGAGGCCTAAAGTCAGTGTGAGTCTTAGGTCTTGTTAAAAACGCTAATCCTCTTTGTAAGCACTTGAAAGTTAAACACTTGCAAGTTAAGTGCTTGAAAGCAGGTTTTATTAAGTGACTGATAATGGAGTTGTGATGGGCAAACATGGCTTGAATAGAGCTGTGTTGTAACCATGCTCTGTTTGTTTTACCTCTTATTTTGGCCCGATGGCTAGCTTGCGTCTCCTTATTCCTCTGCTATGTTTAAATTGGAAACATGCAAAGAGGATTGACTGCCATGCAAGCGCCTGACCTGCCTGAAAATGAAACCAGCCGATTAAATAACTTGCGCTCTCTGTGTGTGTTGGATACCCCTCCGGAAGAACGATTTGACCGTGTTACCCGAATCGCTAAACGTATGTTTAATGTGCCCATTGCCCTCATTAGCCTAGTGGATGAAAATCGGCAATGGTTTAAATCCTGTATTGGTTTGGATGCTGTGGAAACGTCGCGGGATGTTTCTTTCTGTGGTCATGCCATTTTGGGCAGTGAGCCCTTTATTATTCCCGATGCTTCGAAAGATCAACGCTTTCACGATAATCCCTTGGTAACTGGGGCGCCCTATATTCGTTTTTACGCAGGCGTGCCTCTTTCCTATGTGGATGGCAGTAAACTCGGTACTTTGTGCATCATAGATGACAAACCTCATTTTCTCACCAATGAAGACATTGAAGATTTGGTTGAACTCGCCACCATGGCGCAAAATGAACTTATTGCCACTCATATTGCCACCACAGATGAACTCACCAATGTCTTAAATCGAAGAGGTTTTATGAGTCAGTCGCACAAACAAATTGCTTCTGGCGACCCTCTCAAAAAAGAAATATATACCCTGGCTTATTTTGACCTTAACGGCTTTAAACAAATCAACGATCAATTTGGGCACCAGATGGGGGATAAAGCGCTTAAAAATTTTGCCGCCTTACTACAACAAAAATTTCGTCATTCGGATATTGTAGGCCGATTAGGAGGAGATGAGTTTGTTGTATTATTAAGAGGCGCTACCTTAGAGCAGGGAGAGCAAATGATGGTGCGTTTTAAGGAGGCGGTACAGGATTTCAACAAAGAATCAAAACAGCCCTTTGAACTAAAATTTAGTGTTGGTTTAACGACAACTCATAATCAGGAAATGAAACCTCTGGAAACCCTCATTTATGAAGCGGATCAATACATGTACCAAAATAAATCCAAACAGAGTAAAGCGGCACATTAATAGGGGGGGGCTATTTTAATTCAATTTCCACAAAGACAAATTCAAAGCTATTTTCATTAATAACATTGTGTTTTACCCCCTTTCCTCTTGAGTAGGAAACACCTGTCGTTAAATCTGAATAAAATCGTCCATCTTCCGTTTCAATGGTGAGCCTTCCCGTGGTTTGTGGCACCACAATATAATCATATTCATGAGTATGAAGAGTGGTTTCAGCCCCAGGCGCAAAACGCCATTCGGTGACAATAGCGCGTTCATTTTCCAATTGTACAGTAGGTACGGCAACGGGGTTAGCAGGACTTTTTATCATGAATTCACCTTGCATTGAAAACATTAACTACACTTGTAGCACACGACTATAAACGACAGGAGTCTACTATGCTGCGTTTAACATATCTCATCAGTTTCTTGCTGTTTAGTCCAACCCTTTTTGCGATTGACTACAGCAGTTTAGAATGCCCTGATAATAAAGATTTTTTTACCCATACTCTTATTCAAGACAATGATTTAAAAGCCATCATCCCTTTAGGCGAAGTTGGACCGTCAAGCCACACATTGCCTGTGCATCACAATTACGTCAATTTAATTCCATTGGACGAAAACGATTATTCCAAAGGCTCTATCGCTGCTAATGTGTTGGCGCCCTTTGATGGTGAAGTGGTTGCCGTTGAATGGAATACCGAAAAAAACGATTGGGCATTGCACCTGCGGCCTTGTGCAGACATCAAAATGTATTTATTGCACTTACGTTGGTTAAATCCAACTCTGATGAACGCCATAGGTTCATTAGAACCAGAAGATACGGCTTCTTTTGGGGACGATCCAACACGCTTTAAAAAAGTGGATATTGATGTCAATGCTGGCGATATTTTGGGGGTTGCGGGTGGACCAGGTATTACCTCATTTGACTTGGGGTTAATGGATTACCAGGTTCCTGCTAATGATTATGTCAATCCAGACCGTTATGATATTGACAGCTTTATTGCGGATCTTGAGCTGTTTGGCAATTGGACGGAAGAACTGGTTCGTGCTGTTATTCCGGATAGATTACAACAAGTTTGTGGTTTGGATTATTTTATTGAGCCTATTCAAACTGAATTAAAAAACAAACTCGGCTCCTTTATGTTTGCAGCCGCCGCCGAAGGCATACCTCCTTGCCAACACCACATGCGTGATGTAAAGGGCACCATGGCGGGTAATTGGTTCCAAGATCCTAGTGTTTCTTGGTTAAGCATTAATGAGCAGGAAACCTTATCGGCCACAATTTATAATATTGATCCTGAATTAAGTGTCATTGGTCTGAATCAATTCTTGTTCCCTGATTTAGCTTTTGATGCGGATTGGTATTTCTTTCCTCAGCCCGCTGGATTGGTGAATCGTGCTTTTGAAGAAATGGACAGCACCACTCGAATTTTTTGTTATTCCGGCATGAAAAAAGGTGACGAAATATTTGCAGGCGCCATGCTTGCGTTATTATCCGGTACTGACAAAAATGAGCTACTCATCGAATACATACCAACAGACACTTGTGCTGATTTAGAGGTGCCATTTAGCTTTCAAGGAAACCAGATTACTCTTTTTCGATAAAAGGCATTTCGATATAAGGCATTTAGATAAAAAACGCTAAAGACGGTTTTCTAAGTAGATGACGTATTAGTAATGGATCTGAAATGTTAAAAAAGATGACGGTTCCATGCTCATTGACCCTTTTGATCCTAAAAAAGTGTGTGTCTGAGCAAAAAGTGGTTAATCTACCTATACATCCATATTTTGTCTGTCTGCTGAGGAAACCCCGTGTTAAGTTTTAAAATTGCCCGTCATGAAAACGCTAAACTCATTTTAAAGTACATTCATGACTTGGCAGTAGCAGAGGGCTTTCCATTTGAGATTACAGTCACAGAGTCGGATATTGAGACAAACTTGCTTGGGCAGAATAGCCATGCAACGGCTTTGATTCTTCAGTATGACGATCAGCCCTGCGGTTTTGCTGTGTTTTACTATACCTTCTCGACGACGACAGGAAAGCCTGGTTTACACCTTGATGATTTGTACGTAGAACCGGAATTTCAAGGTAAGGGAATAGGTAAAAAGACTCTCGTTCATTTGGCAAAGCTTGCTCAACAACAAGACTGTGCTCGGTTTGAATGGTGGGCACTTAAAACGAATGATTCAGCCATAAAATTTTACCTGTCTATGGGAGCTCAGCCTTTAGAAGAGCTGTCTGTATTTCGCTTAGATCAAGCGCAAATTGAACGTATAGCCACAGAATAATCCTGATCGATTAAGAGTATGTCATAGACTTGATATGAGTTTACTTCAGGGGTAGAAGTTTTTTCTTGCCTTTAAATTTATATTACACGTAGCACTACAGCGTAAATTTACTCGTAGTTTTTCTTGGCTTTGGTCACTTTTTCTAAGTATTTTCGAGACTCCGCTCTGGGGTGATCGTATCTGAGCCTTTGATAAACGGAACTGGAGGAGTTCTGATTGATCTTGTCCATAGCGACCGACCGATCGCTGTCGAAGGTCTTGAGTACGTTTCCAGTACCGCCGTTATAGGCAGAAATCATGGAATATTCTTGACTGGTTTTGTTGCGAACCTTGACCAGATAACGGGTTTGCAAAATGTGTAGGTAGGCGCTGCCTATATCGATGTTTTGTTCAGGCGAGAACAAGACTTGTTTGCTCGGTTGGCCAGACTTTTTCTTGATCAGCTTATAGACATCACGTCCAGCGGTTGCGGGTACCACTTGCATGAGTCCGTAGGCGTTGGCAGGGCTAACCGCGTAGGGGTTAAAAGAACTTTCGGTTTCGATAATACCGTAAATGAGTGCCGGTTCTAGATTGTAACGTTTGGCCGCGGCCAGAACGTATTGACTGTATTTTTCTTGGCGCAAATGTTCGTGTTTTTCCACCAGATCAAATTCGACCGCATAGACTGGCTTGCCGTTATTGGTGCTGCGTTCAAGTTGATTGGTCACCAGATAATTGGCATAGCGCCCGGCTCGCCAGGGGTATTTTACCAGCACACCTTCGTTGTCCATGACTTGTGGGTATAAGAAGGGAACCCCATCGGTATTTGGGGCAGAGCTGGAAAAAATGTCGGTTTTGGTTGGGTCGGCTGTGGTCAGTAGGGTGGCAGTCACGGCACTGATTAAGGTGTCTCTTGGGTTACGAGTATCAAGGGTTTCCACTCGTACTTTGCCTTTATCAAAATCCACAATGGCGCGAGCTTGGTAATCATTGACGTATTTGACGTACTTTTTCTTATCAGGCAGCTGGCTATTATTTTTGCCCCATTTCTTTTTCACCTGTTGATCAAGGTTTTTGTATAAGGTTTGAATGGCTTTTAAATCGGCGCGAATGTGATCGCGAGTGATTTTTGCTTGTGCAGTGATGGCCTTAACATCATCAAGGCTATCAGCATCTTGTACCTGTTTGGATAACTGTTTGACGGAATTAACCGAATCGAAATTCAAAATGGATTGGCAACCGCTGAGTAAAAACAGCAAAACACCACAAGAAGACAATGCCGTAAGGCGACCCCAATTTTTGTTCATCAATCCCTGCCCATCAATCAAAAGCTTGTTGAGTGTATCAAGATAACCTTGTTTTTCCCATGCTGGCATTTGCTGTCATTAAATAGCTGGATGAAATCGACTTTGATTATGGAGAACGAATGCTCATTTGACCTAGAATGGAAACTCTCTATTAATGTGTTTTTATCTTAAAAGGATAAATGTATGTCTCGATATTATGCTTGGGTTAAATGGAATCGTGGTGAGAATGAAGCCTTTACAGACAACCAATACAGTCGAGGCCATGAATGGCAGTTTGATGGCGGTTTAATCGTCCCGGCCTCATCGTCGCCCGATGTGGTGCCATTGCCTTATTCGGTGGCGGCCAATCTTGATCCGGAAGAAGCCTTTGTGGCTGCTTTGTCCAGTTGCCATATGTTGTTCTTTTTGTCTTTCATTGCCAAGCGTCACTACCTAGTCGTCCCTGAATAATGGCGTTTTAAATCTAAAGCGCCATTATTCAAGGGTGACGAACAAGCCAGAGCGAAATTATCTGACTTGTTCGTAGTTTCCTTAATTCTCAAAGAAAAGAAATATTCTCGGTTATAAATATAATTAACTTCAAACCATTACGGTATACGATTTAATAAATGCCAATTCCATACAGGATTGATAAAAACTTTATGGTGTTGCTATTTTTATATTATTACCCTCTAGATATATAATAAAATCTCGACCTTCAAAATTAATATAAAATGGGCTTTCCGCTTCATGCTCTGGCACTATTTTTTGTAATTTTTTATTAACAATATCATATTCCCATATACAAGCAAAAGCACCAGAATTATCAAAATAAAAAGCATTGCTATCATTCGCCCATGAAAACCGACCAATCAGAAAATCAGCATGACCTACAGAAAAAAGCATTTCAGATTTATAATTTTTATAATCATTTAAAATAACGGTTTTATAGCCATAAGTAATAGATGATGGATTGTCTATATATCTCGATACAGCAGCTTCATAAGCTACCTCCCAATCTTTTATTTTACGATTAAACTCTTTTTTATTAATTTTCATAGATGAACTTACAGAGTAATAAGGCAATACAGTATATCGATTATTAGGAGAAACTAATGGCTCATCATCTTGAGACCTAGATCTAACTTTAATATCGCACTCATAGATAGCATTAGCTGAACCGATATTATAACAATAAAAAACGCCTTTTTTACGATCA
Organism: Marinomonas sp. THO17; assembly: GCF_040436405.1. Classification (NCBI taxonomy): domain Bacteria; kingdom Pseudomonadati; phylum Pseudomonadota; class Gammaproteobacteria; order Oceanospirillales; family Oceanospirillaceae; genus Marinomonas; species Marinomonas sp. THO17. The sequence goes on along the minus strand of NZ_AP031575.1, from coordinate 1,003,165 downwards.
GGAGAGAATATGAGTTTCTCATCCTTAATATCAATTTCTGCAGCATAAAACATTAAGTCAGTATTTTTTGTTGAATAAACCTCATGATTTTCACCCGTTATAATATTATTTTCATAGATGGAAATGGTTTGATTGGCTGCATTTTTTTCAACATAAAGTAAATAAAGACTTGAATTAACAACCGCTCCCATTGGGTGATAGCGATAACGATCTGAATCATCAGAATCTATTAATGTTTTTTGCTGCCATGGTTTATCCAAAACAACATCCAAATCTTCTTGCATATTTTCTTTAAAACTAATAGCCGCTTCAACGCTGTCGTATTCTGGATAGCTCATTCCTTTCTTTAGGGCTTTATTTAATGGAGTATTATTAATAATACGTTTTGGTGTTTCATTAAGAAGATTCTTCTCTATAAGCAGATGATCTAAATTTACAATCTCATTAAATTCTAGACTAGGAATTTTATCATGATTACCTTTTAAATAACTTTCACCATCAAATTTCAAATCATTTTTATATCGATGCTCAGCAAGAACTATTTGTTCATTATCACGATTGGGGTAATAGATTACTTTAGTTTTAGTGATAACTCGCAGGTCATTATAACCATTAGTCTTAGTGGATAAAACTTGAATATAAGACTTGCCTTGCTCATGTATTTTTCTAAGTGTAGGATTATTATGAATGCTACAAAAAACATCTCCACGATTCCTATGATAAGTCATGGGTAAAGATGTTAATATAGGCCTCAATTTTTTATCTTTTATATTTGCTGTATCAAACAAAGTTAAATGATTTCCATCGGATGCCATAGACATACACGAACCGGAATAACTTATATCTAATCTTACGCCAACAGCTCTCGTAGTATCAGTTAGCATATAAGGCGCAGTATCTAACCACATCCTACCTTTCTCAACTCTAATTGTTGCATCTTCATAAATATATTCTTTATAAGTTGCAAGAACTTCAGTGTTAGCTTTATCAATTATTGAAACTATCCAAATAAAATAAAAATTTTCATTTAAAACAAGAACTGAAGATAATATCTGGTTATCATCTTGCGGTAGGGGCTTACAAACAGAATCAAAAATATCAAAATTAGGCTGCTCACTAACATCAAAATTAGAAGAATACACTAAATGTTGAACTTCAGTGCTACACTTTGACTGCCTTCCCCCAATAGCACTATTAGAATAAAAAAAAGAGAACGCAATCATTATGATAAGATAAGTAGTTGTTTTTTTCATTTTAGATCCATTAAATAAAACTAACTTAAGAGTATTACGCGCATATATTTTCATAAAAAACGATTAAAATCAAATTATCAGAAGAGAAATTGATTCTAAGCTTAGTTTTTTACCTACAAACCGAACAGTTCAAAAATGTTAGCAATAATATTTTTCCATATAAGACTATTGTCCACGTCCTCTAAACTGAGACAGACATAATTAGAGTTTTCTGTAATGATTAATACAGGAGACGATTATGAAAAAATCACGTTGCACAGAGACACAGGTCATCGCAGTATTAAAAGAAGTGGATTCCGGAATGAAGGTAGAGGAAGTATGTCGTCAGCATGGAATCAGCAATGCAACCTATTACAATTGGAAATCCAAATATGGGGGGATTACCATTCCATAGAGAATCTCTTGATGCCTATCTGTTTGAGAGCCTTAGCCAAGTAAAAGAAATGGCTTGGTTCTGGCGATTGGATTACAACGAAGAGCGAACACATGAAAGTTTGGGTAACCTGCCTCCGGCAGCTTACCGAGCAAAACTGGAAAACTCTAGTTTAGAGCTATACCAATAGTGGTCAAGTGAACACCATCTACAAAGGTCTATCTAACAATAAACAACAAACTTGCCGTGCAGTCGAGCTTGGAAATATGTTACGAGTAGATTGGATGATACGGTCTATGTGGGGTTAATTCGTCTAAACGATGAGTTGGGGCGCTTAAAGTACTAAAATAGTGAGAAAGTTATGACTAAATATCACTTTTTAAGAATTGCTGGTATGCTAAGCAATTCAGGTTAAAATTATCTAACTTGTTCGTATTTCTCCTAATTAATTTGCGATTTTATAATACTATCCACTTAATCATGAGTTGTGGGTTTGTTAGCTGAAATTGCCTTTAATATTGTTGAGATTTTTTAATGGAAAAAAGTAATGGAGTATGATTGTTTTGAAATCTAAATATTTAATTTCATGTCTAAAATGCATTTCAATGTTTTTGATGGCCTTATTTCTTTTGGGGTGTAATGATTGGCCACAAAGGTCACCAGATTTTGAAATTAAAATCACAGATGATAAAACACTACTTTTCACATGGATAGATGTGCCAGACGCAAAATATTATGAAATTGTAGATCAAAATAACGGTATAGCAACTGTTGCGACAGTGAAACAGGGGGTGCAAAGTTATAACTATAAATTTAAATATTCATTATATGATTTTGGTACTAGTGGTAAGTTTAGTATTAGAGCATGTAACGAATCCGGTTGTAAGAGCGGGTATGGTAAGTATGTGTATGATGAAGTTTTCAATGAATTGGTAGAACATTTAGCGCCAGATTATGATTTGCATAATAGTTTTTCTTATGCAATTGATATAAGTGATGATGGTAAGGTGTTAGCCGTAGGTGGTACTTTCAAAACAATGAAAGCTGGTTTAAGCAGTGAAAGCGAAACAATATCAAATGCGGTATATATATATACCGCAACTGGAAGAAGGTGGCATCAGAAAGCAATTATTAGAAGAGATGATACAGATCTTAGTGATGAATTTGGTGTATCTTTAAGCTTGAACTTTGATGGAAGTATTTTAGCAATTGGTGCGGCTGGACGAGAAGATTCCTCTGGTGCAGTATATATCTATTCTGGATCACCAGAAAAGATCATTGATCCTCTCAATCATATATCACTGCTAGTAATAAAGGAAAAGGTGATTATTTTGGAGGAGCAGTAAGCTTGAGCCATGATGGCTCAATATTAGCTGTTGGTGCATTTGAAGAGGATGGAAGAGCTAGTGGCATCAATCAACCTTATAGCGATGAATCAGATCAAAGTGGTGCCGTCTATGTATATGCTCATAAAGAAAATAGTTGGTACGAAGAGGCATATCTAAAATCATCTAACAATTATCGTGGCGGTAACTTTGGTGCATCATTAGATGTTAGTCAAGATGGGAGAACAATAGCTGTTGGTGCTCCTTTTGCGGAGTCTGTTTATGTTTTTAGAAAGTCGGAAAATAGCCAAGATTTAATAAATACTTCAGGCTGGTATGAAGAAAAGAGATTTTCAAGTAGGTCTATATTTTCTTCATATTATACTTATCCATTCGAACCAACCACTTCTTTTGGTTATTCTGTAAGTCTATCAAATAATGGAAATAAAATGGCAGTTGGTGCACCAATGGCTAATTATTATGCTTTTTATAAAATTACCGATGAAGGTAAGAGTGATGATCTTAATAATAAAGGAGCTTTAGATAATGATCATTTTTCTGAAGGAGCAGTTGTCTTATATAATTATGTTGATGGTAAATGGGATGATGGAAAAGAAGTAAGAGCACCGAATGCTAATCGATTAGATAATTTTGGTATGAGTGTTAGTTTAAATGCTAAAGGTACAAGGTTAGCAGTTGGTGCTCCATTTGAAAGCAATCGTCTAGACGGTTTTTATTCGACTTACACTAATAAGTATAACGGATTAGCGAAAAAGTCTGGCGCTGTTTATGTTTATGATGTAAGTGAAAGTTTCATTAGTAATAATGGGTATCTGAAATCGCTTGTACAAAATAATATTGACCTTTTCGGGTTCGCTATAGATACAGATAGAAATGGAGTACTGGCTGTTTTATCTCCACATGAAAAAGCTTCCTCTCAGGACGATTCTTCATCAAATGAAACCTTCAGTGGAGAAGGGGCGGTTTATGTGTATTGAATTTTTAGTGAAAATCAATAAAAATATTAATAGTCTTTGTTAAATTATTTCTCCCTAATAAATGGCATTTCATATAAGGAGTGTCATTTTATTTTTAATCTTCCCCTCAAGAAGGGTTATGTTTAGCCATGATTTCATAAAAAATTCTAAATTTTTAGCTTATATAGGTTCTAATTGCAAGCACTTAAGATCACGGCATTGCTCAGGTTCTAGTGTGAATTCATTTTATTATTCTGCTATTCTTACTTTAATTCAGAGCTATAAAGTTGAGGAAGAAGTTGAATGAATTTTTTAGTTTCAGAGTTGAGGTCGACTTTTTCGTGATTCAAAGACGTGCTTTCTCAATGGATTGAATTCTCCCAATCTTTAGCACGCAAATTTTTAAACAGAGAAGGAAGTGTTTTTATGGTTTCATCTTATTCTCAATATTTAGAGTGAGATCTGCTGCAAATTGATCGACATCTTGATATCTCTGCTTTTTTTTTCGTTCATCTTCTAAGGTGACGGTGGGCAAAGGGGCTTGAAAAATCTGATTCATATATTGAAGATGGGAAGGAAATAGGTAGTGTTGCTCTCCTTTGGGGAAGTGATTCTCGTCTTGCCATTGTGCAAAAGCGTCACAGAAACACTTGTGAGTGGGGCGAGTGATCTGCTCATACAAGTCATTGTCTATGAGTCGAGCCAATTGATAATAGCCATGAATGTTGGCCGCAAAATCTTTATCAAAGGGAGAGGTGTAGCGAGAGGAATCACACATGTCTTGTAGGGCTTGGCTGGCAGCGTTAGCCTTCTTTTCACCAATGGCCATTAAATATTGAAGGATGGCAATTTCCCATTTTGCATTGCTTTTTTTGGTCAGAAATTTTTCGGCTTTTGTGTAAGCGTCTTCTCTATATTGGGTTTGTTGGTAATAAAGCACTTTAATAAGGTGACTGGCGACTTCAAAATAATGTCGATGCTGAGCGATTTCCAATTCGGCAGGAAGAAAATGGGCTAATGCTTCTTCATCGTTACAGGCCAAGACAGACATCAGGTCTTCTAGCAAATTGGTGTGATCCATACCGCTTCCCAGCATACTTCGTAGCAGTAGATTGTGACGTGATATTTGAAAAAGCGTGTTATTTAACACACGACAATCCTGGTCTTTGCTTTCTAACGCTAAGGAAAATGCGTGATATAAGCCAAAGTCTTGGTAATGTTTTAATAGCAGCAAATAGTATTTTGGTTTTGGATGATGACTGTCTAGCCAGCGTTCAGTTTTAAAATAGCGCTGATAGGTTTTTTCGATACTTTTTTCAAATTCTTCTAGATCCAATGGTGGATAGTGCTCATTGAACCTGTTAAGGCGTTCTTTTACTTTTTTGCGATACGACTTGAGATATTGCTTGGCAGTATGTTGTAGGGTGAATCCATTCATAATTTATTAGCCAAATTAATTACTTATGTTTTATTATTGTACGACTAGGCAGTTAAAAATCAAGGCAAGAAGACTGATGAAGCATACTATATGCATGAGGTGGTATTCATATCCTTCTAAAGTTCAAAATCCTTGAAGCCTCGATCAGTATACAGTTTGTAGGGCTGTTAAGCTGGCTTTTCTTCTATTCCTTCCCGCTCATATCTCTTTGCAACATAGGTTAGATCCCTAAGTCGCTTTTGGTGTTACTCAAGTCGTTTCCAGCCAGCTTCCCCAAGGAGTGAAAAATTACACTGGGTTCATTGCTAAGACCCTAAAGGAATCCACCATGACCCCAGCAGAGCTACACGATAAAGCCATTGTGATTGATGGTTTGATTTGCGCGAAATGGAATCGCGAATTGTTTGAAGACATGGCAAAAGGTAAGTTGACTGCCGCGAACTGTACTGTGTCGTTTTGGGAAAACTTTGAAGGCACGGTACGCAACGTGGTGGAAATGAATCAACTGATTGAGACCAACAGTGATTTGTTAACCAAGGTATATACCACCAAAGACATTCACCGAGCAAAAGCAGAAGGCAAAACCGGTGTCATGATGGGCTTTCAAAATGCCCATGCGTTCGAAGACCAAATTGGTTATGTGCAGATATTCAAAGACCTGGGTGTTGGCATAGTTCAAATGTGCTACAACACGCAAAACTTGGTGGGTACAGGTTGTTATGAGCGCGATGGCGGTTTGTCGGGTTTTGGTCGCGAAATCGTTGCTGAAATGAACCGTGTGGGCATGTTGTGTGACTTGTCTCACGTTGGCCCGAATACCGCGAAAGAAGTCATTATTGAATCCAAAAAGCCCGTCGCTTATTCACATTGCCTGCCTTCTGGTTTGAAAGAGCACCCACGTAATCGCAGTGACGAAGAGTTGAAATTCATTGCCGATAATGGCGGTTTTGTGGGAGTGACCATGTTTACGCCTTTCCTCAAAGCCGGTGTCAACGCCACCATTGATGACTATGTGGAAGCCATTCAATACATCTACAACATAGTGGGTGAAGATGCCATTGGTATTGGCACCGATTTTACCCAAGGTCATGGTCATGACTTCTTCGAATACCTCACTCATGACAAAGGCTATGCACGTCGCCTAACTCGATTTGGTGAAATCATTAACCCGAAAGGCATTCGTACTGTAGGTGAGTTCCCGAACTTGACGGAAGCCTTATTGCGTCACGGTTTCAGTGAGCGCCAAGTGTGCAAAATCATGGGTGAAAACTGGGTAAATCTTTTAGCCGAAGTGTGGGACGAATGAAACTATTGCGCTCGACTAACCATCGTTAAAAACAAACTCAAGATGCTCATTTATAACTTATAAACTCCGCTCTTTCGTTTGTTTTTGCCTCGGGAAGCCTTCGCTCATAACGTTTCAGAGCAATACTGGCTTTAAAACTTGTTTAAGAATTTAAGGAATTGAACATGTCTACACATTCACCAGAAATGCCAATTCAAGTGGACGATGAAACCGGTGTATGGACCACCGATGCTTTGCCTATGTTGTATGTGCCACGTCACTTTTTTGTCAACAACCACATGGGCATTGAAGACGAGATTGGAGCAGAGCGTTACGCCGACATTCTCTATAAAGCGGGTTATAAGTCGGCTTATTTTTGGTGTGAGCAAGAGTCTGAGTGTCATGGCATTTATGGTGCTGACATCTGGCATCACTATTTGAAGCGTTTATCCCAGCGTGGTTGGGGCTTTTTCATTACCGAGGAATTGGACATTGAAAAAGGCACAGCAAAAGTCCGTTTGGAAAATTCCGCTTTTGTTTATCACTACGAAAAGATTCACGGTAAAAAGGTCAATCGCAAAGTGGATTACATGTTCACAGGTTGGTTTGCAGGCGCGTTAGACCAGATTTTAGACAGTCAAAAATCGTCCCTTCGTACCCAGGCCACACAGACTCAAAGTGGCGCGGAAGAAGGGTGTGATGTGGGGTATTTTGAAGTGAAACCTATTTAGCGTCAGTCAGGAAGGTCTGTCAGTTTTTAACAAAGTCAGTTAAGCCATGCGGGCCGGCATGGCTTTGATCAATCCATTTCACGTATTTTCCAGTAAGCGGGAGTTCTTTATATGTCCCAGTATGATGCGCTGTTTGAGCCTCTCAATATTAATAAGTTAACCATTCGAAATCGCATTGTGAGTACGGCGCATGCGGAGGTATATGCCACCGATGGCGGTATGACCACAGACCGTTACGTGAAATATTACGAAGAAAAAGCCAAGGGCGGTTGTGGCTTGTGTATTTGTGGTGGTTCCAGTGTGGTGTCGATTGACAGTCCACAAAGCTGGTGGAGTTCGGTGAACTTGTCGACAGACCGCATCATTCCCCATTTCCAAAATCTTGCCGATGCGGTTCATAAGCATGGCGGCAAAATCATGATTCAAATTACGCACATGGGACGCCGTTCCCGTTGGGATGGGGAAAACTGGCCAAACCTGATGTCGCCATCTGGTATTCGTGAACCCGTGCATCGTGCTACCTGCAAAACCATCGAAGAAGAGGAAATTTGGCGCGTTATTGGTGACTTTGCCCAAGCGGCACGTCGTGCCAAAGAAGGGGGCTTGGACGGTGTTGAACTGTCGGCCGTACACCAACACATGATAGATCAGTTCTGGTCGCCACGAGTAAACAAGCGTACCGATGAATGGGGCGGCACTTTCGAAGGTCGCATGAAGTTTGGTATGGAAGTACTCAAAGCAGTGCGCGAAGAAGTGGGGCCAGATTTTGTAGTGGGCATGCGCATCACGGGGGACGAATTCCACCCAGATGGCTTGAACCATGAGGATATGAAACAAATCGCGCAATACTATGATGCCACTGGCATGGTGGATTACTTTGGCGTCGTGGGGTCAGGTTGTGATACGCACAATACCTTAGCCAATGTGATCCCAAACATGAGCTATCCGCCTGAGCCTTTCCTCCATTTGGCGGCGGGCATTAAAGAAGTGGTTAAGGTGCCGGTGATTCATGCCCAAAACATCAAGGATCCCAACCAAGCGAAGCGCATTCTCGAAGCGGGTTATGTGGATTTTGTCGGCATGACTCGAGCGCACATTGCCGATCCACATTTTATTGCCAAGATTAAGATGGATCAGGTCGACCAGATTCGCCAGTGTGTGGGGGCGAACTATTGTATCGACCGTCAATATCAAGGTTTGGATGTCTTGTGTGTGCAAAACACCGCGACTTCTCGTGAGTACATGGGCTTACCACATATTATTGAAAAAACCACTGGCCCGATTCGTAATGTGGTGGTAGTCGGTGGTGGCCCTGGCGGTTTGGAAGCGGCGCGTGTGGCGGCGGAACGGGGCCATAAAGTGACCTTAATCGAAAAAGCCTCTGAACTGGGTGGGCAAATCAGTTTGGCAGCAAAAGCACCGCAGCGTGATCAAATTGCTGGTATTTCTCGCTGGTTGATCATGGAAATTGAGCGTCTTGGCGTTGAGGTGCGTTTGGACACGGCAGCCGATGCTGACTTAATTCAATCTTTGCATCCAGATGTGTGTGTGTTGTGTACCGGTGGCCGTCCTTTCCTTGAGCAAAATCCTGAATGGGGCGCAGCAGAAGGCTTGGTGGTATCGACTTGGGATATCCTGAATGCTTCCGTCGAGCCGGGTAAAAATGTGCTCATCTACGACACCATTTGTGAATTCTCCGGTATGTCCGCGGCAGATTATTTGGCCTCAAAAGGCGCTCTTGTTGAGCTGGTGACAGACGACATTAAACCGGGGGTTGGCATAGGCGGGACCACCTTCCCGACTTACTACCGATCTTTGTATGAAAAAGAAGTCATTATGACGTCCGATATGCTGCTTGAAAAAGTCTATCGAGAAGACGACAAACTGGTCGCGGTATTGGAAAACGAATACACAGGTCAAAAAGAAGAGCGCGTTGTGGATCAGGTGGTCGTGGAGAACGGCACACGACCAAACGAAGAACTTTATTACGCGCTCAAAGCCAACTCAGTCAACAAAGGTCAGATTGATAATGAGGCTTTATTTGATATCAAGCCTCAGCCTGAGTTGTTGGCCGATAAACTGGACGGCATGCTGTTGTGGCGTCTAGGGGATTGTGTATCACAGCGTAACATCCATGCGGCTATGTATGATGCTTTGCGTCTTTGCAAAGATTTATAAAAGCAAAGGCTGGAGCTTGTAAATACGGCGTTAAAAGTGAACTCGAAATGCTCATTTATCATTATAAACTCTGCTTTCTCGTTCATTTTTGCCTTGTCTTTACCTTGCTCATCTCATGGTGAATAGGTTTTGTTGTTTTCAATACGCTCAATATTGAGGGTAAAACATGATTTTTGATTGGTTAATTCCTTCTTTGATCGCCACCTTGTTGGTATTGGCTGTCATTGGCGCGGTACGACGTGCGAGTCTTTGGCGCGCAGGACAAGCGGAAAAAGTGGCTATCTTGGCCGGGTTACTGGCCATGCCAAAGCGTTATCTTCACGATCTCCACCATGTGGTAGAGCGCGATAAATACATGTCTCGCACTCATGTGGCGACAGGGGGTGGTTTTGTCTTAGCCATGGTGTTGGTGATCTTGGTGCATTTGTTCGACATTCAAAGTCGTATTTTGGCTTGGATGTTATTGGCTGCCCTTGGCATGATGTTTTGCGGTGCTTTGTTTGTCTTTAAGCGCCGCCTTAACCCGCCTTCGCGCCTTTCAAAAGGGCCGTGGATGCGCCTGCCGAAAAGTTTACTCACCTTTGCCATTACCTTTTTTGTACTGACTTTACCTGCGGCAGGCATTCTGCCGGAGAGTTTTAGTCTAGGTAACATAGGTTTAACCCTAGTGAGTGGGGTATTGGCCTTATTAGTGATACTCAGTCTAGGTGAAATGCTGTTTGGCATGACATGGGGTGGCCCGATGAAGCACGCTTTTGCGGGGGCTTTGCATTTGGCCTTTCACCGTCGTCCTGAGCGTTTTGGAGGTGGTCGTTCTACGGGATTGAAACCTGCCAATTTAGGTGGCGAATCTCATGGTGTGGCGAAACCAGAAGACTTTAAGTGGAATCAGTTATTAGGTTTTGATGCTTGTGTACAATGTGGTCGTTGTGAAGCCATGTGTCCCGCCTTTGCGGCAGGACAGCCACTCAATCCGAAAAAGCTTATCCAAGATATGGTGGTGGGTTTAGCGGGTGGCACGGATGAAAAATATGCGGGCAGTCCTTACCCTAATGTGGCGGTGGGCAAGGCGAGCGGCTCGCCACAAGAGATCATCACCGAAGGTTTGGTCAGTGCCGACACCCTTTGGTCGTGCACCACTTGTCGTGCTTGTGTGGAAGAATGCCCCATGATGATTGAGCATGTGGATGCTATCGTCGACATGCGACGTTTTTTGACCCTTGAAAAAGGCGACACACCAAACAAGGGTGCTGAAGTATTAGAAAACATCATAGCGACGGACAATCCAAATGGTTATGCGCCGGGCAGTCGTACCCATTGGGCGGCGGATCAAAATTTGTCGTTGATGAAAGAGGTTAAAAAAGCCGAGGTGCTGTTTTGGGTCTCGGATGGTGCCTTTGATATGCGCAGCCAACGCATCCTTAGAGCCTTTGTGAAATTACTTAAAGCCGCTAATGTGGAGGTAGCGATTTTAGGTGACGAAGAAAGAGACAGTGGTGATGTGGCGCGTCGTTTAGGAGACGATGCGACTTTTCAAAGTTTGGCAAAACGCAACTTGGCGACCTTAGCTCAGTATGAATTTAGCACCTTGGTTACCACGGATCCGCATGCCTTTCATTGCTTGAAAAATGAATACGCAGACTTTGATCAAGCTGGTGCTTTGCAAGGTGTTGAGGTGTTGCACCATACGACTTTCCTAAATCGCCTGATTGAGCAAGGCGTGTTACAAGTCGATGCTTTTAAAGGTGGCAAGGTAACCTATCACGACCCTTGTTATCTCGGTCGATACAATGGCGAATATGAATCACCGAGAGCGTTATTGTCCAGCTTGGGCATTGAAATAGCGGAAATGGAACGCTCTGGATATCGCTCGCGCTGTTGCGGTGGCGGTGGCGGTGCGCCGATTACCGACATTCCTGGTGAAAGACGTATTGCTGATATGCGCATGGAAGATGTGGTGGCAACGGGAGCGGAATTGGTTGCGGTGGGTTGTCAACAATGTACCGCTATGCTGGAAGGGGTGGTCGAGCCCCGTCCACAAGTTCGGGACATTGCTGAAATCATGGCCGAACATTTGATTGAGGGAGCAGCATGACAGAACATGAAGATATCCTACGTCGTGATCCCAGGGCCGAATGGATAGCACGCAATCGCCTTCACCCTTTGCATCAAGCCATGACGCAAGTATCGGCAGTGGTGCGTGGACCATCAGGCTTAATACGGAAAAACCCCCACCAAGTGGGTTTTATTGGGCCCAATGGCATTAAGCGAATTGATCGTTTAGCGGGTAATGGTCAAGCCACTGCTGGCGCGAAACGTCGCAGTGTTGCGGCACAAGAGGTGATATTGCCATTGCATCAAGTGGTGGAACCCAATGCTTATATTATGGTGGTTCCGGATATGGCAGGTGGGCGTCTGACGGCGCAAGATAAAGACATTTTGGGCTTGGCTCATGAACTAGCGAAGCAACGAAAAGCTGTCAATGCCGAGGAGAATTTAGCGGTTGTAGCGGTATGTTTTGGTGAATCCAAAGAAACTCAGTTTGATGAAGCGGGTGTGGATCGTTTGGTGCATTTATCTGCCGCTGAATACGAAGGCTTTGCTCCAGAACAACGTCTTCAAGCTTTATTACAATTGGAAACCAGGTATCAGCCGAAGCATTGGTTGTTCCCTGACAGTGTGCATGGTGGTGCCGATTTAGCATCGCGTTTGGCTGTGAAACTGGGTGAGCGTCCTGCGACACAAGCTTGGCAGGTGTCCATCGATACGACGACGTGTCGTGCCGCGTCTGCTAGTCAGGATATTCAACGTGATACGCCACGTATTCTGATGTTGTTAGAAGAGTGTGGCCAAGCGATTGATGAAACCCGCCATGAAGTCTTGCCTTTAGCACTTGAGCTAGAACAAGATACCGTTGAGGTTCGATTGGAAGATCAAGGCTTGATTCCAGTAGACCCTAACGCTGTGCCGTTAGCGGAAGCGGAATTTATCTTATCGGCGGGCAATGGTATTCATAATTGGCAACAATTTCACGCTTGTGCCGCTTTGCTTGGGGCAACGGAAGGCGCCAGTCGAGTGGCGGTGGACGATGGTTATATGCCGAGAATGCGCCAAGTCGGTGCGTCGGGCACTTGGGTGACGGCGCGAGTCTATGTGGCGGTGGGTATCTCGGGTGCGATACAGCACATGCAGGGCATTGGTCAGTGTGACAAGATAGTTGCCATCAATACAGATGCGGGCTGCGATATGGTGAAACGGGCGGATTTAGCTGTGATTGCGGACAGTGAAGAAGTGCTAGCCCAGTTGTGCCGTTTGGCAGAGCAGCACACGGGCAAAACATTGCAACAGAATGAAGCGACTTCGGAGGTGAGCCATGTTGCCTAAAGTATTGGCTCTGGTTTCAATTGGTCGTCATCCTCAATCAGGCCGTGAGCGTCGTGCTGAGGAAGATGGTCGTGCGGTTGAAATGGGTCTTCTTCTGCAAGAGCGTCAATTAATGAGTTTGTCTGTGGTGCATGCTGGTAGCGCAGATTCTCCGGTATTGCGTCAATACGCAGGCATGGGTTTATCTAAATTGTCGGTTCTAGCACAGCAAGCCAATGAGGATGTTTTATCGCCCTTAATGGACTATATTAAGGCGCAAGAAGCCTCACTCTTGCTAATGGGTGTCAGATCAGAAACGGGCCAATCTTCAGGTATGTTGCCGTATCTATTAGCGGAAAAACTAGGGTGGCCACTTTTGCCTAGGGTAGCTGAAATTCAGTCCATTGATGATGGAGTGGCACAAGTTTTGCTGGCGTTACCGAGAGGTCAAAGACGTTTAGTAACGGTGGCGTTACCTTTCGTAGCGACCCTTGATAAGGCGGCGAAAGCGCCTCGTCAAACGGCTTTTGGACCAGGCCAGCGGGCTGAAATTGAATCAATAAGTACCATGTCAATTGCAGATGAGGTCGCTGCCCAATGGCAGTTTGTACCCGCTAAACCAAGACCGAAGCGTATGAAGGTGGTAAAAGCCAAAACGGCGGCAGATCGTTTTAAAGCGGCAACGGCTAAACCCACTGGAGGCGGGGGTAAGGTGTTGAAAAACGAAACGGTGGATGAAAAAGCGCAAGCCATTTTTGACTTCTTGTTGGAAGAAAAAGTGATTCGTTAGTATTAAACCGTGATTGAGGTGACATTATATGATGATTGTCAATTTGATTGATGAAGTGGATTTCAAAGAAAAACTGATTGCCCTAGGAGCTCCTGTATGCCAAGAACAAAGTTTGGAGGAGGTTCAGTCTTCGCTTTTGGCTTGGTTGAAAGCCTATCCAGAACAAGTCCCTTTTATAAGAGACCTCTGTGAAGAGATGCAAAAAGACAACACCACAATATTGCCCGATGTGTCTAAGGTAATAACGTCACTCATTTAATTTTTTATAGAAGGTGAGAGCCAGAAGGCTTGTTGGTACCTTCTGCGTTCCTTACCAAAGAATAGGTGATGGAATCACATTTCCTATTCTTTACTCATGATTGCTGGCTTTGACTCAAGCCGTTTTTCTCATACTTTTCCTGTCAAGTGATGGCGTTATTGAATACGTCTTCCATTCTTTGCACTTGGTTCAATATTGTTGAAAGCAAGAATGTGTTTCACTCAGTGAAACACATTGCTTTCTCTTTAAACAATATTGATAGTCTACAGATGTTCTATAAAACAATTATTAAAAAAAGGGCATTATTATGATTAATAACACACGCAAATTATTGGCAATGACATTGTCAGTTCCATTCCTAATGACTCAAGCTGCTTTCGCAGCAGACGATTCCGATTTGGTTGTAAATAAACCGAACTTTTCCTTTCTAACCAGCCTTGGGGTGTTAAATGTCGAAGATAAAGACTTTGATCCAGAGGCTTTTGAAGCCGAAGTTGGTATGAATGGGGTAGTTAAAGCTAAAGAATTTACCATACTTTATAACCTTAGAGCGGATCTATCGGATGCCATTAACAGCCGAGATACTACCAGCAACGAGGGTGAGGCAGACATTCACATCAAAGAAGCGCATGCTATCTTTCCAACAGCTTACGGTGCTTTTGTTTTAGCACCACGAATTACCAGTGGACAACAACGCGACCTCTATTCCAATGTAGATATATTTGAATACAATGAGGCGCATTCTGGTACCACTTCGACATCGGGTAATACGCTATTTGCTCAACCTTCTGAGGGAGATGATGTGATTGCTTGGGCGTCTCCTAAATTCATGGGAGTTAAGCTGGTTCTTGCAACGCTTTCTATCAATGAAGATAACGGCGATGATGTTGATGTAGAGGCTTATCGTGTGATTTACAACGAGGGTAATGTGAACCTGGGTGCGGGTCAGGTTATTGTCAGTAAAGGTCTGGCTAATGCCTCTAAAGACTATACGCGTACAGCGCTAACCGCAGGTTATAAATTTGATAAGCTTGATCTCGGTGCTACCTATGAAATGAATAAAGATACCTTTGGTACAGCAGGAGATTACGACACGTTCGGTGTGACGGCACGTTACCATTTAAGTCATGGCTACTCGATTGCAGCTGGCTACTATAATAAAGACTCAGATGTTGATGCCAATGATAATAAGGGTACGGTTTATCAGATTAAGAAGCAGGCTGGTAAAAACATTGCGTTTTGGGCTGAAGCCGCTAATTACGATATTACAGCTGATAATGTCGCATTAGGTGTTAATATAAGCTATTAATAATAAATCCACTATTAATAGCTTAGTGTAATAAAAAGAAGCCGTTCAAGTAATACTCCCCTTTTTACTTGGACGGTTTTTTTATCTCAAAAAACACTGGACATTCCTATTTTTTGAATGATCTTGTGTTGTGCTAAAGCATTATAATCAAATCTTATAAAAATAATAAATGACATATTGTTAGCAGGATGAATGCTATGACAGTGTTCAACTTTTATCGGTTTTCTATGCCTGAGTAATGATATATTTTAATGCTTAAGTGGTTTGCGTTATGGTGAAATCAATCGATTCTGTTACGCGGGCGATGCAAGTGCTGGAAAAGCTACAAAAGACATCTCCGCTTTCTCTTTCTGAATTGCAACGTTGTACTGGGATAAACAAGGCAACACTGCTGAGAATATTGAAAACACTTATCCTGAGTGGCTGGGTCGTAAAGTCTCACAGTGAGAACAAATACAGTTTATCCTCTTCCGTTATTGAAGATACTCAGCCTAAATCTCAAGAAGAACGCTTAGCAGAAGCAAGTGTATCTGTGTTGGAATATCTTTATCAGACACTAAATTGGCCATCTGGTATTGCCGTTCGAAAAGTTAACAGGATGAAATATATTGAAACGACTTGCCATCGTTCGCCCTTTTTTAATTGTTGGCCTTCCGTGACTGAACTGGAATTCCTTTACTCTGGTGTGGGTCGTTGCTTCCTAGCTTTTTGTGATAGTGAGGAGAGATCTGATGTCATTTATAACTTGAAGAAACTGAAAACGAAAGAAGGTAAGTTGGCTCATGATAGTATTTGGTTAAACCAGATAATTGAGCAAACTAAAATCTTAGGTTATGGCGTTCGACAAATTTCCCATTACGACAACCAAAACATTAATGGCTTGAGCATAGAGTCTGTGTCAGTACCGATCAAGCGACCGGATGACACTCTTATCGGGTGTTTGTCATTGGCTTGGCCACAGGGCAGTATGGACCATGCCTATTTAGAAAAAAGTGTGATTCCCATTTTACGAGATGCAAGCACTCGTATTGTCAATAACATGCCTTAATAGCAAGCTTTGCGAGCTGAATTTGAGCGAATAAACACCATTTCAATTGAAGAAGCCGTCGTTCAATGGCGGTTTTTATCCGCAAAACTATGGCCGATGTGTATGCAGGCGGTATAGTGGATTAGGCTTCAAATGTATTCGTTCAGTATTTGCTCATGTCTTCGAAAATTGCCACCTTGAACGGTGGCAATTTTCCTTCATGCCGAGTGATATCCCCTTTTGCAAACATACTTTGACTCTCTCTCTCGAAACTGCGCATTCCTAAGGTAACTGCTTCTTTAAATTATAGTTTAGACGAGCAAAATGACTCTTAACTGATACATTTGTACACATTTTCATCTTATGCATTATTAAAAAAGGTCGTCTACGCTTAGATTGTTTTTCGAACACTTTGGTAATTGAAAATGATCGTCAAATCTTTCTTCTTGGTCATGGCTCTTGTGTTATCGATGCCCCTTAACGCTAGCTTAGTTGCTGTTAGTCTTCCTAGATTCAATGATAATTTTATTGATACCCTGCGATTCAATATTGAAGCCAGTCTTGATGAGATAGGTCACGTAGCCTTTATTGATCAGGCAGAGTCTTCCAAGCAAAAGCAACTGGATCAAGTGGAGTATTTTGTAGAGTCCAAGGTGGATGCTTTGATCGTTGTTTTGGTGGATAACTCAGAAGCTTACGCTCAGCAAATTATTGACCTTGTCACCAGTAATAACATTCCCCTTGTTTTATTAAACGTAGAGCCTGATGTGGCTGCACTGCCAAATGGCGTCACTTATGTCGGATCAAATGAGCTTGAATCTGGCACCATGCAGATGGAGGAGCTTGCGCGTTTAGCCAACTACAAAGGCAATGTTTTATTGTTGATGGGAATAGAAGGGCATCATGCTGCCACCATGAGAACCTTGGACGTAGATACTGTGTTGAAACAATATCCAGATCTGAATGTGTTGGTACGTGAGCGCGGTAATTGGGAACGCAATGAAGCGCTGAAAATTATGACGCGATGGCTTGATGAATACCAAGGTCAATTTAATGTCATTGTGGCGAATAATGATGAGATGGCAATTGGTGCGATCACCGCAATTGAAGAGGCTGGACAAGATCCTAGGCCATACTTCATAGGCGGAGTGGATGCCACTGCCGATGCATTGAAATTCATGGGAGAAGGTAAGCTGGATGTTACTGTGCTTCAAGATGCCCCCGGACAGGCGAGAGAGGCCGCCCAAGCCGCCATTGATATGATTAATAATAAGTCAGTTGAGCGAGAAATTTGGGTGCCTTTTAAATTAGTAACACCTGACAATCTCAGTCAATTTACAAAATAGTGTCAGGGTAACGTTTATGTCTTTATCCATTATTCAAAAAGTCTATATTGGTTTTGCTTTTCTTACTCTTGCTCTGGTGGTGTTAGTGACAACCAGCTTGCTGTCCATGGGAAGAGTGAATGACAGGTTAGTTTACCTGACGGATAAAACAGTTCCCTTAACCCTTGAAGCTAACAATATTAAGACCAATGTTCTGCTGGCTGATCGTCAATTAAATCTAGCGCTTGCCAGTGAGGATATTAGTGAAATTGACAGTCGATTGACTGCATTACAACAAATTTATGTCATTTTGAATGAAGAAATAGACATCCTCATTAATCAGACTGACAGAGAGTCATTGGCGGCTGAATTGACTAAAATACAACAGGAAATAGGCCAGGTTGAAGGTCTTATTAATGGGGCTATAGCCACTCATCGACAATACAGTATGAATGTCAGCGCTGTTAAGCTGAAGCAAAATGAGGCCAGTAAATTGTCTACTTTGTTGGATTATTATCTAAGAAAGTACGGTAGCGGATACTATAGTGACAATGCTGATTGGCAGCTTGAAATTACCACATTTAATCGAAGTGCTTCTTTAATTATCAATGGTTTTGCGGATTACTTAGTGACGGGGGATTTTGAGCAATTAGACAGTATCGTAGCGGGTCAGGACATTATTTTAAATCGTAGCTATGAAAGTTTGTTAAGAATAGATAGGGATATAGGGCGTCTGTTTCAATTGATGCTGACGCCTTTATTGGATCAATTGGAATCACCTGATGGATTGTTGGCTTTATACCGCATACAGGAACAAGAGAGTCAAACAATAGATCAGACGGTTAATGATGTTTCTGAACGTATGGATGCTTTGTTGACAAGCCTTGAAGCGTTATTGAATTTTTATCGTCAGCAAATGGATGAGAGTAAACAAGCGACATCGGCAGATGTTCGTTTTAGCTTGATTTTACAAGCTTGTATTGGAGCGATAGGAGTGATATCGGCGATATTTGTCGCTGTCTGGCTCACTCGAAGCCTAAGAGGTTCCTTGAGTCGTTTTAAAGACGCCATTATGAAAGTGAGTGATGGGGATTTATTAGTAAAATTTGATACCTCGGGCAAAGATGAATTCGCCGAATTAGGTCAATACCTCCAGAGTTTGATGAAAACTTTACGGGAGACTTTTTCTTTATTGTTAACCACTTCGGGGCAATTGCAAGAAACCGCTGAAAAGAATGCGCAGTTTAGTCAAAAGTCTACGGATTCAGCCGTTTCGCAAAAGGACGTCTCAACTCAAACAGCCCAATCTATGGAACAAATGGAAGTGGCTGTAGGGGAAGTCGCAGTCTTGTCACAACAAACCATGAAAACCGCTGCTGATGTTAAGCAATCCATGGGCAAAGCCAAACTCAAAATACGTGAGACAATTTCGTCTGTGCATGCGCAAGCTGAACAAATTGATTTAGCCAGTAAGGCAACTCAGGAATTAAATGAGCACGGGAAACGCATTGACAGTGTGATAGAAACCATTCAAGACATTGCCGAGCAAACCAATTTGTTAGCGTTAAATGCGGCTATTGAAGCCGCTAGGGCTGGAGAACAAGGCCGTGGTTTTGCGGTAGTGGCAGATGAGGTGAGATCTTTGGCTGGTAGGACTAAACAGTCGACAGAAGAAATACAGCAAACCATTGAACAGATGCAAAAACTGATTGAAACAACGGTTGGTACGATGAAGGACAGTCAGGATATGACCAGCAATATGGTGGTCGTATCGGAAGAATCGGAGGCGAGTATTGAAGAGGTAAGTGCAGACCTTGAAAAAATTGCCAGTATGAATGAGCAGATTGCCAGTGCGACGGAACAGCAAAGTGCGACAGCAACGCAGGTTAATAAGAGTGTTCAAGATATTAGTCGCTCTGCGGAAGATAACGCGATCGAGGCACAAAATATGGCTAAAATTGGCGTGAATATTCGCTCTTTAGCAGAGCAACTGAAAGCATCGATATCGAATTATCGTGTTTAGAATTCATTTCATAGAAAGCTTATGAAATAAACTGATCAACAAGGATCTATTTAAATTTATGATAAGTAAATTTTATAGTCATAATATTTTTTATGGCAAAAAAATGATTAAGGCATTCGCTTAATTGCATGATTTAAAGTTTTATAAGCTTGTTCATGCAGAAACAGATTAAATACAATAAGAAATTCTAATGCACTGTATGATTAATCACCGATAGATTTATTTGGAAGATGTCTATGAAAATTAAGACGAAGTTATTAATTACGTTTTCTCTTGCGACCCTATTGCCTATCCTTATCGTGAGTTCTATCACTGGATTTCTCGCCTCAAATCAAGCCCTTCAAAACTTTGCTAAAAACAGTGAACAAACCTTAGGGGCGGTGGAAAAGACCTTTGACCAATTTATCAAAGATATTAAATACACAGTGGGCTTTTTGGCCGCCAGTGATGTAGTAACAGACCCGCAAGCCAAACCGCTAACTACCTATTTCGAGCAGCAGGGCAAAGCCCCTAAAGAGGTGGCGAGTAATAATGGTGGTCGAGAGGCTGCCTTATATAATTTATTTGAAGCGGTGGGCACGAATAACCCTAACTTTGTCTATGTTTACATGGGTGATGAAGGTGATGGTTATGCTGAATGGCCGGGAACCTATGAGTATGCAGAATGGCATCCGAAAAAAGAACCTTGGTATCCAACAGCAATAAACAACACAGGCCAAACAGTATTGCGAGAAGCTTATTATTGGGAACCTGATGATGCGGTTTATGTTTCAGCGGTAAGAGCTTATCGAAAAGGCAGTGAGATCGGTGGAGTAGTGGCCGTTGATTTCTCCATCAAAACGCTGACTGAGATGGCAAACCAGACTCAGTTAGGCGAGTCGGGCAGTATCATGGTGATCGAAAATACGGGCACCGTGCTGGTTGATGCAATCCATCCTGACAACAACTTCAAGAAAATCGGTGAATTACAAGGTGATGCTTACCAGAAAATTGCCCAAACCTCCGCTGGAATGCTGCATTTTAACCTAGATGGTAAAGACTATTACGCCAATGTGGTCACGTCGCCCAATTTGCAATGGAAGTTCGTTGGCCTGATGCCGACTACCGAAATCTATGCCAGTACCTATGAGCTAATTCAGACCACTGTGGTGGTGTGTGTGATTTTATTGTTCGTTTGTTTTGCGGTTGCCTTTGTTATTTCTAAAGGCTTGGTGACGCCCATTGAGTCCGTGTCCAGTCATTTAAAAATACTGGCGGAAGGGGAAGGGGATTTAACCTCTAAGATAGAGATAGAAAATAAAGATGAGACGGGGGAGTTGTCCGGTTGGTTTAATCAGTTTATCGATTCCACACGTCGTTTAATGCTTGGTATTAAAAAGTCCAGCTCACAAATTGATAAGGTCGCAGCTGACACGGCAAGCAAGGCCCAGCAGGTGGCTCAGTCTACGGCGGATCAACTGCAATCTATTGAGTTAATTGTTGAGGCGGGTCAGCAGATGGTTATTGCTTCCAGTGAAGCGGCAGAAAGTTGTAGCCATTCCGCGCAATTTTCTGAAAAAGGCTTAGAGACCACGTTAGCAGGCAAAGACTTACTCAAAGGCAGTGCCGATGGTGTGAACCGTTTGGGAGAGCGTATTAAATCCTCTAGCGATATGATTATTGAGTTGGAAAAGGAAACCACTAACATTAATCAAATCCTAGCGACCATTCAGGACATTGCTGAGCAAACCAATTTATTGGCTCTTAATGCGGCCATTGAGGCCGCCCGCGCTGGTGAACAAGGGCGCGGTTTTGCGGTGGTGGCAGATGAAGTGAGAACCTTGGCGGGGCGGACGCAAGAATCCACGGAACAAATCGCCAGTATATTGAACTCATTAGCAAGCCGTACTAAAAAAGCCTCTGATTCCATGATGAGCAGTTTGCAAGAGTCACAAAACGCCATGAATTTATCAGATCAAGCGTTACACTCGTTTGAAGAAATAGAACAAGTAGTCAAGCAGATGCGTGATATGACAATGCAAACGGCGGCATCAGCAGAAGAGCAAAGAGCGGTAACAGAAGATATAAATAAAAACATTAATGATATTGGTCACTCTGTTAAGCAAGTGGCTACTCTTTCTGATGACGTTGCAGAATTATGTGATAAGCAAGACAAACTGGGTAAAGAGTTGCATTCGATGGTGGTGAAATTCCGCACCGAATAGGGCTTTGCTATAGTCAAACTTGGTATTAAATGATCAGCCGCTTAAGTGATTAAGCGGCTTTTTTTGTTGCATTCTTGGTATTTTTTAATGCCTTTAAGAGAAAGCTATTTTTAATTTAAGTAATAACGATTATCATACTCAAATAATATTGATGAAGTAATAAGGTACGAGTATGAAAAAGTTGTTCATAACGCTTTTGTTCGCCGTCATGGCAAGTTTAAGTTGGGCTAAACAAGTTACCCTGGATGATGTGTTGGGTCGTGAAGTGACCTTTAACAGTCCTGCCCAGCGAGTGATTGTGGGTTTTTACCCAGAGGATTACATGGCAATTGGTACGGAAGCCGCTTATGACAATGTTGTTGGTATGTCCAAATACATATGGCAGGCTCGCCCTGCCAATTGGGACATGTACGTAAAACACCGTCCTTCTTTAGCGGATATTCCCGGCATAGGCCGTGTTGATACCAAAACCTTCTCAGTAGAGAAGGTGATTGCATTGCGTCCTGATGTATTATTGCTAGCGGATTGGCAATTCAAAGGTTTAGGTAGCGATATTGAGCGGATTGAACAAGCGGGTATTCCGGTTTTGGTTGTCGATTACAACGCACAAACCCTAGAGCGCCATTTGAAAAGTACCGAACTTATTGGCGTGGTAACAGGCCAGCAAGCGCGTGCAGCAAAGATTGCCAAAGAATATCAGGATCGTGTCGAAGGCATCAGTAAACGCTTAGCTGATGCCAATCTACCGAAACCCAAAGTGTATACAGAATTCGGTTCAATGGGGCCAAGTGAATTGAGCTACACCTTTGGTAAAAACATGTGGGGGGCCATTTCTACTATGGCGGGTGGTGACAATATATCAGCACCTTTTGTCGAGTGGTGGGGTAAGCTTAACCCAGAGCAGGTGATTGCAGCTAACCCAGACGTGATTGTGATGACTGGTTATGAATCAGCCAACTCTCCGGACGCTATGATTATGGGACAAGGCGTAAATAAAGAAGACGCTTTAAAACGTTTACAAGGCTTTAAACAGCGTACCGGTTGGTCAAGTCTTTCCGCTGTGAAGAACAATATGATGTTTGGTGCTTATCACGGTGCTTGTCGTACCATTATGGACAGTGCCATGATTGCTTTTTATGCTAAGGTGATGTATCCAGATGTGTTCGCAGACTTGGAGCCAGAGCAAGCTTATTTTGATTTTTATCAGAAATATTTGCCTGTAACACCAGAAGGGACTTTTATTTTAAGCCTGTAATAGGATTCGGTTTGAATACAAGAAGGCGTAAAGAGAAGGGGCCAAGTTTTGGCCCTTTTTTATAATGGCAACATTTAACGAAACAGGTACTGAGTGGTTTGCTCATAAGTCTCCCCTTGTGCCAGTAAAATCGGCGGGAAATGAGAGTGATGAACCGCATCAGGCCAATGCTGTGCTTCCAAGGCTAAGCCGGCATAAGCACCAAGAGGATGTTGGTTGATGTTGGCGCTGGCAGCAAGGTCAACGTGTCTTGCATCATAAACCTGCAAGCCAGGTTCGGTTGTCAATAAGTGCAAGCTAAGGCCAGTTAAAGGCGCTTTCAGTACGGCCACTTCTTGCAACACTCTTGGCGCTAAAGACAAACAAAAATTGGTGTCTAGCCCTAAGTAATCGTCTCGACCAATGGTTCGTAAATGATTGAAATCATAGGCACTTCCATGAGTTGGAGTGACTTCTCCGGTGGGAATTAAATCGTCGTTTACAGGTAAATAATGATCAGCGACGACTTTCAGTTGGTGATCTAAAATACTGCCTTGCCCATCTAGATTAAAATAACTGTGTCCTGCGATATTACAAAGGGTAAGTTGGTTACTGGTGGCTTGAATGCGCATTTCCAAGCCCTGTGAAAGCAATTGATACTCTACTTGAATCTGCATTCTTCCCGGATATCCCATCTCACCGTCTTCTAACGTGACTTGCAACTGAACCGCATCGTCACTTTGCGCAATAATGCGCCAATTTTTGCAATCTGTACCTGCTGGTCCACCGTGTAATTGATGTGGACTGGGAGAGGAGGGCGTAAGCAGATATTCTTTATCGCCAATCATAGCCCGGCTGTGGGCAATACGATTGGCAACACGACCAACAATCGCACCAAAATATCGGCATGAGCCTAAATAATCTGCGAAGTTAGGTGAGCCAAGTACTACTGAGTGTGGATAACCATCAAGGTGAATAGACTGAATGCTGGCGCCTAGGGTGAGAATGTTTGCACGAATGCCTTCGCGTTTTAGGTGGATCTGTTTCACTTGCGAAAGATCGGTTAATGGCATGCTTTTACCTTTTTACAAGGACCCTATATTCGGTCCACGATTGCTTTTTTGTTATTTTACTGGCCTTGAGTATAGCCTGATTCGTCTTTCTTTGAGGGAAACCATTATTCTGAACTTGACCATGAATAGCAACTCAAGATGCGCGGATTGCACAATATGCTGTATCAAAAACCAATAAAAAAATGCCTACCCGAGAGATCATCAAGGGTAGGCAGAATCATCCAGCAAGCATACTGGGGGAGGTTATGACAAACCATTAAGACAGGGATACTGTTAAGACAGTGGCCCGCCAATTATGGTGTTACGTAAGCCTTCTATAATGTTGTCGCCCGTTTCCTGACGTAACTCATCGTACCAAGCTTGCGTTTCTTGCATGTCTTTTCCGTGTGTCACATCACAGCGTTTACGGGCTTTTAATACCAAATCTTTAACGCGGAAACGTCGTTCAGATTGATAATTGAGCAATGCGCTTTCAATGTCTGTGTTTTTTGCAAAGCATTGCCCTAAGACAACCGCATCTTCAAGTGCTGAACAGCCGCCTTGTCCTATGTCTGGTGTGGTGCTGTGGGCTGAGTCACCTAATAGAGCAATCTTGTTTTTTACTAAGGTATCGAAAGGCTCAATATCATGAATTTCAATGCGATTCGTGGTCTCAGGGTTAATGGCAGCAATGAGTTTTTGCACAGGCTCAGTCCACCCCGCAAAGTATCTGGTTAAATCTTGCTTAACGCTGCTTCTGTCTTCATCAAGGCCTTTTGGTAGTGGAACATCGAAAAAGAAATAGAAGCGGCCATCGGCAATTGGCATGATGGAAACCCGTTTGCCTTCACCAACAAATGTGGTCCATTGGTTTGCTGGGGCGATATCTTCATCAATATCCACTAAACCATTCCAGTTTACATAACCAGCATAGCGGCGTTCTGTTTCATAACCTAAGACATGAGCGCGCACTTTTGAGTGAGTACCGTCAGCGGCAATCATAAAGTCACCCGACGCTTGTGTGCCATCCGTGAAATAGGCAGTCACACCAGCGGCAGATTGTTCAACCGATTCAATGCGTTTACCAAACTGTATTTTCTCTTTGCCCCACCAGTCTATCATTTGGTTTTGCAGATCAGCCCGTGACACAGGGCAAGGGCGTTCGCCAACGGCTTCCACCAATGGACTCAGACTAAACTGGGTCATTACTGCTCCGCTTAAGCCATCTTGATAGGCCATAAAATGCATTGGTCCACCAAGCTGATCCATAATGTGTCCCATGCCGAGATGATTCATACATTTAACACCGTTTGACCATATTGAAAGTGCGGCCCCGACGGGTTTGATTTCTTTTACTGCTTCAAAGATGTCGCATTCAATACCTTGTTGTTTAAGAGCCGCAGCGGCGGACATTCCACCGATACCAGCGCCAATGATCAATGCTTTCATCTTGCTATTACCTCATTGCTATTACAGATCTTGATTGTGTGCCTTGGTGCATTGTCCTTTATGTGCATGGTTCTCTATGCACATTGTTCACTTCAATCATCTTAGTTGCATTGCTATTTTTATCATTATATTCGCAATAAATGTGCCATGAAACAAATGATCCCGTTAAATATTTTATGAAACCATTGTTTTATTTATCTTATGAGGAAGCAATTGTTGAACAAATGGACAAAAATATGACTCATATAAAGTAAGCCCTTTAGCTTGAATGCATCTCTTTGTGAGTTTATTTGGTGCGCTTGGGCTATTTTGGTGCAATTAAATTGCCTGGAGAATCACTTTAGCTACCGCGATAAGTACTATAGGAATAGGGCGAAACCAATAGTGGGATATGGTAGTGCGCCGCTTCATCACTGATACCAAAACGAATCGTGACCATATTAAGAAAGCTTGGCTGAGGCATCTCAATGCCTTGCTGAGCAAAGTAATCTTCGATGCCAAACTCCAACTCATACACCCCCTTGCTGAAATGCTCTTCTGCTAATAACGGAGCATCACAACGACCATCATCATTGGATCTGGTTGTGTGTATTAGACTTTTATTGCCTTTATCGTCATAACGATACAGCTTAATTTCTACCTGACTGGCCGCAATGCCTTTAGTGGTGTCTAAAATATGTGTTGTGAGATAGCCCATGTTTGATCCTTATGAGTATAACGGGTGAATCTAATGATTTTTTTGAAGGCACTGGCCTCGTTGCTTGAAATCATAATGAAAGCATTGTTTCATATTAAATAATAGGTGTGCCATTTGTTTTATGGTGATTCTAGGGAAGGTATGAACAAGTCCACTGACTTCAGCGTGTGGATAACTCTCTTTTATTCGAGGCAAGTTTCGCCGTCCAATATTAAACATATTGGCAAGAAGCTTAACAAAGAATAAAGAGAGCTTAGACCACGCCCTTCGGGTCTTTCAGAGAAACGGCCTCTCTGTGTTAAGAGTGATTGAAAGGTATTAACATTCCTGCTCACTCTTGCCTTGATAGGCCGTTTCTCTGATAAGACTGATGTTCAGAAGACTTATTCGTACCTTCCCTAGCCTTTTTAATCAATCTAGATGTATGAAAAACGAGTATAGAAGTTGGAGACAGAAAATGTCATTGCAAGAAGTTGTTCTTACCACCTCAGATGAAAGTGAATTTGTGACACTGTTAGGCAGTGTTTACGAACATTCTCCTTGGGTTGCTGAACAACTTTGGCGACACAAGTTGGCGCACCCTATCGAGATGTATAACAGTATGGACAAGATTCAACTGGCGATGCAACAGATTGTTGATAACAGTACCGATGAAGAAAAGCTGTTATTGTTAAGAGCGCACCCGGATTTGGCAGGTAAAGCGGCATTGTCTGGTGAACTTACAGAGGCTTCAAAGTCAGAACAAGCGGGTGCCGGATTAGACCAATGCAATGAAGAAGAGTTGGCTCACTTTCTTCAATTGAATCATGACTACCGTAGTAAATTTGGCTTTCCTTTTATTATGGCAGTGAAAGGAGCCAATAAGACGCAAATTTTGCAAGGCTTCCTTGAGCGAACCCCAAATGATTGGCAAAGGGAATTTGAGCGAGCCATCAGCGAAGTGCATAAAATTGCGGCTTTTCGATTGGCTGAATTTTAAGCTTTAAAAAAGCAAGCTTGCTGACCTGAAGTATCGGGTCAGTGGGCTTTCCGCTATTTTTTGTTTTGAGGAGCTAGCTATTTTTGAGGAGCCAATTATTTTTGAGGAGATAGCCGAACAACAACCTGTTCAAAGCCGTGCGCTTTAATTTTCCTTTTTGCAGCATTGCCCGTTTCTGTCCATGTCATCAACTCACCTTGTTTGTCGATATACACATAGTGTTGAATCTGATCTTTTTGGGGGCCTGCTCCTTCGGCTTTCATAATGCCATAAATCCCTTCACCTAAATGGTGGGTTTTGCTTTGCCATAGTTCATCGATCGTCGGATATCGATTGAATATTTGCAGTACCATTTTAAGACGATACTTGTGATCCAAATAGTCACATATGGCTTCGGGAGTCAGGGCAAATCCATAGTGTTTTGTCCAATCCCAGTGAATGACAGCTAATAATTGATACAGTGTCATCTTGCTGTTTTGACAACCAACATCGCCAGTAAAATGGAGTGAGTTTTGTAGTGCGGTTAGTACTTGATCAGAGCCTGCTAATCTGTCTTGATCAATTTGCATTCTGAGCCAGTGTTCAGCAAAATTTGTGCTGCTACCATAGAGGCGTTCGAAATCTTCCAGCGTCATTTTATTATTGTCGATCAATAACTGAATCATGTGAGTGAAACCACAGATGCCTTTACCATCCTGAGAAATCTGTGATTTATCTGTGAAATTCCTGCCCATATGGTTTCTCCTAACCTGCCTTGTAATCATGTCAGGCTATTGTCAGGCGAATGCCCTAGACTCTCTTGGCGAAACGCAAGGAAATTACGGTGTTTTTGCTAGTCGAAAAGTCATGTGAGAGACTTTTTGTTCTGTAATATCTTATTGTTTTTATTATAAAAATAGATTTTTAATAATTCGTTTAATTTGATAAGAATGGCTGTTTGAGATGATAATAGAGATGACAGACATTCGTGGAAAGAAGCCGTTTTTTGCTTTCCAATGCCAGTTTGATGAGCCTGTCTGGAGTGCTATCGTAGAGAGCAAAAAACCATAGCAAAAATAACCATAGCAAAAAAACAATAGCTGAACTGATCCAGTAAACAAGCACGCAAAGTCGTTGCTCGCCGTACCTTCTGCACCTTGAAAAATAGACCTACCAATAGAGTAGATTTGTTCACCCTGTGAGTAAGTCAGTCTTCTTAATACCTTATTTTTGTAGCACTACAAGTTACTTATAACAGTCCAGACAATTCTATCAAGGTCTATCTAGGGCTTTGATAACGGGATAAAGGTACTCGACGTTTACGTAATACCACTTGATATAGTTGTAATGAACGGCTTTGGAATGCACCCGCACAGGTTTTTAAGTAATAAGACCACATGCGATAAAAGCGGTCATTGTATTTCGACTGCAAGCTCGTCCAATGGTGATCAACATTTTGCTGCCAAGCAAGGAGGGTTTTGGCGTAGTCTTGTCCAAAATTATGTACATCTTCGATCACAAAATAGGGTTCAACGGCTTCACTGATATCGGTTAAGGAAGGAATGACCCCATTTGGAAATATGTATTTATCAATCCAAGGATCTGTGCCTTGTGAGCTTATATCACTGCCGATAGTATGCAGTAAGAAAATACCATTGTCTTTTATTAAGCGATGAGCAGTTTGCATAAATAGCGGATAATTTTTGCGTCCTACATGCTCAAACATACCAATGGAAACCGCTTTGTCATATTCACCTTCCAGACTACGATAATCCATTAGTCGAATGTCCACAGGTAAGTCTTTACAACGCTCTTTGGCGAGCTTGACTTGTTCTTTGGAAATGGTGACTCCGGTTACATGTGCCCCATATTCTCGGGCCGCTAATTCAGCAAAACTTCCCCAACCACAACCAATTTCGATGATAGAATCGGTAGCTTGTAAATGCAATTTTTGGCAAATGAGACGTAATTTATTTAGTTGCGCTTGATGGAGATCATTGGCATTTTCCCAATAGCCACAGGAATAGGCCATGGTTGGGTCGAGCATGGCTTGGTATAAATCATTACCGACATCATAATGTTGCTCGCCAACTTGATAAGCACGCTTGACCGATTGTCGGTTGAAGAGTTTGGCTTTTAGCCACTGTGTTAATAAGGTTCTGCGCTTGATGATTTTGCGATCCAATTCCGCACTTAGTAGTCGGCGAATACATTCTTCAAGGTTTTTACAATCCCACCAGCCTTCCATGTAAGCTTCTCCTAAACCGATCGAACCTTCTTTTAATATACGATTCCAAAGGTCAGGGTTATGGACTTGAGGATCCCAAGCATTAGGACCATTGACTTTAATGTCAGCTTGATTAAGGAGTTGAGAAAACCATTTTTCTATTGGCGATACGCTAAGAGGTGGAGGGGAATTGTCAGAGAGAGATGAATGAGGAGAAGACCTTGATAAGGATGTTTCTTCATTGATTTGATTGGGGGTATTCATCTATTTCCTCCGAACATCTAGGCGGTAATATCAACAGAATGTCACTCCATTCATACTACGTATCCAAGCTTCAAAACAAAGCGGAAATAAACTATCGTCTTAATAATATTTTTTAATGCGGTATGAATGAATCCTTCTTTAGAGAGGCCGAAAGGGCACCCTAAGAAGCTGTGATGATGGCGAAAAAAACGGCCAGATAATCTGACCGTTTTGCCAAAAAAATGGGCGGAAAGTGGGGAATGACTTATTGAATGGCTGTTTATTCTTTGACTGCACTGTCTGCAACAAGATCACAAGACCAGCCCCAGCCAATTTGTTTTTCAACAAACTCAGCAGCTTTATTTTCACAGTAGCCTGCTTTGTTTTTAGCGTTCCAAAGGGTTTGTGTGGTATCGCCTTTGGTGTATTGCACTTCACAAGGAAGGCGATTTCCTTCAGGGTAAACCACTTCAATGACACGGGTTTTGTCTGCGTGCACACAAAGGGTTTTGCGGTTATCGATGGCGTTGGCTGAGGTGGCTAAACTCGCCAATACGAAGGTCAGCGCAAAGGCGAAATATTTATGCAATTTTGTCACAACGAATTCCTTTCAAATATCAAATTGGAGTTGGGTATTGCTCAACAAACCATTTCCATGAGAAGCAATGGTTTGTAAATGAATGTAACTGATTGTTGTGTCTGGATCAATGCAAAATCTTTACAAAAGAAATAAGTAACAATAAACATAGGATGAAATGGTCACTTATTTGGGGATTTCACTCGTATTTTTGTGCTTGCTCAACGGCATTTTGACGAATTTGTTGAAATTCGTTGAACGCCTTAGCCACTTTTTGCGTTTCTGACAAAGACAGAGAAATCGAAGTGTGACAGTTAGGATTGGAACATTTAAAGCTTTGTCCCGCTAAAAGTAAGTTAGATTCAATGAATATAGGGGATTGGCAATCAGGGCACTTTATTTCAGTTTTAACACTCATTATCTTGCTCCTTGTGGAAGTGAGGTTACTCTTTTGATGGCAGAGGCGCTAAATTTTTGGTGAAAATATCCAAAATGGCTGTCATGCCTTTGGGTAGGGGCAATTGCCCTGCGGTAAGACTGACTTCGTAATCGGCTCCTGCAGAAGAGTTACTAGCGTTTTTACTTTTGCTAAATAGAGAGCCATGCAGTTCGGTATCAAATTCATGCGCCTTATAAGTGTTCATCAATCCTTTACTGGTAGCACGTTCTTTACGTTCTGACGCGGTTTCTTTGGTAAATTCTCTTGAGCTTTTGACTTCCATTTGAAAAGAGATTTTTAACGTTTCAATTGCCAATGAATTAATCGGAATTAAGGTCATCAGTGGCACTACAAAATCCATTTTAATGGGAGTAGCACTTGGTGTGCCTTGAGCTGTTAGTGTTTGTCTTTCCAATCGAAACTTAATCATAATGGGACGTAAGTCGTCGTTTTCCTCAGACGCCTTTTCAAAGCAGTTATTGATGATGAACTGTGTTTGAGATTGCGCAATCATGGCATTGGCATCGGTGGCGGCTTTAAGGGGAGCCCCGATGAGTGCTTTCATTGGCAATCCAGAAAATTGATTTGCGATACTTTTAGTGGCCATAGGGTGTTCCTTTTAATCATCCAAGAACCTGAGTTAGCCTGGAATTTGTGCTCTCAAGGTTCGCTCATAGCCTTCGATGAGACGTTTTAAGCCTTCTGGCGGCTCGCTGCCGGTTAAGGTGATTTCAATTTTGGTATTGGCAGAGTCGAGGTTTTCTTTATTGCTGCCACCGATAAAACTGCGTTTTTTGTTTGGGTCTGGAAAAGACACCATGAGTTTATCGTCTTTGCTGGTGGTCACTTCCAGCTCGGTCGAAAATTTGACCTCTGTGATGCGCGGAGCAGAAATAGGGCAGAGTGCCAAAATAGGGATCTCAGCGGTGACATTTTCTATCCCATCCGCTGTGCGACTAGGAAACTCCATGGCGCAGGTTTTAGGACGTAATACAGGTTCGGTATTGTATGGATCCTTCGGGTCGTCACGTTCTTCCTCATCAAAGAATCGCTTAATGAAATCGATGGTTTCACCCTCAACGGATTTAGCGGCATCTTTAACACTCTTGTGAATGGCGCGCATCAAAGCTTGAAATTCAATCATGTTATTTCCTATCGACAGTTTAGGACGCTATAAGAGGAAGCGAGATCGGTTCGCTTCCAGACTACTCCTTAAGGTAAAACTGCTATTGAGCAGGTGTCGTCGTTGCTTCATCTTTTAACATGATAGGATCGATGTTTTTGGTGAAGGCATTAATAATGGTGGTCACACCGGTTGGAAGTGGCAGCTGTCCTGCGTGAACATCCACTTCGTATTTGGCCTGATTAGAGGCTTCATAATGCTCTTTCTGAGAAGAAGAAGACTTGCTGTTATGAGAAACAGAACCGTGTACCTCAACGGAGAACAGACCTGCGTTATATTTGGCCGTGATGTCTGCTTTGGCTGCCGTTTCTTGCTCCTGACTGCTTTCATTATCTTTTGATGTGGAGCTTTTCACTTCCATTTCAAAATGCACTTTAACATCATCAACCGCTAGTGAATTAAGTGGAATCAGAGTGAGTAAAGGCAGGGTGAATTTCACTGTCGCCGTTGGCGGGGTTGCTTCGGTACCGTCCGCTTTAACAATTGAACGAGTGATATTGAAGGACACCATAATGGGTTCCAAAACATCTTCTTTTTTGTCAAAGCAGGTACTTAACATGAACTGAGTTTGTGTACGTGCCATCATGCCGTTGGCATCGGTTGCCGCTTTTAGCGGGGCACCGAGAAGAGATTTCATCGGTAAACCACTAAATTGCTGGGCCATTGAAGCTAATCCAGACATTTTTGTCTCCTTGTTTATTAATATGTGAACCTCGATAGAGCGAATTTCATGCTCTGCATATCATCTTCATCCTCTTTTTTATTACTGAAATTCCTTTCGTCTTATGTCATAAAAGGTTGCTTGAAGACGATTTGAATTCAGTGTTCAAAATTTCAGTCACAGGGTGACAGCTTGATGAGATGATGTTGTTAGACTAAATAAAACTTTGCTTGAAAACTTGGTCAAATAGGGGACATTTTCATGCTCTATTTGACCGCCTTTTTATGTATTTAGGTTTCTCATAAACTGTCATTTTTTGAAGTGAAGAGAATGTGTTGTGGTGAAGGGAGGAGCGATTAAGTCTTGTGAACATAAGTCTGTATCTTCCCTAACAAATCTCTGACGTTTGCGTTAGAGATTTTCTACCAGTGAGCTTTCATTTCTACTTATGACACATAAGCTTGCTTACGTTTTTTGCGTTGTTGATTGCGGAATTCTCTAGGGGTACAACCAGAATAACGTTTGAACATTTTTTCGAAGTGACTCAAATCACCGAACCCGGATTGCAGGCAAATATCAGTAATACTGTGATTTGGGGACTTGGCAATTTTACGTTTGGCAAATTCGATTCTCATCTGATTCAGTAAAGGCTTAAAGGATGTGCCTAAATGCTCTCTGAAAAGAAAAGACAGATGAGAAGGGCTGGCAAAAGCGGATGCGGCAACGTCTTCTAAACAAATTTCATCCAGAAAATGAAGGCTCAGGAAATTCAGCGATTTTTGAATACTAGGATGAAGGTGATCATAAATATCCAACTGATGGCTGAGAAGTTTATCAATCAGCTCGTCTTTGAATGGCGGAGAGGTGACATCAATAATACCAAGATCCAGAATTTCCTTAGCGGTAATCTTGCTTTCACAAAAGGAAGCAAGAAAGAGTATTAGTCTGTGTAACTCTATGATATTGCCGGGCCAATCGTAATGCTGCAGTAGAGATAGGGCAGAGCTAGTAATATCTAACTTTATGTCTAGACTGGATAAGATGTAGGCAATGTGTTCTGGAATATCTTCCGCTCGCTCTCTTAAAGGGGGAAGATGAAAATTAAATTGCGGTGTGGTGGCGCCAAAAATATCATACATCCATTGCTGCGACGGATGGGAAAGGTCCTTTTTAGAGCAGGAAATAACAAGATGAATCTTATCTTGATTTAGCTTCATGAAAAAATCATCATTCGACAAAAGAGAGGTCAAGACATCTTTGTTGCCGTCACTTAAATCATCAATATCTTCAATATAAAGAGTGCCGCCTTTTGCTAACAGCAGACTTTTTAATAAGTGCTCTTTGTAGGATTCTGCATCAATTAAATTGACTGGAACACAGATGAATTTACCCTTTTCTTTTTTGTCCAGGTGATGAATATGCCATGCAACGGCAGCTTTTTCACAGCCATTTTCACCAGAAAGAAAGATGACAAAAGGAAGCTTTGAGGCGAATTCAATTTGTTTCTTTACTCGAATAATAGCATCAGAATGCCCAAGAATAGGGTAATTTTGATAACCTTGAGAAGTAAATTTTTGGGGTGTAACGCGTAAATCATTAGGGGCTATAAAATTATAGGATAGCTCATTTATCATAATGTAATTCCTTTTATGATTTAGGTTTGAACTTTAATCCTAGAACTCAAATTAGGTTTTATAATTGGTTGTTCATATTGAGTATGCGGTGAAATATGGGAATGGACAGTGCTTCTTATTATAAAAACGCGGCGATGGCCGATTAATAGAGTGAATAAGCTATTAAGTCAGTGAATAAGTTGGGCATCAATAGAAGCTAAGCATTTGTTATTTTTTGTAAAATTCTCTAATACATTGTCTTTCTGAATCGGTATGGGATTGATCAAGTGCATTTTGATAAACTTTTAAACCTTCAAATCGATAAAAACTCTCTGTTAAATAGACAGTGAATATGAAGGAGTTTTAATTGATAGTTTTATAACAATGTGTTGTTTATAATCGCCAGGATAAGTTAATCAAAATGAAGAGGAATAAGTTTAGATAATATAATCATAATTTTTACGTGTTTTCGCCAAGTTATATCTTTAGTCATTTAAGAGGATAGTTTTATCTTGTTAATAAATGATTAGAGACT
Organism: Marinomonas sp. THO17; assembly: GCF_040436405.1. Taxonomy (NCBI): domain Bacteria; kingdom Pseudomonadati; phylum Pseudomonadota; class Gammaproteobacteria; order Oceanospirillales; family Oceanospirillaceae; genus Marinomonas; species Marinomonas sp. THO17. The sequence continues at coordinate 968,437 of NZ_AP031575.1, read as the reverse complement.
ATGCTATGAATGATCTTCTTGACAAACCTAGCTTTGAATCCACTGAAATAGAATCCAAAACCAAGCAGGATACTCTTTTTAAGCTGATTGGTTGGCTGGTGACCTTAGCGCTTCCATTATATTTGTTTTTCAATATGCCTAAGCAGGTTGTTGATTTAGCAGGTTCTGAGGGGGTGACTTTTTTGGCACTGATTGTCGGTGCTGTGAGCATGTGGGTGTTTAGGCTCACGCCCAACTTTGTGCCCTCTCTGTTAGTGACCATTTTAGCCGTGGTTTTAAATTTAGCTCCGCGAGAAGTGGTGATGGCCGGGTTTGGCTCGAATGTCATTTTTTTAGTGCTTGGCATGTTTTTATTTGCCGCCCTGATGAGTACTTCTGGCTTGGCGAGAAGGATATCTTTATGGTTGACCACCCGCTTACCCAATAATCGTTTTACCCAACCCTTTATCCTATTTGGCTTGGGGGCGTCATTATCTTCTCTTATTCCCTCACCATTAGGACGATCCGCCATCATGACACCTTTGGCGCTGGACTTAACCAGATTGTCTGACAATCCCCATCGTCATGCGACACTGCAAATCAGTTCGATGCAGGGCAGTTTTTTGTTGTGCACTATTTTTCTAACGGGAAATCCTCTTAACTTTGTGATGCTGGGCTTTTTGGATATGCAAACCCAGTTTTATTTCCAATGGGGGAATTGGCTGCAAAGTACCTTAATCGCAGGTGTCATCTTATTGATTTTTTACCTGCTGTGGATGCTATGGCGCTGTCGACATGAGCAAACCGTGTCCAGCAGCGAAATTAAAAGATTAAAGCAAGAATTACAATCCCTAGGAGGGCTGGATAACAAAGAGAAAGGTGCTGTGATCGCCATGATGTTATTAGTAGGGTCCATCTTAAGCATGTCATTGCATCACATTGAATTGGCTTGGGTCGCCTTATTCATCGCCATGACCATCTTTCTTTTTGATGGCTTAACAATCGAGGATATGCGCAGTCGGGTCGATTGGCCCACCTTGCTGTTTATTGCTTCCATTGTCTCTTGGGGCCCCATGATTCAGCATTTGAATTTAGATCAATTGGCTCTTGATCACCTGAAGTGGTTAGGCACATACATATCAACCAGCCCACTTTCTGGTATTTTGCTACTCAGTTTGGTGGTGTTTGGGATTCGCCTATTTTTTCCCGGGCCACCTACTTTTGTGATCTTAATGAGTGTCTTGATTTCAGTGTCAGGGGGGGCTGCTATGTCTCCTTGGGTATTGGGCTTTTGCCTTCTACTACTCAGCGAGTCTTTTATATTTTCTTACCAACATGGCGTCTCGGCACAAGTGAGTGCAGCGTTAAACGATGAAAAGCTATTACATAAAGACATGCAGAAAGCCTTCCTGACATCCAATATCTGGTTTTGTTTTGCCCGGGTGGTCGCCCTATGCGCCTCGTTAGCTTATTGGTCGCAACAAGCATTGATTTAAGGAGATGAAAAGCATGAAGATGATGAATAACGCCATTAAATTAACCATTCTTTTTATCCTAGTTATTACTGTTGTCTTGGTGGTTCAACATAAAAGGAATGAACCAAGAGTATATGTGATTCACTCTTACAATACGGACTTAAGTTGGGTTAACTCAATTGATGAAGGCATTTTAAGTAAACTAAAAAGCGATCTGCCTTCGGCGCAGGTGCGCTTTCACTATATGGATTTAATTAACCACAATGGCTGTAACTTTCGCCGTCGTTCCACTAGGGATGTTCTGTATGGCATCAATGATTGGAAACCGGATTACATACTATTGGTGGATGACTTAGCTCAGCAGCTCATTGGAGCGCACTATTTAGCCTATGAAGATAAACACTTCCCCAAACAAAGCCTAGCAGAGCAATTATTCCTTCAGGACTGCCCAGGTCAGAATGTCGATTTTTATCAACAAACCTACCAAAAAGACTGGGATGCTTTACCGCAAATTGTTTTCGCTGGCGTGAATTACAGTGTGGAGCCATATGGTTACTTTGAGGCGGTGAATACGCAAGGTATTTATGAGCATAAGAACTTTCTTTCTTTGTCTGAAACCTTATTGGATTTGAGTCGTTATTGCGGCGATGAAAGAGCAATAGCGGTATTACCACTGAACGATAATTCCACAACGGCACAAAGAGAAGTGGTCGGCTTTCGTCAATACAGTTGGTTTCCTTTGCAACTCATTGAACCTGCCACGGTGGACACATTTGATCAATGGAAGCAGCAGGTTGAGATTGCCAATGCTAACCAAGCCATGTTGCTCATTGCCAACTATCAGCAAGTCAAAACTCAGGCAGGCAGTAATCAGTTTGTGCCTGCCAATCAATTGGTTAACTGGACAATGGCCAATGCCAAGTATCCGGTGTTAGGAGCTGGCACCAACTTTGTTGACGACGGCGGCATGATAACAGTGGCGATTGCCGGTCAAGAACAAGGCAAAGAGCTGGTCAATTTGATGAAGTTAGGCAGACAAGAAGTGGCACTTGTTGACAGTGGAGTGAAACGCGCGGAGCAGTTTTTGGTTGGCTTAGCGGCACGCAAAGTTAAACAGTTTTGCAACAATCGTCTACCTGCGATTTATCAGGCATATGCCAAAGAAACCGGACTGTATCGCTTTGAAGACGTGTCTGAGGTTTTGTATGTCGAGCCTTAAGACTGAAAACGAAAACCTCATGACAGCAGGGAAAAAAGATTATCAATTGTTTATTTTTGATATGGATGGGGTCTTGGTAGACAGTTTAATGGTAATGCAAATGGCCTTTAGGGCCTCTATCTTTGATTATTTTGGTTTTGCCATTGCCTCCCGCTCCGTGGAGGCCTTGTTTCGCGAATATCAAAAGCACTTGGGTAAAGGCTTTAAGCAGATTATGAAAGAGTTAGGTTTGCCGACAGAGTTGCTGCCGCATTTTAGTCGGCACAGTCGATATTTAGCGGATTATGTATTGCCGTATCCGGACATCGAAGCCTTATTAAAGTGGTTAACTGAGCAGGAAAAAACCTTATGTGTGGCGACCGGAAAAGAGGGGCGGCGGGCAAAAGACATATTACGCAACCTAGATTTGTTGAAGTATTTTGATCAAGTCGTGGGGGCCGACCAAGCGCCTGCTAAGCCTAATCCCAGCGTCTTACTGGATTACATGAAGCACTACGAGACATCGCCAGACAAAACCTTAATGATAGGCGATGCACCAGCGGATCTGTTGTGTGCCAAGCGTGCAGGAATTGACTCTGCGGCGGCCTTATGGGGCTATAATCAAGTAGATGAGTTAGCGGGTTACCAGCCGACATTTTACTTTTATTCTCCTGCTCAAATGCGGGTGTATTTTTCGGGAGGGAAGGCATGAGAGTGATTCGTCTCCTCCTTGGGATCAGTTTTCTTGTGCTCGGTATCTGCCATCTTGCCCAAGCGGATTGCTTAGACATCAGGATAGATACCCCGGCTCCCCTTAAAGTTGGCGTAAAATTTTCTCCTCCTTTTATTTATGAATCCAATGCTTCCGACACTGAATATGCTGGCTGGTCTGGCATTGGAGCGGATCTGTGGCGAGAAATAGCGAATTGTTTGCGACTTTCTTATCGCTTTATAGAATTTGTCGATGATCAAGACATCATTACCGCTCTCAATCAACAAAAAATCGATGTGGTACTGGGGCCCTTTGTGCCCAATGCTGAAGTGGAAGGGATGGCCGACTTTTCTCACAGTTATTTTCAAGGTCACATTGGCGTATTGGTTGCTCAAGAATCTGGCTGGGCGAACCTGCTTCGTCTGGTGAAAAACTTTCCTTTTATGGAGACCCTACTGGTCTTACTGGTGCTATTGTCTATCATGGTGTTCACGGCCTTATTGTACTGGCGGGCAGAGAATAAAAACCTCAACCCCTTGTTTAGCGATGGGCCGTTAAAAGGCTTTTTCAATGCCATGATTTGGTCCACATTGTTGGTCTTCTCAGGTCAAGGCAGTCCTTTTGAAGTGAAACACAGAGCGGGGCAAGTGCTGGTCATTATTTTAATGTTTTTTGGTGTGAGTTTTGTCTCTATCGTGACCGCCTTACTGACTTCCGCATTAACCCTGCAAGGGTTAGGGGCACAGATCTCCAATGTAAATGATTTGGCTGATAAAAATATTGCTTACTTAAATGTACTGAATTCGGATTTGAAAGGTCAGAGTGTGGAAAATTTTTTACAGCAACATAAGCTTCAAGACAGCAAGCAATTGTTTTCTTGGAGCCAGGTGCTGCTGAGTTTGCAAGAGAAACGATTGGATGCCTTCATTCATAATAAAGAAGAAATGCAGTTTCTAGTAAAGTCTGGCTATTTAAAAGATGTCACCGTGTTACCCCTTGACCTAGACCAAAAGAACTATTCCATCTTAATGACCAAAAACAGCCCTCTCACTAAGCCCATCAATAGACAGATACTAAGCACAGTGAACAGCAGAGAATGGCAGATTCGTTATGAAGAATATTTACACTGACCTTGATTCTTAACGGAAAAAATAAAAAGGTAAGGGTATTTTTGCTGAATGTGATTTGCTTAGCATTAGTCAGTAGTGAAGTCATAATGGAGAAGTAGTGAGGGCTATTTTTCCAGTTTTATATCTAAAAACATTTGTATCTAAAAATATTTATATTTAAAAACAACGAATTACTGAGCGCCACTAGGCCATAAACTGACCCTAGAAGAGATGCCTTCATCTTGCAATGCTTGTTTCGCTTGCTCTGCTTTAAACTTGTTTGAATAGGGACCAACCAAAATTAAAAACCACTCTTTTTGGTGGTCTTTCGCCTTAATAATCCGCAATGGCGCGTCGAATTCGATACGCTGCGCTTGGTCTGTTGCTTGCCCCAATTCACGATGCAAGCCCACTTGAAGCGTATATTTCGCGCCTTTATTTGCAGCAGGTAGGTGCATGCTGCTCAGTGGATAAGGCGATATGAGAGAATCTGCGTCTACGGTGTAAAGGCGATTATTTTTGTATTTGGTATTAATATGAGAAGGCAAATAGAGGACTAAAATTATGCCCAATAACATAATATTAAAATAGATAATGATGGTCTTGCGCATATTATCTTAACTCCGTTATATATTAATAGATTTCACCTCCTGAAAAATATTCTCCTAAACTTTGGATAATGATTATAGATAACTTTCTGATTTTATGAAGGCACTGCTGGATAAAAACTTAGGATGTTTTTATAAAACCTTATTTTCTCCTTTCTTTTGGTATTGCATTCAAGACCCACTTTTCTGGGTTGAAATTTACCCTAAAGGGTAAAGCAATATTTGCAAATAAAAATATATTTTCAATATAAAACAATGTCTTAAATTATATTTCCAAGTTGGCATCTAATATGCTCTAGAGATAAGACCGAGAACCATAAACCTTATGAGATTAAGTCAGATGGGCATAAAAAATTATTATCAAGCAGATGATGTGGCTCAATTAATAAAGAAGTACTTAACCAATCATCCAGACAGTGAAGACACAGTGGTCGGTATCACAAACTGGTGGTTAAAAAAGCAAAGAATCAACGATTCTATCGTGGCGGTTGATAAGGCTTTAAAAGCGCTGGAGTTGCAAGGAGAGATCAGCTCAATAACCCGTAATGATCAACTGTATTTTCGGTTAACTAAGAAGTAATCAGCAAGGACTTGCCTTACTCACTTTTTAAATGGGAGATTTCATTTTGGAAAGTAATCAGAAAAAACTGTCCAGGGTACGGTCGCCAAGGGTTCATATCACCTACGATGTTGAAATAGGGGACGCCATTGTACAAAGAGAATTACCGCTTATTGTCGGCGTGTTGGCGGATTTATCCGGTGCGCCAACGGAACCCTTACCGCCGGTGAAAGAGCGTGAATTTGTGCAAATTGACCGTGATAACTTTGATGACATCATGAAAGGCTGTCAGGTCAGATTGGCTTATGTGGTGCCTAATGTTATTGACGAAGAAAGTGAGCGATTAAACGTGGAACTCTTCTTTAATGGCATGGCCGACTTTGAGCCCATTAGTCTGGTAAAACAACTGACCATCACCAACACCCTCTATGAATCCCGAAATCGCATTCGTGACATGTTGGCCAAGTTGGATGGCAATGACCCACTGGACGCCATTTTATCCGAGATAATAGCAGACGAGGCCCTGCAACAAGAGTTAATCGGCTTGTTTGGCAGTGATGTGTCAAGCTGGTCAAGTGTGACACCGTCTAAATTGGTGACGCGCATGTTGGACGAAGGCCAGATGGCGCTGGATCAAACTCAGGTGCCTTATTCCCTTGAATTGATCGGCGAATTCGCCGCTTCCATCTTACAGAACGTACCGGACAATCCGGGGCGTTTTGCCGGTGATCGAATGACCGACAAAATTGCCTTGATTGACACTCAGCTCACCAATCAAATTAATCAGGTCATGCACGCCAGTGAATTCCAAGCCTTGGAAGCCACGTGGCGAGGCTTGAACTTCTTGGTGATGAATACCGAGACCGGAGCCAGCCTCAAAATTCGCTTACTCAACATCGCCAAAAAGGATCTGTTAAAAGACCTGCAAAAAGCCGTGGAGTTCGATCAAAGTGCCTTATTTAAAAAGGTCTATGAGGAAGAATTTGGTACTCACGGTGGCGATCCCTTCTCCTTTTTGGTGGGGGATTACGAATTTGGTCGTCATCCAGAAGACATCGAATTATTGGAAAAACTTTCTGGTGTGGCGGCTTCAGCGCACGCGCCTTTCATTTCAGCCGCTTATGCCAAGCTGTTTGATATGGAAGACTTTTTCAGTCTGTCACAGCCCAGGGACTTGACCAAGATCTTCGAAAGTGCGGAATTGATAAAATGGCGCAGTTTCCGCGAAAGTGACGACGCCAAATACGTTTCCCTAACCCTGCCCAAAGTCTTATTACGCTTGCCTTATGGGCCAGAAACCGTGGTCGCAGAAGGCTTTGACTTTGTCGAAGATGTCGATGGCAGTGATGCCAAAAAATACCTCTGGGGCAACCCAGCCTTCATCTTGTCACAGCGAGTCACCAATGCCTATGCCAAACATGGCTGGCTCGCTGCCATTCGTGGTGTCGAAGGGGGCGGTTTGGTCGAAGGCTTACCAGCCCATACTTTTAAAACCCCATCCGGGGACATTAAGTTGACCTGTCCAACCCAAGTACAGATCACCGACCGACGCGAGAAAGAGCTAAACGACCTTGGGTTTATGGCGATTTTGCATCGAAAAGGCAGTGACAAGGCGGCTTTCTTTGGCGGTCAGACCACGGGGCAACCGCAAAAATACAATACCGATGCGGCCAACGCCAACGCGCGCATTTCGACCATGTTGCCTTATGTGCTCAATGCCTCGCGTTTTGCGCACTACATTAAGGTCATCATGCGCGACAAAATTGGTAGTTTTGCGACGCGTGACAGCGTTTCCGACTATCTGAATAACTGGATCAGCAACTATGTCTTAGTGGACGACTCCGCACCACAGGAAATGAAAGCCAGCTACCCTTTACGAGAATCACGCATTGATGTGTTTGATGTGCCAGGTAAGCCAGGAAGCTATCGTTCGGTGGTGTTTTTACGTCCCCATTTCCAATTGGAAGAACTGACAGCGTCCATACGCTTGGTGGCCGAGTTGCCGTAACTGAGCTGTCTTAAAAACAACAGTAAAAAAGACAGCCGCGATGGTACACAGTGATGCGCTTTAACATGATGAAAGAGGTTTACAACGATGGATCTAATATTATTGCAATTTGGTGTCGATACAATCGCCTCTGGGCAGCCAAATAAAGATGGGACCGGGATAGGCACCATGATAGATGGTGAGGTAGGTGAAGGTGATGGTCCTGCGTGGGCGGCCTTAAAGGCCAATGCCGGTGGAGTACACTTTGACGGTGCAAAATGCATTGAGTTGGTGTCCATTAATCAAGGCATTCAGCAGCAGGTGACCACGGATGTGAGTAATAACTCGCGTACTTCGGGGCGACCAGTCATTACCGATTTTACCTGTGTGAAATACACGGATTACACCTCGCCAAAAATGTATGACTACTGCTTAAGGGCATTAACTCTCGACAAGGTCGGAGGACCACCAACCACCTTATGGGTACTGCGTAACTCAGGCGATCAGTTCAATATTATCATGCGCATCGAATTGCGTTTGGCCTTGATCAGTGAAATCCATTTTCAGTCGCACCCCAATGACATGCCGACGGAGCAATTTAAACTGAATTTCATTGAGATAGGTTGGCATCATCAAGTACAGGGTGCGGACGTGGCCAATACGGCAGGTTTCTCCGCCGCCGCTTGGAGTATCGCGAAAAACCGACCCATTGCGGCCTTATCAAGCTAATCCTTTGGAGGCGATTGTGGCAGCGGCCTTGTTTGAAAAACTCACCCAGTCAGAACGCAGACTTTCTACCAAAGCGTCAGTGATTGCCAATGTGGAGCGCATTCTCAGCAGTGGCGGCTTTCTGGATGCCGGAGTGGATGGTCTGAGGGTGGATGCTAATCATGATGACAGCGACTTTCCGCACAGTCTCTGTGCAGTGGTGGACCAGTCACTCAACGATCAAGGCCAATTGGAAAAATTCCAATACGATGTAGTGCAGATACTGCAGTTGTTTGAACCTCGTATTGAAAAGATTCAGGTGCTGGATGTGGGCACATTGGGGCAAGTGTCCCGCTGTCGGTTGAGCATCCAGCTTGCCCATGAAGCCTTTGAACAAGCCTTTGAGTTTGTTGCAGCATGAATCAGCAGAGAGGCGTGAGATGTCGCAAAGTTATGCTTTATTTCAACAGGAAATGCGCTATCTACGACAATCCGTGGAGGAGTTCAGTCGTACCTATCCAGAAGCCGCCGCCGAACTCAAACTCAGCGCTGGCCGTTCCAATGATCCTCACGTGGAGCAGCTGTTACAATCGTTTGCCTACATGACAGGGCGCTTACGGGCGGATCTCAATGACCAGAAAAACCAAATCCCCAACCAGTTGTTGCACAGTCTCTACCCCAACCTGATTCGCTCCTTGCCTTGCATGGCGGTGTTGCAAGCCAACGTTGAGCCGGACGGAGCGAATTTTGTCAATGGCTATTGTTTTGAGAAAGGTCGCCAGCTAATTGGTACGGCGCAACGCATAGGTAAGAATGGCCAAAAAGAAAGCTTAGACTGTCGTTTTACCAACTGTTACCACACCGACTTATGGCCCTTACAAGTGACCGACACCAAGGTATTGCCGAAAAACAGTGTGTTGGGCTTAGAAGAGACGGTCGGCAAGAACACCATTTTTCAGTCTGTGGTGTCCATTCAGGTGGACAACACAGGGACGGAAGCCATACAAAACTACCCCATTTCCCGGTTGCGCTTTTACCTGTGTGATTCGAGCCATCAAGCGCAATTGTACCAAATGCTGTGCGATGCTTTGGTGGCGGTGGCGGTGAAAGTGGAGGACAAGATAACCCTGTTGCGCCCACCTCAAGGACAGTCTCCATCAGGCTTTCAATCGGCTCTTCAATCCGTTGTGGAATGGCAAGGTTTCGCGGACGATCAAAATGTCTTGCCCGATGACGCGGGCAGCCAGCGCGCTTATCGCTTGCTACAGGAATACTTTGCCTTTGTGGAAAAATTTTACTTTTTTGATTTGCTCAATCTAGCGCACAATCAAGCCTTGAATGGGGCTCAAGACCGCTTTGAGATTCTCTTTTTACTGGATCAATCGGCCAACAGTGTGCAGCTCAATACCCGCAGCTTCCTACTGAATTGCTTTCCAGTGATCAACCTGTATGAGAAGACCTTCAAACCCATTCCGTTACAACACCATCAGCATGAATATCGCGTATTGGCCGATGAAAAACATTACATGAATGCCGAAGTTCACAGCTTAACGCAAGTCAAAAGCATTTCCGCCTCAGGGCAAAGCCGATTGGTGACACCCTGGTTAGGGCCCAACTTAAACGCTCAGGGGCAAGAATACTATGTGACCCGTTTGGTGGAATTAATGAAACCGGGGGAACGTGGTTGCGATACCTTCTTAGCCATTTATCAGGCGGACTTTTCGACCGCGCAACCCATAGATCAAACCCTGTCCATTAAAGGCCTGTGCAATAATCGTCGTTTGCCTGAATCCCTACGTGAAGGCCAAGCCCTGCAATTGTTTGGCTCAGGCCCCATGCTCAGTGCTTCGATTTTGGGGATCCCCACTCAGTTCAAAGGCGCGCAATTGGACGGTCAAAATACCGTGAAACTCCTGTCACAGTTGTCCTTGAATCTGGACAGTTTAAGCGCCGGCGACTCTTCATTAGCCAGTTTGAAACACATCTTGCGGTTGTATTGCGATCCTATGTCTCGTTCCCACTTACGCCAAGTGGAGGGACTGGTCGAGTTGACTGCCGCCGCCGTGGTGAAACGCATGGGCAAAGACATGTGGCGCGGACACTGTCGCGGTACCGAACTTTCCTTGTTGATTAATGAAGACTATTTTTCCAGCTCAAACCCCATCTTATTGGGCAGTGTGTTGAGCTATTTTTTCGGTTTGTATACCAGCTTGAATCACTTTGTGCAGCTTAAGCTGATCAGTGATCAACGTGAAGGAGTGTGGCAGCAATGGCAACCACGCATTGGCGAACAGGTTATTCTGTAGCAGAGCTTTTTGTTGAGCCCGACGCCAACTGGTCCTTCCATCAGTTGACGCGCTTACTGGTGGGCATGAACCTGCATGACGATGACTTGTTAGAAGCCTTGAACAACAGCCTATTTTTTAGCAGTTTTCATTCACAGGTCTTGCCGCCCGGTGAAATACGCAAGGTGACCCTGGCCGATACGGACGCACTAGGCAGAGTGAACAAACAAGGCAATAGCAAAGACCAGATCAAGACAGCAAAGCGCAAGCAAAACAAGGCCAAACACCAAGTGGAGTGCAGCTATTACAACCTAACCGGATTGGATGGGCCATTGGTGGAACCTTTTGTGGACTTGTTGCGTCAGGATTTACGCTATGGCAAAGGCGCTTTGGCGGCCTTTATTGATCTTTTTAACAATCGACTGCAGGCCCTGCGTTATCTGATTCACGCACAACATCATGCCACCTTAACCAGCAGCTTGGCGCAGCACACCAGTATGGGGCAATTTATGCTGGCCATCAGTGGCCATGAGGACAGCTTACAACGCCAGCGTCATCAGCAAGAGGACGCCACCTTATTGTCCCTTGCGGGCAGTTTGGCTAACTGCCGTATGACCTTACCCATGATGCGAAAACTCTTCGCCATCGTGCTGGGGGTCAGCCTGATTGCCTTGCGCAGTTTGGTCGGGCGTTGGCTAACAATACAGAAAAATGACCATACTTTATTAGGCCAACGCAACCAGCGTTTGTCCGCAGAGGCAACCCTAGGCACCCGAGTCTGGGACCAACAGGCGGCAGTGGAGCTGGTGTTAGGGCCACTGAGTTTGGTGCGGATTCAGCGCTTGGTGCCCGGCGGAACAGAACACCAAGCTTTGCGCGATCTGGTCTCTTGGGTGTGCGATAAACGCAGCGATTGTCGCATTACATTGGTGTGTTTGGATGACGATGTCGAGCCCAAAGTCACCACCTTGAGTCACCAAGAGGGCGGCAACAATCGCTTGGCCTATGGCGCCGTATTGCAAGGACAAGATAAAGCCAGAAAAGAGGTACGTTTTATGTTGGATTTGGTGCAATAAGGGGGCGTATGGCAATGAGACAGGTCCCTATCGTGAATTATGTGATGCTGGTTTGCCTGCTTTCTGGCTGCGCGAAAACCCTCAATTCGGTGGAAAAAGTCGCGGGCAAATACGTGCCATTTTATGACTTTGATAAAACCCAACTGACCCAGATCTGGTTGCAGGCGGATCCCGACAGTAATCAAAATTTACCCACCGCCTTAGACATCGTTTTTATTTACGATGAGAAAACCGCTGAGGCTTTAAAGGCACTCAGTGGCCCAGACTGGTTTGCCAACAAAGCCGCCCTAGCACTTTTGTATCAGCACAAGTTGTCCGTGCAGTCCTACGAGGTGGTACCGCGCACAGCACAAACTCGGCTCAGCTTACCGGATCTCTATTTTCAGGCCCATAGTGTGCTGTTATTTGCCAATTACCTTGCCGAACCAGGCCAATATCTGGCGGACATCACCCAGTTTCACCAGTTATTAATTACCTTACAAGGGCAAGGGTATCGTTTAGAGGAGCGCGCCCTATGAGCCGCACAAACCGCTTTGCCGTCTGTTGGCACGAGGGCATGTTGCTGTCCCCTCAGCATTTCCAACAGGATCAAATCTATTGGGAAGCTCAGCTTCAACACTTATCCTTGCATCTGCAACCTTATCGTTGGGGCATCGTCAGCTTACGCCTGGACGAAAGCCGTTTACTGGATGGGGTGATTTACGTCCAGTCTCTGCAAGCCATCATGCCAGACGGCCTATGGGTGGAATACGACGTGCGTGATGACGCGCCCTTAATGCTGGATTTACAACAAGTGTCCCAATGGGACCGTCAGGATTGTGTGAAAATCAAACTGACCGTGCCCATTCGTATGCCGGGGGCGGCCAGCCAGAGCGCCGACATACAGCGTTTTTCTGTGGTAGAAAGTGCTCCTGCAAAAGACGACAACACAGGCGAAGGGGAACTGGCGTTACAGCGTTTGCAGCCCATTTTGTCGTTACAAGCCAGCCAGGACGTCAGCGCCCAATACATCAGCATGCCCCTGTTTGAAGTGGCCAAACAAGATGGCGCGCACTTTCAAGTGACCGACTATTGTCCCCCCATGTTGGGCATCGCCGCCGATGCCTTCTTAACCAGTGAAGACAATCAACAAAGCCGTTCGGCCTTGCAAAAACAGCTGCAACAATTGGCCTTTAGTATGCGTAAAAAAGCCCGCCAATTGGCAGGCTATTCAGACGATGAAGAACGTTTGGGTAACCGCGTCAGTGAACAGCATAAACAGTGGATACGCGCCATGGTGCAGCATTTGTCTGAGTTTGAATTGCTGGCCGATCAGGATCACACCTCACCTTGGCAACTTTATCAGATCTTGGCGCGACTGGTGGGCGCCATGTCGGAACTGGATCAACAACTGATTCCCCCCAAACTGCCGTCTTATCAACATAATGATTGCTATCAAAGTATTAAGGTAGCCTTGGCTTATCTCAATCAACAACTGGATAGGGTGAACGTGCGTTACACCAGCCTACCATTTGAAGAAAACCAAGAAGGCGTGTTCTCGATTTTGTTTGACAAGGCGTGGGGGCAGCAAGATTTACTGATCGAACTCAAACCCAAAGCCACCCAGACCCAGTCAGATCTAGCAGAGTGGTTAAGGGATTGTCGCATTGCCTCGAGTAAACTGCACAAAGAACTGGCCACCAAACGCTTGCTGGGCGCAAGCACACAAGCCGTAGAATACGACGAGGCCACTGGCCTCAAAGCGGGCCCAAATCAGGGGCTGTTTTATCTGCAAGTGAGCCCACAATTCATCAAAGCTGGGCAAACCCTGATCCTCACCTGTACCAATGGCAAGCTTAAGCATCTGCAACCTAAAGCCATTGTGGTGCATCTGCCCCATGAGACTGAGCAAGGGTGATAGGAGGGCAGATGAAGCAATCCGAATTTCACCTAGTCAAGTTGATGAACGAATTTTATCAGCAAATCATCCGGGTAAAACAATGGATTGAGACGGATAAACTCTTGTTGGAAGCCAAAGGCATACTGAAATTACAAGCCTTGCCTAACCCACAGGAAACGGCGTCTGCGGTGAGCCTTTTTTTAAGCCAATGGTTGGCGGAGAAAAGACGAGACTGGCTTGCCCAATTGACCGAGCGACAAGCCCTGCAAATGGACAAGGCCTACTATGCCATGGTGGCCTTGGCGGATGAACTCTTTATTCTAGAACTGCAATGGGTTGGACAAGAGAACTGGGAGGGGGTGTTGCTGGAGAATCACTTCTTTCACAGTTGTTCGGCGGGGGGCGCTTTATACCGACACATAGATCAGCTGCTGGCCAAAGAAGAACATGACCCTATGGAAGTGCAGTTGGCGGCGGTTTACCTGTTGACCTTAAGATTAGGCTTTTCTGGTCAATGTCGGGATCACCCTAAGGCGTTACGCCAGTATCGACAACAACTCTTTCAACTGGTGCTAAAGCATCAACCACCAGTGGATCAGTTACTCTTCGCCCAAGCCTATGAGCAACAGATGACCTCCCAGCAGGAAGAACGTCTGGCACCTGTGTCGATCTGGTATCGAGGTGCGGTGTACATCAGCCTAGTGTATTTAATTGTGGGAGCCATTGCCTGGTTTATCTTGTTGAGTGGACTGGATAGATGGGGGGCCTTGTGAAGGAATGGCTGGCACAACTCAAGTCGTTCATGCGCCAATACGATACGATCACCCGTCAATTAGAGAGTCTCTATCATGGCCTAATAAAACGACTGGAACCCTTAATCGAAGCGCTTAAACCCATTTGGCAAGACCCTTTATGGCAAATGATCGCGCTCTTGATTGGCCTAGTGCTGTTGGTGCTGGTGGGGGCTTGGTTTGCCAAAAAAATGCTGGCCTTGATGCGCAAGATGGGCAAAGGCGTATATCGAGTGCTGGCCGGATGTGTTCGGCTCATGATGGCGCCTTTTTCGTGGGTCTATAAGCGCCTGTTCCGTAAAAAAACCACCCCCAGCAAACCGCGCCCTTATAAGCAAAGGCTGTTGCTGGTGCAGATACGTCGCGCCATTGCGGTGCTGGAGTATTTAACCACACGTCAGGCTTGGCGATATCGTATGTCTTGGTCCTTATTGCTGAGTGATCAGGCGGCGGACAAACGGCAATTGATGACAGGCGTCTTCAGCGGTCGACGGGACCGCTTATTGCCCCGAGAAAAACGCCTTATGGGCGGCGGGGGCGGTTGGCACTTTTACGATCACGGGGTGGTCATTGAAGGGGATGAGGCCACCCTTGCTGCTCTAGTGAGCCGTTTGCATTGGTATCGACCCGAACGGCCAGTGGACAATCTCATTGTGTGCATTTCCGCCACCTCCTTGTTACAAGAAGAGGAAGCGGCGCTAGACGCGGTCGGTGAAGCCTTGTTTCACCAACTTTGGCAAGTACAGAAGCAAACCGGCTTTGTCTTGCCTGTGTACCTTATGGTGACAGATTGTGAACACATTTCCGGTTGGCAGGCGTATTGGGACAGCCAGCCGGAGGAGGTGTTTGAGCAGATGTTGGGGTGGTCCAACCCTTATCGTTTGGACACCGCCTTTCGCTTGGATTGGATCAACCAAGCCTTTGCTTATGTGTTACAGCGCCTACAAGACATCAAGCTAAAAGTCGCCGCAACGGGACAAGCCTTGGCGGACATGGACGGCTTTATGATGTTTCCCCATCAGTTTGGCAAGTTGCAAAAGCCCTTAAGCAAAGTCATCAAAGGGGCCTTTTCACAAAGTGGTTTTCAAGAGGCCCTGCCTTTGAGAGGCCTGTATTTTAGCGGTCAAAGACAAACCAAGGTGGTGTTTGCCGACGCGGTCTTCCAGCATAAAATCTTTGCTGAAAAGCACCTGGCCAGAGTCATTGATAAGCGTCTTTTTTCCAGCAACACCTTATTTCGGCGCTTGCAGTTTTCCGTATTGGGCTTGGCATTGGGGCTGGCCATCTTATTGGCACACGACATAGTCCGTATCCAGCAATTCAATCAATTTGGCTTAGAAAAATTACAACAAATACATTTGCTGATGCCTGATTGCTCTGAGTTGGGCGGCGAAAGTTATGCTTTATTACAAGGGTTGAGCGACATATCTGGTGCCAATGTGTCGCTGGCGATGCCCCTGTCTTGGTTTGGTCATGCCGCACAGCGAAAAGAACAGAGCGTCAGTCATCAGCTTCTTAAAAACAAACTTTTTCAGGGCTTAGAGTGTCGATTGGAGGAAAAAGCCGAAGCCTTGTTACGCCGTATCAAGGCGGTGCCACAAACCGACCATTATCCCACCTTGCTCAGTGGCTATTTTGACCGTTTTGAGGCCCTGTTGGCCTTTGAAGAAAATCAGCAACGTTTGCTCATGTTGGCGGGCCCCTTAGACAGTGACAAAGGCGTTAGCAAAGCCTTATATGACCTACTGAACTACCTTTACGACAACCCAGTGCCAGAGACCATTGATTTACACAGTCACCTGATTGTCGGGGGCGTTACCCATCTCAACTTGCCATTAGAGTGGAGTGCCACAGACCCATTGGTGGATCGACAAGTGGTCCTTAACCACTTACAGCAACAAACTGATCAATTGCTACAGGCCTTAAAGGCAGTGGTGGAAAACGTGCCCATCGGGCCTTTGCAAGACTTTAATCGTGGCCCCAAAAGGGTACCCCGACACGCCAACCTACCAGCGTCATCCATTGCTCAAGACCTTGGCAGACTGGAATACTGGTTGCAAAAAACCGAACAGGATTGGCTCTCAACCACCCCACAAAGCAGTGCGTGTGGATTAATACAAAGCCATTTGGAAGAAGCGGAAGAACGCATGGTGTTGTTTGGTTACAACGAGGCGGTGTTACAGGCCATGGCCGAAGACTTTGCCGCACAAGAATGCGATGAACCGATTCGTCAGGAACTGGCCAACTTAAGTGTGTCGCCATTTGGCGACTTGTTTGTGCGCAACCAAGCAGGTGTCATTGAACAATCCCCCGCCTTGATTAAACTGATGGACAAAGCGCGGGCTATTACGCAACTGGCTTACATTAAGGGGCGTTTTCCTCCGCTCTTGGAGTCATCCGAAATCATAGTGCGTTGGCAGCAGGCCCCATTGCAACAACTGCTGGATATGCTGGTACAAGAGCAAGCCTTTGCGGCCCAATATTCCGCCACTAGCCTGTTTGAAAATACCTTGCGCAGCCGCTTGCAAGATGTCACCGAGCGTCTGTTAAGCGATGCCATGATACGTCCTTCGCAACAGCTCACCGCCCCCCCACCCAGTTACAACCTGATCGCCGACAGAGAACGCAAATTACAGCAGGCGGTCAGCAGTTTTCGTCAGGTATCAAGCCTGTTGTTGCAAATTGAGACCTTGTTAAAACAACAAGGGGACAGTGTTAATGTGCTGCACCTAAACCAAAAGGTGAATGCCTTTGTGCACTATCAACTCGCGCAAATAGAACAACTGGTGGCTGATTACCGTCTCTACCAACCTGTGCTGTCACCGGATTGGCAAGCGCCCAGTTTTGCGCAAGCCTTATTCCAGCTCAAGGATGCCAAACAAACCGAAAGCTATTTGCAAAACCAACAGCAAAAAATCAACTATCTGGCCTTTCATTATGCCCAGCCATTGCTGCAATACCTACAGAACAGCCACAGTGGCTTAAGTGACCTGAGTGTGCAACGTTGGTTGGCCACCTTGGACGACTTGGCGAGATTCGAGCGGGGCGAAGCGGGTAACCCAGTCAGCACCTTGAATGACCTCATCGGCCAGACCTTACCCGCACTGAACAACCAAGCCTGTGACGACACCTTGGGGTTGATCACCCTTAATCAAGGCAACAGTTGGTTTGCCATGCGCGATCGGCAAATTACCCAGCAAGCCAAATTGGAATGCACCAGCGCCGAGAAAAAAGCCATTATCCAGCGTTACCAAACCTTGGCCCGTGCTTTCAACCAGCAGTTGGCCGGACGCTTTCCATTCGCTGAGTTAAGCCAGATTGGCGTGAAGGAAGTGTCTCCTCAGCAATTGCAGAGTTTCTTGGCGCAATATCGCACCTTATCCAACCATCTCTTGTCCGATTTGGACGCCCTAATGGAAGATCAAGACCCGGCTTTCCCGCTGAATTTACAAGGGTCGTGGCGGGATTTCTTATTGGAGATGGAACAGGTCAATCAGTTTTTTGAGCACATCTGGCAAGACAAGGCAAAAACCTGGCAGGCCAACCTGAATATCCTGTTTGATGCCCATGCTGGTGGTTCTTCTGGCAGTAATCAGATTATTAGTTGGCAGCTGCAAAGTGGCACCCAACAGCTGCAGTTTCCCAACGGGGAGACGCAATTCACTTGGCAAGTGGGTCAGCCACTGACCTTAACCCTGCGTTGGGCCAGTGGTTCGGCGTATCGTCCGCTGGGGCCACCGAGCCGATCTGCCCAGTTACCACCTGTTGTCGATGCCGCCTTAGCCAGTGCGCGTTTTGACAGCCAAGGGCAGTGGGCCTTGTTGGAATGGATCGCCCGTTACCAAAACAAACTGATTCACAGTCAAGATGGGGCGGCGCTCCTATCTTTTTATGTGCCCGTGGTGCTTAAGAGTGACAGCCAACAAGCCCCAGTGCCGGCTTATGTGAGCCGTGCCAATGTGCAATTAGCCGCTTATGTGTTGGATGACAAAGGGCAAACTCGCAATCTGCCTTTGCCCCTGTATTTTCCTACCTATGCGCCTAATCTCAGTGAATAACCGAAAAGGAGGTTAACATGAGACTTGAACACGCAATACAGTCGCCCGATGACTATTTTCAATATCACATGGGCTACAGCTTAAACCAGTTACTGCAACCCATAGGGGACAATGGGGTCGGGCAATCGGTGCGTCACAATGGGGTGTATTCCAGCATCAAGGCGGCCCGTCAGTCCGATGACCCCAACTTACCAATGGGCGTGTGGACCCATGATCTCAAAGTGGCAGACTGGCGCTTGGTGAAAGACATCGCCTTAGAAGCGCTCGCGGAAAAAAGCAAAGACCTGCAACTCATGATGTGGCTGTTTGAAGCCTCAATTCACCTAGAGGGTTTTAACGGCATTGCCCCGGCCTGTCTCCTAGTGCAGCAAATGTGTGAACATTACTGGGAGAGCATGTACCCGGAAATGCTCGATGGTGACATTGAATTTCGCACCAACCCGCTCAAATGGATCAATGACAAACTGGCCCCAGTGATCAAAAGCCTGCCCATTACCCACACCAATTTGGATGGCAGGGAATGCAGCTGGAACGATTGGGAAAGCGCACAATATTTCGACAAAATTAGCCAGCAAGGCAAACGTCCTCAAGGGGACGGCCCCAGCCTGTCAGACCTCAAACAACGTCTTATGCTGACCGACACCTCGTATTTCCAGCAAGTGTTAATGTCACTGGATGATGCCTTAAAAGGCCTGCAATACCTAGAAGACTGGTTGGATGAGCAATGCGGCAGCGAGGCCCCCAGCTTTACCGACTTTAGTGGCGTATTACAGCAGATAGGCGACCTCATCGATTTGGAACTGAATCGCCGTGGTATCCATTTCGCCGGCGAAGAAACAGCCGATGAGTCAGACTCGGACGACCCTTCAGCCAGTGGCATGAATGGGGATGGCGGAGGCGGCAACGGCCCCATTACCAGCCGCGCGGAAGCCTTCAACGCCTTACACAGGGCGGCGGACTTTCTGCAAAAAGACGATCCGCATTCCATCGTACCTTACCTAATCTACACCGCCTGCGAATGGGGCCAGCAAAGTGCGCCCGATTTGTATAAAGAAATCTTTCTCGTGAAGGGAGGGCAAATCAACCTGTTTGACATCATGGGCATTGAATCCTAAGCCGCGCACGGCGTGTTAGACCCGGGTAAAGGCCAGATACCGTGGGTAAAGGGCAACCCAGATTAGAATGAAAAATTTATTTTAACTAATTGAAAATAAAAAGAAAAATAATTTTTAAAAAGTTGGCAACCCTATTGCAATACCCTTAATAAAGCAAGCCAATGCAAGACAGGCTAAGGCTAAGCATAGAAAGCATAAAAAGTATAAAAAGTAGTAAAGGCAAAGCATTGAAAGATGTAAAGGCAAACCGCGAGACCCTCGCCAGCCGCCAAACCACAAAGGACCAAAACTATGTCAGACGATATCGCATTCAAAATTCAATTGGGCCTAGTACTGCCAAAGTTGGACGCTCAGCTTAAAGCGTCATTGGGCGAGATACTGGAAGAAATCATGGACTACTTGAGCAAAGGCACTTTTGCCGATGACGAAACACCGACCTTAGACGAGGTCAAAGCCCTGTTCCTGCAAGATTTGGAGATTTATCTGGACAAAACCCTCTTGCCCGCCCTCGATGCCAAACGCAATCCGCCAGCGGAGCCAGTGGCTGAGGAAGAGGCCAGCGAAGCCGAGGAAGCCGATGCCGAAGCGGCTGAAGCAGCAGAGGAACAGGAAGAGTAAAGCGAAGCAAAAGTGTAATAACGAGAGACTTACACTAACTAACAGGATGGGCAATAACTATGGTTGCAGCCAGACAAACGTCAGACTACCCATTTTCGCAAGCTGCCTTTGCTCAACCGCAAAATGAGTGGCTTGCCCAGCTGCAACAAGTGCAACAGCAAAATATTTATGCTGAAGACAGGCTCTATTGGTTACTGCAACTAAGAGAGTTTTTCGATAAAGAAAGTTCGCTAGCTGAGTATCAATTGATGCTAGATCTGGCACAGCGTTTATGTGATTGGGTGATGGTGATTGATATCGTAAAAGCGATTCAAACCAACCCACAGTTTAAGCTAAATGATGACGCCGCTATAGAGTCGGTTTACGCCTTGGCCGAAGCCCATTTCCAGCTTGGCGACTATGCTACTGCCATCCATCTGTATAAAGGGGCTTTGCTGAGATTTTATCAAAATAAACAGATTCTGGATGCTTATTATTGGCTGACCGAAAAACGGCGACAGATGAACAACCGTGATTTCCCCAAAGTTGACTGGCGTTATACGGAGAATAGGACAGAAACAAGAGAGCTCTATTTAACCCCATTGGAGCCCCATCATATAGATGGTTTTCGCTGGCTTTATATTAATCAGCAAGAAGGTCTGAAATCCGTCTCCGAGTTGTGCAATTTGCCCTGCTTTGAAGACGATCAGCAGTGGTTTGACTGGCATCAAAACAACCAAATGATGCCCAATCATGATGTCTATGCGGTTGTTCATAAAGAGTGGGGCTTTATCGGTTCAGTGTGCCTAGAAGTCTTTAATGGCGTGGGATTCTTCTATTACTGGTTAGGACAAGACTTTCAGGGTTATGGGTTTGGGCCACAGGCGGTAGCAATGTTACTGAGCAGCGGCGTGGAGCAAAAAGGCATGCGGTGTTGTTACGCCAAAGTGTATGAAGACAACATGCCCTCGCAAAAAGCCCTGCACAAGCTCGGCTTTCATCCACTGCCTTTTCGACAAATTGCGCCAGATGACAACGAAATCCTCTATTACCTGGGGCCAGAACAAAGCGAAGCCGCGTGTCGCAAAGAACTGGAAACCCTATACGCCAACATGGGTTCCCACATCGCCCTGCACAAAAAAGTGTGGTTAGGGTGAGCAAAAGGCAAACAAAGAGAGAGGGAAAGGTAAAGAGAAGCAGAGGGGGAGAAAGAGAGAGCGAGAGCGAGAGACAAAGCAGCGCAGCGAAAAGAGACATTACAACTTTGGTTGTATTTGGCGGGGCGCTTCGGCTCATAGGGTGACATGACCTGCTTACAAAAAAGTCATGGCTGAGGAGCGAGGGGCAGATTGGAGGATTGGCTAGTGCTGTGTAAAACACGCCGTCTTAAATTTAGTTTGGGTGTTTTTAGGCCTATTTAAGCCACTACCCTTTAAGCCGTCAGACCTTTAAGCCATCAGACCTTTAAGCCATCAGAGAAAAAGTAAGCCTCGCTTGGAAGACCATAGCGAACCATATCAACAAACTGCAGCAGCGTTATGAGCAAGGTGCCACGAAAGAACGCATTGCAGGTCTCATAAGGGGATAGGTTAAGCATTGGTTGCAATGGGTAAGAAGTGTGGTGGAAATAGATTTAGATGAGGTTCTTAAGGTTATTCGGGAGAGTGAACTTGGGAGCTTGTTTAAAGAGAAGGGTGTTTGGGGTTGAGATTTTGTTTGGCTAAATGGCTAAATAGTTTTTTAGGTGATCCTAAATATCAATGTGGCGCCCAATATCCATGAATAACACCAATGAAGGAACACCGATAGCAAGGTAGCCAGTCATCTTTGACCACTACAAAAAAACAACCTACAAAGGAGAATAACCATGCTAAAACGAGCGTCCACCACTTTCAAATCTGGCGCGAAATTCCTCCTAGGGAGGCATATAAGTACCAGCGTAACAAAGGAAGGGGCTATGCCCGGGCATATAAACATGATAACCGCCGAAAAAGATGTCGGCGGGCCTGATGTACGTGGGTGGGGAGGAGGGGGGGGCAGCAGTCGGTTCAAAAAAAAGCCACTTGCTCCTTTCCCGGGGGCTGAATCTTTGTCTATGGCGGGGGAAGTATTCAGGGGAGTTACCAACGAAGGGCAGGAAGATAGGACTAAAAATCGTCTGCCCGAAATGGACTCGAGTGTCTTCCTCGGTAACCTAACCGAACAGGGAAAGAATCAGCTTGATATGGTAGAAAAAATACATCACAACCTAGGAACTGTCTATGAAACAACCACTGCGCGAGGCACTGCACAAACAAAACGTGACGAGCTTGTCCCCACAAGAAATTGCGTAGGGCGTACGATCGACAACATACAGGCCATAACAGGAATCGATCTGCTTAGCCCGGGACAAATTGGTCAACACTATACTCCTCGCGAAGCGAATGACGTGATAGCGCGAAACAAGGCTGTCTTAATGAAAGCTGGCGCCTCTAGAGGTAATGTAGAAAACGATGAATCTGTGCGATCCATCCCGTGGGTGAATACTCCTGAAGAGATGGATAGTCTGAAATAATGACTTCTAACAGTACATATATGGACGCTCCAGTGGTGTCAAGGCGAAAAAGTCCCTGACACCTACGTATCTCGCTTTTCTTTTTTATAACCCTTTAAAAAATGGATTTAACAGGACACCCATCTAACAAGATTTTAATGGGACACCCACATAAATATTAACAGGACACCCATCTTAAAAGGTTTTAATAGTTTAGTCTGGGTTTCCTATTAAGTAAGAGATTGAGGAGGTTTTAATAGGACACCCACACTAAGATTTTAAAGGATTGGTTTTAACAGGACACCCACTTTAGTGTTCTTGAAAGGTTCAGGAGCAGGAGCGATACAAATGAATGAGAAAGTGCTAGCAGGAACGTTAAGTGTAAGAAAAAAGGCAGATGATGAACTTCAATACTACCAAGTTAAAGGGAAAATCCGTCAACATGATGAAGATAAGACCGAAGTTATTATTGAAACTATAGCTCACGCTGAGAGACCGTCATCGAAAATCGGTGATACAAAAAAGCTAAAGAACACCGAATGGCAAAGCCTGGCGGAGGGTATCAGGGGGCAAGTAAAAGACCCAACAAAAATAAGGAGCGCTACTGCTAAAGAAGTTGTTAGCGCGGGATTGCTTGCAAGTACTGCGAGCCGAAAAGAAATAGCTGAGGAGTGGGTGAGGGGGCTACCGGAAAGAGACACCAAGTTCACAAAAAAAGAAGAAGGAGAGAAATCAATACGTCGAATGTTTCCTGATGATGGCACTCCACAAACACCACGCACTCGTGCAGGGAAAACAGGGTTGGGTCGGTTAATGGGGGAAATTGTAGGCAGTGAGAACGCCGACATAGAATGGAGCAAAGGGGCAGTGGAGCCTACTACAGATAACACAAGTCATCCCGAACATTTCAAATCACAAAATGCCACTTTCAGTGCCCGGACTGAGGTAGTGAAGGAAACCATAAGCGCATCAGGAAAAAGCAAGAACACAGGGGCAACGTCGATACTGCCATCAGCCAATAATGCAGCGGATGAGTCTAGACCTAACGAACCCATCCGGCCACGTGTGGGCACAGAGGAACTGAAAAAAAGTAATCCTCGTTACATGACTCCAACGATATCGTCAAAAGCTAAAGTAAGGCAAAAATTTAACCATGGTGCTTCAACGGAAGTAAATTCAGGACGTCCGCGGTGGAAAATTTAACAGCAAATTGCAGCATTTAACAGGACATATATGGACGTTCCGGTGGTGTCAAGGCGAAAAAGTCCCTGACACCTACGTATCTCGCTTTTCTTTTTCTATAACCCTTGTTTAGTTTCGAAAAAGAGAAACGGTTGTGCTGACATATATCCGGCCTATTCTGAAAGTGTTTTTAGGTGTACTTTCTGGCCCAAATGAGATCCGCACTTAACTGTCTAAAACACCCACTCGGCTTTATAAAACTAGCCTTGTCCTGTACAGACTGTGGTTAAGTGCGGAAAACCGCTTATTCATCTTTTTTGCCAACCTTGAAGGGCTGTGAGCTTTACTCTTTGTCTATCTTTCTACTTTAGTTAGGCAGGTCGATACTCTTCATTTCTGCGTAATATAATCCATGCAATTCGAGCTAACCGATTCGCGGTCGCCACAATGGCTTTCCCTACGCCACGTCGTTCAACGAGTTGCTGAATCCACAGAGACAGTTTATCTTGTCTATATCTAGAAATACTTATCAACGCTCTAGCACCATGGATAAGCTGCTTTCTGAGATAACGATCTCCACGTTTTGTGATGCCTGTTTGATAAGATTTATCACCACTGGCAAACTGTTTAGGCGTGACGCCTAACCACACCGAAAGGTCTCTAGGCTTCGTAAACTGTGCCGCATTACCTATTGAAGAAAACAACGCAGTCGCATTGATGGGTCCAATACCTGGAATCGTCAGTAGATGGCGACAACTCTCATTTTGATCGGCATATTGGTTCAAGCTCTTTTCAATTTGCTTAATGCGTTTGGTGAGTTGTGCTAGCTAATCCAACGCTTCTGTGAGTTGGTGTTTCATAATCAACGACAGTCTATGATCAGCAGGGTCGATCAACATATGACTCATCTTACTAAATGCACTGATACCTTGACCTGTTATCACACCATATTCAGACAGTAGCCCGCGCATCTGATTCACTATGCTGGTGCGACGAGAGACGAGTTTATCTCGAATGCGATGAAGCGCTTGAATATCTTGTTGCTCAACCGTTTTATTGGGTACGAAACGAATATTAGGTCGATGAGACGCTTCGGCAATGGCGAGAGCATCATTACGGTCATTCTTATTTCCTCTCACAAAAGGTTTAACATGCTGAGCTGGAATCAGGCGAACCACGTGTCCCATATCAGTAAAGAGTCTTGCCCAGTAATGACTTGAATAACAGGCTTCCATAACGACCACAGACTTTTCTTGTTTTACGATAAACTCTGTGAGTTTTATACGAGACAAACGCTTCTCTTTAATAACGTTGCGGTTTGGCGAAACAACACAAACCTGAAAAATATTTTTTGCTAAATCGATAGCAATAGTATTAGGCTTATTCATTGGGCGCTCCTTTATCTGATCAACTTTAGTGGCAAACTTAAGTTTGGCGCATTATGACGCCGTTACCAGTTAGGAGCGTCCATCTAATCACCCATCTTAAAAGGTTTTAACAGTTAAAATTTAATAGGACACTCAACTTATCAGATCACTACAGGGACACTTCAAAATCTAACCCAAACTTATTCGTTGGTGTAATGCCGTGTAATATTCAACGCATCAAAGTTGTCTTAGGATTGTAACCTAACGTTTAGTCAATAAAGCAATTTAGTGGCTAGAGGCGTGAGTCAGTAATCGTAATATCAGTACGATTAGAGTAGTAAGTTTGGGTGTTTAGCTTGGGTGTTTTATTTCAAGCGAACCCCAGTGAAATTGATACATATTTTCCATTTACTTGCTATCTTGAATATTAGGGGCAGATCCAAGAGACCATCCACTGGCGAATTAAAACAATCAGTTTTGCATAGTTTATGGGCATAGGCGCTGCTTTATATTTACTGTGTTTCAAGTAGGAAGTTGTCTTTGAGACATCAATGTTAAGGATGAGGTGAAAGAGTATGAAGAATTGCAGCGCCTTAATGGCGGTTTTATTCTTGTTGATGGTGACCTTCTCGGCTGAGTCTTGGGCTCAGTCAGATTATCAAGTGATGGGGATGACAGCAGCCGATTGTCCTGTTGATGCCACTTGGTTAACCCAGCCTTCGCTGCCAGTTGAAGTGAAAAAAAGTGGCGCTGATGGTAGTTCAAATTTCTGTGATTTTTATCAGTTTGCTAATCAAACCTATTTGTATTTGATGTCGCCTTCGACATCTGAACCCAAATTACGCAATTTTCAGGTAAATGAGCAGTTTTCTTTGCTGGAATTTAATGACGACGGCACACCTGCAGACTCCTGTGATATGGCGATATCCGGGTCTACATTACGTACTGGTTTACAGAAATCCAGTCTCATTACGGGGCAAGCAGGGGGTGGGGCGACCATTTATGATCAAGAGGGGAATGTCATTTACTATGACGTCAGATTTACGCGAAATCTCTGCGATTTGTCGGCGAGTGCAGTGGAATTGCAGCAGCAAAATATCACTAATTTTCCCGCTGGGACGATTGAGTTAAAGTTTGCTTGGAAAACCTTGTCAGTAGAGGAAGTTGAAAAAGGCCAATTTGTCACTCAGCAACAGCTTATATCCAAGGATAATGTTACCCTGGGTCTGATTGGCGTGCATATTGTTGTGGCGACAGAAGATCATCCAGAATTCATTTGGGCAACCTATGAGCATAAGTTCAATTCGCCAGATTGCTTGCCTTCATCTTTACAAGAAGAAACCACTTGGACCATGGCCAGTCAAAGTTGTACCGCAGGCTTGGCCGATTCGGCTGATGCCGGGAATGCTTGTAACTTTAATAACCCCCCTGAAAAACTGACTGCTCCAATCGGGACGCCAACCAATATTTGTCGCGTGCATCCTTATGGTACAGTGTTTACCGATGCGAATGCTTGGGAAAATATTTCAGTTATTACTCAGCAAAATCAAGGTATTGATGAGTTACTGAAAAAACAAGGCGATGCTGATATGCAAGTGCTTGAAAATTATTTTAATGTCGGCGCTCTGTGGGCCAGTGATATCACTATGAGTTCAGGTGGGAAAGGAGTGCCTAATGAGCGGGGGTCATTACGTTTGGCAAACTCGGTTGCGGAAACTCGCTATCAGCAGGTCGATATTAACAGTGATTTTGCGAGTAATTGTTTTGGTTGTCATAACTACACAGGCACGTCAAAGACGGTGCACAACAATATTACTTCGCAAGCGCTAAGTCATATTTTTAAAGATATTAAAATTGGTCAGGGATTGGACATTGATGTGTATGCCCAAAAGGTGTTTATGGATAATAACGATGCTCAGAACAATTGCCCGAGCACCTGTTCCGGTACGGCCAGTTACCTGAAATGGAATGGAAATTGGACCAATATCAATCCCTCATCGGGTTCTGTATGCGGTTGTGGGTTGTAATTTGTAGGAAAACGCTAACCGAATACTATAGAGATAAAACGCCCCCAATGAATGAAAAGCTTTTTTTGAGCTTTGAGCTTAGGGGCGTTGGTTATCTTTGTTACTGCAAAATTTGTGATGGCGGGATTAGGCCAGCACGCTGGTTGATTGAATACGTGACACGCCTTTTTCGCTCATGGCTTTCCATGCGGCGGCCAGTGATCCATTTAGGTCAATGGCTCGGGTCGCATCTTCTATGACGGTTACATTGAAACCTGAGGTAACTCCGTCCATTGCAGTCCAAGCGACGCAAAAATCCGTCGCCAACCCCACTACGTAAAGGGTGGTGATGCCGCGTTCTTTTAAGTAATTTTGCAAGCCTGTCGGTGTTTCGCGATCGGCTTCAAAAAAGCCAGAGTAGCTGTCTATATTTGGGTGAAAGCCTTTGCGAATAATCAGCTGAGCATGAGGAATGTCTAAGCCTTTGACTAATTCCGCCCCTTTGCTGCCTTGTACGCAATGATCCGGCCATAAAACCTGCGTGCCATAATAGAGTTCGGTGGTTTCAAAGGGTTTTTTACCTGGGTAACTTGAGGCAAAAGAAGCATGGCCTTTATTGTGCCAGTCTTGGGTAATGACCACATTTTTAAATTGTTTGCTTAATTGGTTGATGAGCGGCACCACTTCATCGCCGCCTTTAACCGCCAATGAGCCGCCGGGTACAAAGTCATTTTGTACATCGACGACAATTAGTGCGCTTTTCTCGTTGCCATTAGTATCCAAAGGTTGTGCCATGAGTTTTTGGCTAATACTTGTTGCTCCGCCTAAACCAATGAAAGCAGCACCTCCGGCTAACAGGCGCAAAGAATCTCTTCTGGTTACATCAGACATATTTGTTTCCTCTTGATGGTCATTTTGGTACATGGAAGAAGCTGGGTTAGCTCATTCCATTTAAATATTGCAGTCGATGATTATTGTTATTTTTTGCGATTGCGTTAATACAGAGCAGCTGAATGCAGGGGGCCGTCATGGTGACCCGGCCTCCCATGCAGTCATAGATCTTCTCTGCCATGGGGCATGCTAAGATCGTGCCTTTTTAGATGGTTTAGTGCTTGCTCATGATGTGGCGAACCACTGTGTAATCTTCTAGACCATACATGGACATGTCTTTGCCATAGCCTGAAAGTTTCATTCCGCCATGGGGCATTTCGGTTGCCAGCAGCATATGAGTGTTGATCCAGGTACAGCCGTATTGCAATCTGGCCGCTAAGCGGGCGGCACGCCCCGTGTCTTGGGTCCAGACTGAGGAGGCCAAGCCATACTTGGAATCGTTGGCGAGTCGCAGTGCTTCCTCTTCGGTATCAAATGGCGTAATCGAGATCACCGGGCCAAATACTTCCTGCTGCACAATGTCGTCTTGTTGTTGTGCATGGGCGATCACGGTTGGTGCGTAATAGAAACCGTCTAGATCAAGTGGATGGCCACCAGTGGTGATTTCAATGTGTTTGAGTTTTTTAGTACGTTCGACAAAATCACAGACTTTTTCAAAGTGTTGTTGGCTGATCAGTGGGCCCATTTCAGTGTCTTCTTGATAGGGGCTTCCCACTTTAATGGTGGCCACGGCTGCGGTGATCTTGCTGACAAATTCATCGTATCGGTTCTGCTGTACATATATACGGCAGGCGGCGGTGCAGTCTTGACCTGCATTGTAAAAGCCAAAGGCTTTTACGCCTTCCACTACTTCTGCCATGTCGGCGTCTTCAAACACCAGTACCGGTGCTTTGCCACCCAATTCCATATGCAGACGCTTCATGTTGTCGGTGCTGGATTGAGCGATTTTTTGTCCGGTGGCGATGGAACCCGTTAATGAAATCATTCTGACCTTGTCACTGCTGCTTAGGCGAGCGCCGACCGAATGGCCCAGACCAAAGATGATGTTGACCACGCCAGCCGGAAAAATATCCTTGAGTAACTGGGCCAGTTTCAAGCTGGTTAATGGAGTAATTTCTGACGGTTTGAGTACCATGGTATTGCCGGCGGCAAGGGCGGGGGCCAGTTTCCAGGCCAACATCATGAGTGGGTAATTCCAAGGCGTAATCGAGGCGGTCACGCCAATAGGGTCACGGCGAATCATGGAGGTATAACCCTCCAGATATTCGGCGGAAGCGGAACCATTTAGGCAGCGGCAAGCGCCAGCAAAGTAGCGAAAGGTGTCGGCTATGGCGGGAATTTCATCGTCCAACATGGCAATGTAGGGTTTGCCTGTGTTGTCACATTCTAGACGAGCGAGGGCTTCACCTTCTTCTTCTATCGCATCGGCCAGTTGTAAGAGTCGTTGGGCGCGATCTTTGGGAGTGGTTTGAGACCATTGCTCAAATGCCGTCTCTGCAGCTTCTATCGCCGCCTCCACTTGCTCTGGGCTGGCTTCAGGAATGCTGGTGAGACACTCTCCCGTAGCAGGGTTAAACACATCGATCGGGGCGCCTTGTCCTAAGACAAACTGACCATTAATGAGTTGAGATTTTTGCATGTTAGTTTCCTTGATTGACATGGTCTTGGTAAATGCTGTTCATTTGCTACCCCCTTCAGCATGCTCGGCCTGCTGAGTTATCTTATAAGCAAAGAGTACAGGAAGCATAGTAATAAGCATGACGAAAAGGGCGACAACATTGGTAATAGGAACGTCTCTTGGCCGGGTTAATTGATTGAGTAACCACAGGGGTAGGGTGTTGTCATGACCGGCTGTAAAGGTGGTGACAATTAATTCGTCAAATGATAGGGCAAAGGCCAGCATGCCTCCTGCCAACAAAGCTGAGCTAAGGTTGGGCAAGATAATATAGCGAAAGGTTTGCCAAGTATCGGCCCCCAGATCCATAGAAGCTTCGATCTGGCTGTAGGCGATTCTGCGTAAGCGGGCAACCACATTGTTGTACACCAATACCACACAAAAGGTGGCATGGCCGATAACAATGGTGAGCAAGCCGGGTTCAATCGCCAATGATTTAAAACTGCTGAGTAAAGCGATGCCGGTGACGATACCGGGTAAGGCGATAGGAATAATAAAGACTAGGGTTAGGACGTTTTTGCCGGGAAAGGGGCGTCGATACATGGCGCCCGCTGCAAGGGTGCCTAATAGCAAAGAGAGAAGGGTAGCCAGTGCGGCCACCTTGAGCGATAAGCCAAGGGCCTGAAAAATATCTGGCCGCTGTGTCGCCGCCACAAACCAATGTAGGGTAAAGCCTTGTGGCGGGAAGCTAAAGGCTGCTTGCTCGGTATTAAAAGCATACACAGCAATAATGAGAATGGGAAAGTGCAGCAGGAACAGACCTGCAAAGGCGATCATGGAGAGCCATTTAGGTGCCTGATGATTAGAGTGCATTGAAGGCTCCTAAGCGTTTGGCAAAATACAAATACAAGCTGATGAGTAAAATTGGCACTAAGGTGAAGGCCGCGGCCATCGGCATATTGCCGATGGCACCTTGTTGGATGTAAACCATACTGCCGATGAATAAACCAGGAGGCCCGATGAGTTGGGGAATGATGTAATCGCCCAGGGTTAGGCAAAAGGTAAAAATAGATCCGGCGGCAATGCCTGGTATGGTAAGCGGCAATATTATATGCCAAAAGGTTTTAAAGGGCGTCGCGCCCAGATCGGCCGAGGCGTTGAGTAAAGAGGTGGGTAACCTTTCGAGTGAAGCTTGAATCGGTAAAATCATAAAGGGCAACCAAATATAGGAAAACACCAAAAAGCGACCCAGATGTGAGGTGGATAAGGTGTTGCCTCCTACTAAAGAAAGGCTCAGCAAATAGTCCAATAACGGAGTCAAATGCAGTAGCGCAATGAGCCATTGAAGCACCCCATCGTTACTAAGTAACAGGGTCCAAGCGTAGGCTTTGACAATGTAGCTGGTCCACATGGGTAGCATGACAGCAAGATAGAAAAAGGCTTTTCTTTTGCCCTTGGTATAACGCGCCATGTAGTAGGCAATAGGGAAGGCAAACACCGCACTGAACAGGGAAACACACAATGCCATGGTGACAGTGCGCAAGATAATATCGAAGTTGGCAGCTTGCAAGAGTTGAGCAAAGTTATCAAGGGACAGATCGTCTGACACCAGCATGGTAAAGTCATCGAAATGGTAAAGACTTTGCCAAAGCAAACTGAGTAATGGCGCAAGGTAGATGACGCCAAACCACAAAATAGGCGTCAAGAGTAAACCAATCAAAAACTGATTGGGGTGACGATACAAATGATCCACTAAGGCGCTAAAAGTTCCTGTGCGTCTTTTGGGTAACATCGACTTTGCTGTTTTCGGTGAGGTCATGGTGTGGCTCCTTCGAGGGGCACCATGGCCGCGGCAGACCAGCTTAGGGATACTTCATCCCCTAGCGTCAAGGGGGTGTCGGTCAGTTGGTTGGTTTGTTGTGCGCTGAGGCTTTCACCACTTGCCAAAGTAATATGAAAACGGGTATTGGCACCATGATAGAGGATGTCACTGATGGTGCCTTGGGTGGTTATATGATTGTCAGTTGGAGACTGGTTGAGCTGAATGTGCTCCGGACGAATGGAAAAGGTGCCTTGTTGTTGTGTCAAACGTTGCGCAAGTGGGCTTGAGATAATGTTGGTAGTGCCAACGAATTCGGCGACGAAGCGAGTTTTGGGGGCATTGTATAAGGCTTGAGCATGATCGACTTGTTCAATGCGCCCCTGATTAAATACCGCCACACGGTCAGACATGGACAGGGCTTCGTTTTGGTCATGGGTGACAAAGATAAAGGTGATGCCGAGTTGTCGTTGCAGGCTTTTCAGTTCAGACTGCATTTGTTCACGCAGCTGTTGGTCGAGGGCGCCAAGGGGCTCGTCCAGCAACAACACTTTTGGGCGATTGACCAGAGCTCGGGCAAGGGCGACTCGTTGTCGTTGGCCGCCAGACAGTTGCCCCGGCATACGTTTACCATATGAAGATAAGGACACCATATCGAGTGCTTCTTGAGCACGAATTTTGCGGGCTTTCTTTGCCATGCCTTTGACCATTAAACCATAGGCTACGTTGTCTTCTATGGTCATGTGAGGGAAAAGAGCATAGTCTTGAAAAACCGTATTAACATCACGCTGATAAGGTGGCAGATGAGCGGCTTCTTTACCATGAATGAGAATGCTGCCTTGATCGGCCTGTTCAAATCCTGCAATGAGGCGCAAGCAAGTGGTTTTACCAGAGCCAGAGGGGCCTAGCATGGAGAAAAACTCCCCCGCCTTGATATCAATAGATACCTCATTGACGGCAACCACATCACCAAATTGACGGGTTACCTTTACCAGTTGAATCGATGCGCTCATAACCTTCCTATGCAATGTTCTGTATTAATTGCTCTGTATTAATTTGTATTGAAGGCTCCCTTGTATCCTATCTAAACGGCACGTCTGTGCTAGAAGAATACAAGGGAGCTGGTGTGTCATATTGGTCTGTCCCTAGGTCATCGCCCGCCCATGATGGCGATGTAGTCTTTGGTCCAGCGACTGTATGAAACGCAAGTGCCTTCGGCATCGCATTTGGCGGTTGGGGTTTTCCAAAAGGCCACTTTATCGAAGTCGTCAAAGCCATTGGTTTGACAGCCTTTGACGCCTAATAACGGATTGTTGTCGCAGGCTTTGGGAACCGCGGGCACTGAACCAAACCAAGCTGCCAAATCCCCTTGCAGTTTTGGTGTAATCGACCAGTTTAACCATTGATAAGCACACACTGGGTGTTTGCTGTCTGACGCAAGCATGGTGGTATCGGCCCAGCCTGTTACCCCTTCTTTTGGGACGGTAGTGGCAATGTTTTCCCCTTCTGCCATCAAGGCGTTGGCTTGAAATGGCCAAGCACTTGACGCGACCACACCTTCGTTTTTGAAATCACTCATTTGTACGTTGTAATCGTGCCAATAACGATGGATCAATTTATGTTGCTGGCGCAGTAACGCAAGTACGGCAGCATACTGGGTTTCATTGAGTTCATAAGGATCTTTGATGTTGAGTTCTGGACGAGTGGCTTTTAGGTAGAGTGCTGCATCGGCTAAGTAAATAGGGCCATCATAGGCTTGTACTCGACCTTTATTGGGTTTGCCATCAGGCAATGTCATAGCTTCAAAAACAACATTCCAACTGGTGGGAGCGGATTTAAACACTTGAGTGTTGTACATAAGAACATTGGGTCCCCACTGAAAAGGCACCCCATAATGCTGGCCATTTACGGTAAACCAAGGGGCATTTTTAAGGCGTGGATCTAGGGTATTCCAAGCGGTAATTTTTGACACATCGATGGGCTGCACTCTTTTGCCATAAATAAGTCTGAGGGAGGAGTCGCCTGATGCGGTAACCAGATCATAGCCACCTTTGGCCATCAAACTTACCATTTCATCTGAAGTGGAGGCGGTTTTCACATTCACAGAGCAGCCCGTATTTTGTTCAAACTGGGTGACCCAATCATAGGCGGGGTCTGTGTCTCCGCGTTCGATGTAACCCGGCCAAGCGATGATATTCACTTCGCCTTCACCCGAAGCGGCGTATAGGTTGCTTGATAAGCCTATCCCACAGGAGAGGAGACTAAATAGTGCTATTTTTGCGGTAGAGCGTAGAGCAATCATAAGGCGTCCTTCATGGTCAGTTTGTGTTGGTTTGTTGTTTTTTATGCTTGGGGAGTGGTGCAAAGTACCCCTTCTTGTTACTGCTCAGCATATCCAGCCACAAAAAGGCATAGCAAATACAAAATAAAGAACTTGGCTATCGATAAAATAGATAACGAGTTGGCTCTGGTTTGTGATATATCTGTTAACAATGTGACAGCAAGAAGGAAAAAATCTTATGTTTTCGTCATTTAGGCTGGTCATCGTTAGGGGATTTGCGCTGATAACAGCGGCAATCGTTAAGGGCATTTCATCATGATGTCTCTCAAGCAAATTCGCTATTTTATTGCGATTGCAGAGACAGGTTCGGTGTCCGCGGCGGCCAGTGCGGTTTATATTTCTCAGTCTACTCTCACAACCGCCATTAAGCAGCTGGAAGAAGAGTTAGGGGTCAGTCTGTTTGAACGACATTCAAAAGGCATGGAGTTGACCCACTCAGGGCATCAATTTTTGCGTCAGGCCTATTTGATAATGGGATCAGTTGAAAACGCAAAACGCAGCTTACAACAAACCACGGACGATGTTTCAGGGGTGTTGAATGTGGGCGTTACCAATATGGTTGCAGGCTACTATTTAGCAGACTTAGTCGCACGTTTTAAACGGGTCTATCACAATATTTCGGTGCGTGTGGTGGAGGACGAACGAGAATACATTGAACACCTTATTATTGGTGGCGAACTGGATGTGGCCGTGCTGATGTTGTCTGATCTGGATAATCATTTTGCTTTTAATACCGAGGTGTTGACTTACTCTCGCTATCACATTTGGCTTCCTCCTGAACATCCTTTACTCAAGGAGGAATCGTTGAATATGAAAAGCGTGTTGGAAGAGCCGCAAATTTTGTTGTCGACCGATGAAATGGAGCGACGAATACGTGCTATTTGGGAGGCTCAAAGGGTCGTGCCAAACATTGCAATGAAAAGCAGTTCAGTAGAAGCAGTGAGAAGTTTTGTGTCAGCTGGAATGGGGGTCGCAGTAATGCCGGAAATGGCTTATCGCCCTTGGTCTGTTGAGGGGGATAGGGTAGAAGCGAAACAAATTCTCGATGTTTCAAATACCTTGGACATTGGTGTGCTGTGGCGCCGCGGCGGAGTCAGAAATGCACTGATTAATCATTTTATCGAGGTGGCGAGAGAGTCCATTTCTCCGCCAACCTTTTTTGGTTAAAGCATGGGATGAATAGATGACAGATTCTTTTTCAAACGCTTTTGAACAAAAAGGTAAGTTTTACCCGTTTTCTACCCAGTTACTGATTAATGGGGAATTACAAGTGGGTGAAGGCCATCAGGAAAGTGTGATCAATCCAGTTAATACAAGCTCCATTAGTTTGATTGCTGAGGCTTCGAATAAGCAAATTGATGACAGTGTCAAGGCTGCGCAAAAGGCGGCACCTCATTGGGCGAAAACCACGCCAATTGAACGCGCTAGCTACTTATTGAAATTGGCGCAGGTGGTAGAAAAAAATGCCCATTATTTGGCGGATTTGGAAGCCCTAAATTGTGGTAAACCCAGACACTTGGTGATGCGAGATGAAATGCCAGCGGCGGTGGATGTGTTTCGTTATTTTGCGGGGGCGATTCGGTGTCGTCCAAATGCTGCAGCGGGGGAGTATTTACCCAATAATACCAGCATGACACGCATGGATCCTGTGGGTGTGGTGGCCGCGATTGCGCCGTGGAATTATCCTTTGATGATGTTGGCATGGAAAATTGCACCCGCTTTGGCGGCTGGGAATACCTTGGTGTTTAAGCCTTCAGAGCAAGCGCCTCTCACGAGTCTCGCATTTGCTCAGTTGATTCAGGGCATTTTGCCGCCTGGGGTAGTCAACATTGTATTTGGTCGTGGAGAAAGCGTTGGTAATAGTTTGATCAAGCATGCGGGCGTCAGAATGGTGAGTTTGACCGGTGATATTTCTACTGGGCAAAAAGTATTACAAGCGGCTTATCGGACGGTGAAAAGAACGCATTTAGAGTTAGGCGGAAAAGCCCCGGTCATCGTACTGGACGATGCCAATTTGCAAAAGGTGGTTCAAGGCATTACTGAGTATGGATTTTATAATGCGGGACAAGATTGTACGGCGGCCTGTCATGTTTACGCTGAGAAGGGGATTTACGAAAAACTGATAGCGGATTTGAAATTGAGTATTGCTAAGCTGACCTTTGGTGATAGCGAGGATGAGCACAATGACTTTGGTCCTTTGATTTCGGAACGACAACGCAACAGTGTGGCCAGTTTTGTTGAGCGGGCCGACGAATTGGCGCATTCTGAGATTGTCATTGGGGGCAATATTCCGGATATCTCTGGGTATTTTTATCAACCCACTCTGATTGCAGGGGTGAGAGTGGAAGATGAGATAGTACAACGGGAAGTATTTGGTCCTGTGGTTTCGGTTACATGCTGCGATAATGAAGAGCAAGCGCTAGCATGGGCCAATCAATCCGAGTACGGTCTGGCTTCGTCGGTATGGTCGGGCAATATCAAACGCGCCATGCGAGTTGCCTCCCAATTGCAGTATGGTTGTACCTGGATCAATAATCATTTTTTGTTGCCCAGTGAAATGCCCCATGGAGGGTTAAAGCGCTCTGGATATGGTAAGGATTTGTCCATGGCGTCTTTGGAAAATTATTCCGTTTTGCGACACATTATGATCAGTCACATCTAAAGACCATCGCGGCGTTAATGTCACAAGCAATCATCCTCCTTAAATGCATAATATTTATTGTTAAGGGTTTTAACAGGACAGCTATTTTGGGTTTTAACAGGACACCCATTTTAAATTGCCGAGGGTTTTAACAGGACAGCCATTTTAAATTGCCTATTTTAAATTTTGATGTGGGCGTCCTGTTAGTGAAGTGCTTTCAGTGAAGTGCTTTCAGTGAAGTATAGTTGAATGCTATTGGAATCCAAAATACCTAGGTTTTATTAGGCATCCACTGCTACGGTGGGTTTGATAGCACCAAAGGGCATTTGTTGGCTTTTTGTCAAATACTCTTTGATAACACCCTTGTTAGTTTTAACAGGACACCCATTTTAAATTGCCTATTTTAAATTGTGATGTGGGCGTCCTGTTAGTGAAGTGCTTTCAGTGAAGTATGATTGAATGCTATTGGAATCCAAAATACCTTGGTCTTATTAGGCATCCACTGCTACGGTGGGTTTGATAGCACCAAAGGAAGTTTGTTGGCTTTTTGTCAAATACTCTTTGATGACACCCTTGTAGTCTGTCGGGTCATATCGAGAGAAGACTTCAGCGAAGACATTGGGCATTTTTCGCCATTGGCTGATACCCATATCTTGCATCAGTATGTCCAAATGTTGTTGGTAGCGTGTATTGACAGCCATATTAATGGTCGACTCATAAGAAGAGTGATCTTTTTTCCACTGCATAACTCTTGCCGCTGAGGCAAGCATGTCTTCTTCGCTTGGTAACTGAAAAGTTTGCTCATACGCCGCGATTTGCCATAGCGCTCCCATTTCCGCCAAGGCAATGTGCATGAAGCCATGGTTGTAGCCAGCAAAGCCTAAGTTTGGAATACGAGGTTCAATTTGATGGCGATAGAGTGAAGGGCCGCCGTTTATTTGTAGAAATTGAGCATATTTTTTGGGCAGATAGTCGTAGTTAGGCGCTTCATTGCCACAACATAAGCAAACCATGTCGGCGGGTATTTTTTGACCGTCCGATAAGATAATACCATCCTCATAAAACGCCGACACTTCGCCACGATAGGGGCTGATACCTTGGTGCGCTATGTATTCATAATATCGTTTTGGCGCAAGGGCAGAAGCACTTCTGAAGTCGGCCATGAATTGAGATTTAGGCGGAATAACCACATCTAACACTTTTTTCTCGATTGAGCCGAGTTTTGCATCTTGGCGATGCTGATATAAAAATAGATTACAGATTAAACGCCAAAAGCCATTAACGATAAAAGGCAGTCGGTTATGTAACAACTTTTGCATCCAAGTACTGGCTCCCCATGAGGGCATCATGCCACTGCCGATTCGCGCAAAGAATGGTTTCGTGTAATCTATTCCAAGCAAGTAATCTGGTATGGTCCACCTTGGTGTTCTAAAAATGTGTTTTGTGGTGTTGGCTGTCTCACTGCTCCAAGTAGCGAAATCCAGAGCGGTTTTCCCAAAGCCAATCACAGCAACATTTTTGTCTTTAAAG
The DNA here is from genome assembly GCF_040436405.1 of Marinomonas sp. THO17. NCBI lineage: Bacteria > Pseudomonadati > Pseudomonadota > Gammaproteobacteria > Oceanospirillales > Oceanospirillaceae > Marinomonas > Marinomonas sp. THO17. The sequence continues at coordinate 930,376 of NZ_AP031575.1, read as the reverse complement.
ACCTCTTTGGAATCGATGTTGGTGATGATGTCACCTTGGTACAGATCCATATTGTTGAATCGGGGCAAACGCTTTTGATCGCCTCCGGGGTATTGCCCTGTCGCAATGACAACGTAGCCGAAGTGATGACTGTTACCGTTTTCAAAGGTTAATTGCCAGCCCTGAGGATCGGCTGTCATAGCCTTGAGTCGGTGATTAAACTGGATGGTTAAAGCAAATTCTTCGACGGCTTGATTGAGATACTTTAGAACATCTTCTCCACTGGGGTGACGGTCCGTTTTAAAGGGCCAGGGGAATTCAGAAAATTGGTATTGAGGGGCGGTATTTTGCAAGCTGACGCCAGGATAAGTTTGGTTCCATTGACCTCCAACCTGTTCTGAGGCTTCAAATAATGTAACCTCATAGCCACACTTTTTCCAAACATTCGCTGCCGCGATACCTGAGACACCTGCGCCAATGATGGCAACTTTCGCTTTCTTTTTTTCCATGGTTTACGACTTCCTTATTATATTGAATGTGATGTTCTGACTCGTTTCCTCGAAATGAATGATGTTTTGATTATTGCACAGAGGTTTTTTTAATGGAAATGCATGGTTTGGGATTATCTCGGGTGTTAAGTGGTTTTTTAGTAAGGCCGCATGATCAGCCATTTTATGGATTATTGAGGCCTATTAGGTTGGGTTAAAATGAACCCAGTTGGCTGTTTTTATAACAGGTATTCGCTTCTTTATTTTATTGCATTAAGCTAACCAACTGTTTTTATTAATTTTTATTTTTTGGCATTAATCCTGCTCTGGTCTCCTTATCCTGATTGATCAGCATGAGGCAGATTATATGAGTGATAATCGATTACCGCTCGATTACATGGCTGTGGATTCGAAAAGACAATTTTTGACCAACTTGTCTTTTGAGGTGAAGGCCGGTGCTAAAGGGCACGCTTTCAATGCCAATTATTTGCGGCTGATGTCTTTACAAGGTCAGGAAGCCGTATCTCAGTCATATCATTTCAGCCTGAATTTACGTGCCAATGAAGCGGATCCTTTGACTACTAAGGCGACCCCCACAAGTGATTTTGCAGATTTGCCGCCAGCCACACCCAAAGTGGCTCAATTGCCGTCTGTGCAGGGGGTGGCCGATGATTTGATCGGTCAATGGGCGCGGGTGAAAATTGGTTACAGCTTGGTGTTCGATCCCCTTGATGTGGATAATACTAAGTTGTTAACGGTCGCGCCTGATGAGCTTGAAGAGCTGCCATCACGGTATTTTTATGGAGTGATTTCGTCTATAAGCCTGAGTGCTCCAGGGGAATACACGGCAGAAATGCAATCCCCTCTGTTTCCTTTGACCTTGCGAAATAAATACCACCTTTACAAACATATGCGTATCCAAGAGGTGTTTGAGACTTTATTACAGCCAGAATTACTGCGCTTTGGGGAACAATTTAAACTGGCATTTCATATTACCGGGCTGGCCGCTTCGCGTAAGCAGGATTGGCTGCAATCGGGAGAGACGGATTTTGCCATGTTGCAACGCTTGATGAAAAAAGCGGCGGTGTATTTTTACTTTGTACACGGTGAGGATGCGCTGACACTGGTGTTTTCTAATCAGACTTCTCAGCCAGAAAATGTGCTGATTCCCGGAACAAAACAAGGCTATTTGAGGCTGAGATACAGTTATACCAGTAGTTTACCCCTCGGCTTACAGCAGGGTGATTTACTCTGTAATTTACAATACCAAGTGACCATGGTGCCCAATCATTTGGAATCCACCTTGGTGTATCGAGAACCTAATTGGAGAAGCAATGAGGTGGCAGGCTATGACAGTTATATCACGGCCACCACAGAGGAAACCGATAAGGTTGATTACTCCTATTACAAAGCCTTTTCTTACGGGGTTGATGAAGCCGAGTCCGAAGAAAGTTTGTCTTATCTCGACAGTCAATTTGCCTGCCAGCAATCGACTTTATCGGGGGAATGCACGTCCACATTATTAAGCCCTGGCTACGCATTTTATTTGCAGCAAATGCCTCTTGATCCATCTGCGAAGATACCTAAGCAAACCGCAACGCAATTGATGCCAGAGCAATTCAATAACGCTTTTTTTACCGTTACTAAAATCACTCATAAAGCAAGTCAAACGGCCCCTTATTCAGCCTCCATTGAAGCAACCCCTATTCCTTTTTATATGAAAAAAAATACATCCGTAGAAGTGACTCAGGACAAAACTGTATTTGATCCTAACGCGGACATGTCAGTTGCCTCGATGGATGGCAAAGCGGTGTTGATTACCCCATATGATTTACAAGAAACCCATCAGGGCAGCGTACTGGCCAAGGTGTTAGAAAGCGCCGTGCCTAAGGATGCCTATTTTTTTGAGAAAGCAAACTTTGACCCACGACTTGGTCATGTGAGCATAGGAGAAGGAGAGGATCTCCCTGCACAAAGGTTTAAAGAAATCGGTTGTGTGGTGCAGTTTGCGACCGATGAAGGCACCTCTATTAAACACTGGGTGGCCTTATCGGACAGTTCTGAGACGGTACCAGCGGTGAACTCCATGGTGATCGTGGCAAGGGGCGACAACGAAAGTGAAATCCCACAAATTCAACAGGCCCTGTCTTCTCATGGTCAGAAAAGCATTCAACCCGCTTATTGGAAAAACAACAGTTGGAGCTTTAACACCAATTGGGGAAGCAGTTGTAATACCAGTTATGGTGATAGCTTGAGTATCCATTTTGGCGAAGAAGTCACGCCACAATTAAATACCGCGACCAAGATTGTTAAAGAGGCTTATCTCAATAGCTCGGTGTTGGGCGCGAATATTGGTGGCGCGAGTTATAACAAGGGAACTTCATTTAGCTATTCCACCACAGAACAGGGCGCACAAGGTTTAGCCAGTGCCAGTGTGTCACAAGGTAGCCATTTCAGTGAAAGTTACAGTGAGCAAGATTACAGTGTCAGTTACAACAATACTCGTCAGAGTTATTCCCAATCGAACAAGAGTGTGAATATTTCGTATCAAGGACCATTTGTGGAATCCATTGATGAAAATAATTTGAGTTTTATTAATGGTCGGATTCCAAACCAAAAAATTATTGATATCTGCGATGGCTTGTCGGATGGATCGAATTTGAGTCAAAGTCATACAAAAGGAAAAAGCATCAATCTTAGTGGCACGGGTACTGAACCTCCCAGTGTGGACAGTTATGACTCAACCGCTGTGGTGTATTCACATTCAAAAACAGAAGGCAAGGTAATCAATAAAAATGAGCAAATTGGTGATACCTATTCGGACTCAACCACAACAGGAAATACCTACAGTACCTCGTTAATGAATGGCAATACGGAAAGTAGGTCTACTACCATGGGAAATTCAACCAGTAACACCCAGATTATCGGTAATGCGGATCATGTTAGTCAGACAATGGGAGTCACCAATCAAAATGATACTTTTATTGGGGTGAGAAATAATCTGTCGACCAGCCTAGGGGCAACCAACAGCATGAATACTTTTGTTGGTATGACAAATGACATCAGCACAAGACTATCTCTGGCTAATTCCATTAACACCATGATAGGTGAGAGCCATGATGTCACTACCAAGTTGTCGCTTGATAATTCAATTAATACCAGCATTGGTGAGTCGAATTCAATATCAACGAATTTGTCAGCAAGTAACTCGATTAGTACGAATATAGGGGCGTCAAATGAAGTGAATAACAGACTTTCTCTTAGTAATAGCATTAATACCACAATTGGGGCGTCAAATGAAGTAAATACTAAGCTATCTGTGAGTAATTCAACCAATACCATTATTGGCGCTTCAAATGACGTAACAACCAAATTGTCTCTTGGATCTTCTATCAATACCACAATTGGAGCTAGTTTGGCTTTAAATACTACAATAGGAGGCAATATGTCTGTTAATACAGATATTGGAGGAAGTGTGTCCGTTTCTACAAATATAGGAGCAAATGTTTCAATTGATAATAATGCAGGTGTTAAGGTTCAACTCTCATATGGTCCTGCAGCTATAACAAATCAGCCATCAATAGAGTCACAGATTCGAGGGATTGTCGCTGAGATGCTAGCAGTTAAGTGTACTTTATAATCATGCAAATTATTAAACCGAGTAAGTTAAGTCTCATCAGTAAAACCTATGGTTTAAATGGCAATCAATTTGCTGTCGGCGCCATGTGTTTTTTTCAGTTAGGGGCCGATAGACAGTTGCTGACAGAGAATGGTCAGTGGCCAAGATTAGCGCCTTATTTAAGTCAAGGTACGTTACTGGATATGGGCTTTGCTAAACCTCATGGTGAATGGTTGTTAGCCGGCAGTGCTTATGCTGTCGATGCCGTTCCGGTAAGGAAAATGCGGGTCTCGGTGGTTTTGGGTAAGACAAAAAAGATCTTACAAGTGATAGGTGACAGACATTGGCAAGGTGGTCTATTTGATCTGGCGAGTAAGCCAAAAGCATTTACCTGTATGCCTTTAAATTATCATAGGACTTATGGGGCCTATGATTATGCTGATAATCCGTTAGGTACTGGAGTAATTGAAGAAAAATATCGGGATAAAGAGTCGGGTGTTTATTGGCTGCCAAATCTGTACCTTGAAAAAGACAGCACGAAAGCCGACAAGCATGTTCGATCATTAGCATGTTTTGCGCCTTTAGAGATTACTTGGCCACAGCGGTCTTGTTATCAGGGTTCTTATGATCAAGATTGGTTAGATCATGATCATCCGGGACTTCCCAAAGATACTCAAGCTAAGCTTTTTAATGCTGCACCAGAAGATCAACAGTTACAGGGCTTTATTCAGCCGGGGACGGTTTATTCCTTACAAGGTTTACACAGTGAATACCCTCGCATAGATGGGGCATTACCGGACGTTAAGGTACGTGCTTTTATTCGTCAGCAAGTGGATGAGGCATTGGTTTTTCGAGAAGTGGAAACCGCTATTGATACGGTTTGGTTTTTTCCTGAGCTCTTACTCGGTATGGCAATTTATCGTGGTGTGACCGAGGTTAAGGATTCCGATGGTCTGGATATCAAACAGCTTATGTTGGCTTGTGAGGGTGCGCACGATAAGCCACGTGACATGGCCTATTATGAGCATGTCTTGGCGTTACGTACCGATCCCGAAACGGCCCTTGGGCATGTGTTTAATGAATCCCAACTCATGCCGATTAAAACTCAGACACAGCAACAGGCTTATGATCAAATGCACGCTGAGGCAAAACGTTCTCAGCAACAAAAAGTGGCGGATATCCGGCAAAAATATCGTGCTCAAATACAAGCTGATAATCCAACTGTGCCTATTCCAGTGGATTCCTTTGATGATTCACAACAAGAAGATGACGCCCCTAGTCCGATTCCTCAAGCCTTGATAGACAGTGGCGATGTGGATTTAAGCCCTTATTTGGCCTATGCCAAAAAGATGGCAGATCAAGCGAGTGAAAAGGCGGACAGACAATTATTGGTCGCTCAGCAACAAGCAGAGAAATCGACAAGCGATCAGAACAAGCCAAGTGAGTCAACGCAGAGTATGAAGGCGCGAGTAAATCAGAGAGTGTTTGTCACGGCAACGGATTTGATATCGCAAGCATCGTATCAAGAACCAGAGTGGATGCGCTACCTGCCATCGCCCAATATATTGAATGATGAACAGCAACAAAAAGTACGGCAAGGAGAAGAGTTGTCTGCTAAGTCAGCTCGTGAAGCACGTCAACATTCTCCTTCGCTTATCGCGTTGTCATTACCATTACCTGAACATGGCCCAAGGCAAATTCGTGCTTGGGTGAAAGAACTTCTGGCGGTTTCGGCTTCTTTAGCAGGAAGGGATTTAGCGGGGGCCGATTTATCTGGAATGCATTTTTCTGGTGTGGATATGCGTGATGTGATGTTAGAAAAAGCCAATTTAACAGGCTGTCATTTTATTGACTGTCGTCTCGATGGGGCTGTATTTACCTTGGCCACTTTAGATGCTGCAGATTTTATCCAAAGTGACTTAGTGAAGGCGAATCTATCCAGTGTACAAGCCAAACACACCTGTTTTGAGCGGTCAAATTTAAGTCATGCGAATTTCACTCAGGCGCAGTTTGATCGCTGTGATTTTAACAACGCCATTTTGGATGACGTGATGGCACCTAATGTCGATATGTTTGCTTGCTGTATGCAGGGCGTTGAATGCAATAAAGCGACTTTTGTGGAAGCGAAGTTAACACAGTGTGATTGGCAAGATAGCACAGTAAAAAACAGCATTTTCATGCAAACCCAGTTGCAGGAGAGCCATTGGCAAAATGCCACATTAGAGCGCTGTATGATGCTGGAGACAAAAGCACAAAAGGCAGATTTTAGCAAAGTAAAAGCCGAAAAAGTTCAGTTTAGTAATCAGGGAGACTTACAAGCAATACAACTTGGCAAGAGTGTCTGGCGCAGTTGTGGTTTTCGAGGGGTTGATATGAGTCAAAGTGAGGGCAAGGAGGCGGTTTTTATTGAATGTGATTTTGGTGAAACTGAGCTTTCAGAAGGTGATTTTGAACAAGCCTTGTTTCATTTTTGCATTATGACATTAGCAAGATTAGAAGGCTGTAATTGCAAAGGAGCGATGTTTAACAGTAGTTCATTACGCAAATGCCAATTTATTGAGACGGATTTACGTGATTGTGAATTGGTTAATAACGATATGACGGAGTCTGTGTTTGAAATGTGTTTGATGAAAGGCATGCATCAAGGGCCAATGCCATCCATTCATTAAAATGAGGAGGAGGAAAATGGATAAGTTAAAACTCATTGAAGAAAAGTTAGCCATGTGCCAACCCATTATGGGACTTGATTTGAGCGGAATGACATTTGATCACACTGTGCTTGAAGGCGGCGTATTTTTGAATTGTGATTTTAACGCTAGCCATTTTGAGCAATGTGATATGACTCGAACAGTGTTTACGCAATGTGATTTTAAAAATACCCAGCTTCAACAGTGCCAAGTTCCACAATCGAGCTTTATTCAGTGCGACTTTAAAGGGGCATCCTGGCAAAGTGATTGTGAAATGGCAACCTTAAGTGAATGCGATTTTAGCGGTGGCCGTTGGCAAGAAATTAAAATACAAGCAAGCACATGGCATCAATGCCTTTTTACCGATGTTACCTTTGTTGCTTGTCAATGGGATACGGTGACCTTATCTGAAATAGATTCCACTCAGGCAACTTATAAAGAATGTACTTTTTATAATATCGTTTGGTTAAAAACGGATTTTACCACCATTCAATTACAGGATTGTTGTTTTACACAAGCCTTATTATTGGAGTGTGATTTTAGCGGACAAAATTTTAATCAGTCCAAATTAACCTATTGTACCTGCAGTGAGAGTCGCTTTATTGGGACACAATTTACAAAAGCGGATCTTGTAGGCTCTAACTTCTCTAAATGCGAATTGACGGAGGTAGATTTTAGCCAAGCTCAATTGCAACAAGCTTTATTTATGGAAAGTGCCATCCAGCAATGTACCTTTGATCAGGCAGATTTAACGGAATCCAATTTTCAGCAAGCGCATATCCTTCAATCTAGCTTTGCAACTTGTGTGATGACGCAATGTTGGATGAAAGGCTTAGAAGGGGAGAAAGTGGATTTTTCTCGTGCTGATTTGAGTTACGTTAATCTGTCTTACGCTAATTTGAAGGAATGTGATTTTAGTCATACCAAGTTGTTACGAACGGCGATTCATCAATTACAGGAACAGGACTGTCAATGGCGTGGAGCAGATAAGACACAATTACTTACAACGGATTCGAATCAACAAAATATTGATGAAAAACTAGCAAGCTACGGAGTGACCGCATGAAATCATTGTTAAAAATACGTTCAAATCCTCTTCCTAATTGTGTTGCTGTGTTATACGACGGTGTGATTACAGATTTTGATGCAGTCACTCAATGCTGGGTGATTGATGATGTGTTTGTTGCAAAGGGAGCGGTAAGTTTGCTGGTTCAGCCTTGTCTAGGCGATAAGGTGGGTTTTGTTGGCATAGCTGAAGAATATTATATTTCTCATATTTTTTCGCGTTCGTCTGAAGCGGAAGAGTTAACCATAGCGTCAGACAAAAAAATGCATTGGCTAGCGCCTGAGCTTAAGTTTACAGGGACTGAAAATATTGAACTCTTGTCACTGAATAAGATAGGGATGATCAGCAAAGATTATGTGGTATCAGTATCGAATACTTTATTGCAACAAGCTCAAAGTTTGCTTCAACATGTTGGGCATTATTCTGTTAATGCAAAAGGATTGTTGAATATAAGAGGGAAGCAGCAAATTATTAGTGCTGAGAAGGATGTTCGCATTGATGCTGAACGGATTAACATGGGCTAAAGGTGGAAAACAATGTTTGCCAATACACAAATGCCAGCGATGAATCTGGGTTTTCCAGATGTGTGTAAAACCATCATCGCCTTAGCTGTGGTACCCATTCCATACCCTAATATCGCGATGACAGCGACAGCAATACCGAATGTGCCAAATATTTTTACTATGGCAATGCCTAATCATAACTTAATGACCATGATACCTATGTCAAATGGTAATCAGGCCGGGATTGCTATGGGGGTGGTGTCCAGTCTTATTATTGGTCCTTCACGTCATGTGTTTGGTAGTGTGAAAGTATTCACTTCGATTATGCCGGCGACCAAAATGCTATCACCAACAGGGCAAAATGGTATGGTGCCTAATGCGCCAGGAATAACGCTTACCCCTTCTCAGCCTAAGGTAATGATTTTGTCCTAACAAGAAATGCAGGTGGGGCGATGCGTCAATTGATATTAGTAAGGAGTATAATGGGGAGCCACCCTTTTAACTTGGGTTAATGTTTTGACACTAAAGATTGATGACGATGTGGCGCTGGATGGTGCTGCTCGCTGCGATGATCTGCATGCTTTTCATGTAAGTTGATAGGCGTATGATGAGGGCGCCTATTATTTGGGGATTGCGGTGAAAGTTGGGTTTGAAATTTTGTGCCCACTGCGGCATCCGTGCGATTACCGGGGTGACGAGTTTTCCCCCCTTGCATGTAATTTCTAATAGGCTGGTTGAGTTTGTGAAACAATGAGGAGTTGGTTCGAGTGGGTAATAGTCCACCGGGTTTTATTTCACCCGGACGACGTAATGATCCAGCGGGTAAATTCATGGTTTCCAAGGTGCGAAGGCGAATTTGTGTGGCAGAGACATCTTCCTCTAACATTGACTCAGCGAGTTTACCGCCAAAAGCGTTGCCCAGCGTTAAATGCGTCGCAGGTTTGGCGGGATTTTGATCATGTTTATCCCTTACGACTCTGACCATCTGTTGATAACGTCGAAGCGGTGGTAAGTAATTCATCCAGTAAGCTACTCATCCTCATTGGTATTTGCCTTTTCAGGCCATAGGCTGAGTGTAGATGATATTTGCTGATTTTGTAATGCTTGTTTTTTTTGCTCTGCTAACAAAGGGGTTGAATAAGGGCCAGCCAATAAAAAATACCATTCTCTTTGCAGATCGATGGCCTTGATAATAGTGACCAAATCAGTAGGAGAGGAAGCGTTAAGCAGCTTGGCTTTGTCTATGGCTTGGCTTAATTCACTGTATAAGCCAATTCTCAGGGCAAACTTTGTTTCTTTGGGGAAGGGGGTAATTAACAAGAATGAAGCCATTGGATAAGGTTTCGTCAGGGACTCCTTATCAAGCTGATAGGCAGGTGTTATTGGCTGATTGGTCGTTGGCAAAGTAGGTAAATACAGAGTGACCATCACGCCAACGAGCAGAAGACTAATCAATACCAGGATAAACTTCTTCATACTTGCCCTGTGGTATATGGTGGTTTATCACATGGCACTTCAATACAAATTTACGTCGATTTTTTTAATGTGATATTTTTTCACTAATTTGCCAAATGCCCGTCTTTCTTTTCCACATAGATTGGCGGCTTTGGTCACATTGCCTTCTGTGATGTGTAATAAACGCGATACGAATTTTGCTTCAAAGGTTTCAATGGCACGACGTTTGGCATTGGTAAAATTCAGTTCCTCAGCTGGATTATTTTTATCAAAGCTTATTTCTAAAGCTTCTTTAATTGAGTGCTGGTATACGCTTGACAGTGTTTCATCATAGACAGGTTTGCTGGGAGTAATTTCTAGACTATCGTGTTCTAGGCTATCGTGTTCTAGACTATCGTTGGAAGAGGATACTAACTGTGATGTATCTGAGCCTGAAAGTAACGGGGTGTCGAGTTCTTCAGAGGAATCAAGCCATTCTCCCGATACCATGAGATAGTATCTGTGTATGGCGTTTTCTAGTTCTCGTACATTGCCTGGCCATTCATAATCCATGAAGGAATGGAGTAAGTCTTGGCATATGCCTTTTTTATTTAATCCATATTGATGATTCAGTTTATCAATAAAGAAGTGGGTTAATGTCGCAATATCTTCTTTTCTTTCTCTAAGAGAAGGCACCTTAATCGACAGAATGTACAGACGGAAAAACAAATCTTGCCTGAAATCTTGGCTTGCTATTTTCTCTTCCAACCTGCAATTGGATGCCGCAATAAAGCGCGCATTTGTTTTTATGACTTGATTTGAACCTATGGGGCGAAACTCGGATTCTTGTAATACTCTTAATAAGGCAGCCTGAGATTTGAGGGAAAGACTGTCAATTTCGTCTAGGAAAATGGTGCCGCTATGAATGGATTTTAGAATGCCGTCTTTATCAGCCTTGGCGTCAGTAAAGGCGCCTTTTTTATAGCCAAATAATTCACTAGCAAATAATTCATCGGAAAAAGTAGAGCAATTGATCGCAACAAAGGGTTGATCCGCTAGGTTGCCACCGTAATGTAACCCTCTGGCGACCAGCTCTTTACCTGTACCTGTTTCACCAGTAATCAATACCGTGGTAGGGTATTTCGACATCATTTTAATGGTACTTCTAAGCTGCTTTATAACATCAGAATTTCCTATGATATTTAAATCAATAATATTCATATTAGGCCTCTTAATCATAGGGAAGGCATGAATAAGTCTTTTAAACGATACCGAAGTCAGTGGACTTGCTCATATCTCCCCTAGCATTCTTATGTTTTCCGTTAGCAGATACGAATAGTATTTTTGTGTTTGCGCCAGGGAAATTAGGAATAAGTCATCTCAACTTGATGATTAGCAGAGAAATGGCTTCTCAATAGGAAAGTGAGTTGAAATCTTAATAATATCCATTGCACTTTGCCAAATGAGACTATTTCTCTTAAGTCGTCAAAGAAGAGCGATAAAAAATATAGGTCGATATGGCAAGCATACAAGCTTGCTGCTAGACGTGAGATATATGCTCTTTATTTTGATTAATGCTTTCAAAACAGGATGGAGAACTTGTCTTGAAAGCTTTCTTTAAAAACTTTCTTTGAAAAAAAGCGGTCAATAAAAGAGCGTTATTTTTACGTCAAGACCATCAGACTTATTCGTACCCCCTTTAGTTTTCGTTACACTTTAAAACTTATCCTATAAGAGAGAAAAGCCTGAATGACAAGGTCAAAAATCAACATAATCCTTTTGACCTCATGCATTTTTATCCCTTTATATTATGACGAAATTTTATTTGAAATTCGCTTGGATAAAATATTCGATCCTTAGATAAATCATCTTGCGTTGAAGCTTATTGGGTCGAAACAACCCTTTTTTACATTAAGACTTTATTAGTAGCAATTAGAGTGCCAAAAAAATTTCCCTTTTAAATTAATAGGTTAATATTAATTTTTTGGAAGTTTTATGGGTTTGTTTCTACCCATTCGGGTTAAACTTAAGTAAAGATTTAAGTTAAGAATTATGAGTGTAGTTGAATTTTATTTTTTATGAAACTGAGTAAAGAAAGAAGTGAATTATTCAAGCTATTAAAAATTTAAAATTAATGGACAGTTTTAAAACCAAATCGCAGGGCTGCGATTTGGTTTTAAAGGGTTACTTTTTGTCTACAAAGTTGGCTTGGATTCGCTGATTGAGGAAGTCATCGGCACGAATGGCTTGATAGCGTTTGTTTGGCCCTTGAATGATTTGCGATTTATTGGCCTGACAAAAGAAAGCGATAGAGTGGCGACTGCCACAATATTCATTGATTCTTGGTAGACGCACTCTGTGTAAATTCGAGTTGAGTTGATCGTCACTCCAGCGCATTAGCATGTCACCAATATTACAGGTGATTACCTCACTACGAGGGGGAATGTTGGTCCAACGTTGGCTTTGTGCTTCTTCTCCCGGGCAGACTTGCAATCCTCCGTGCCCTTCATGTTGGAAGAGTAACGTCAGGCAATCAAAGTCAGTATGAGCACCGGCGCGCCAAATATTGCCTTGTTCTGTTACGCCTTGAGTAGGGTAATAATGCAGTAAACGCAAGGTGCTTTGATAATCACTTTGTTGCGGATCATGAGCCTTACTGAAGAAGTCCTGCTCGAAACCTAACTTTTCTGCGAAGCAAGACAGTACCTTCATACCCAGTTGCCAGCACTGTTTTTCAAACGATAGGGTGTTGGCTTGAAAATGAGGTAACTCTTCCTCTGTTGGCCAGAGGCCATCCATATGATATTGGGTAATTTGGTAGGATTCTTTTTGATCCTCTGTACCAGTAGATGGGCGAATTTGGCTGCGACTTTCCCACCCTGCGTTGACGCCTTTGGGCCTTAAGTATTTGCCTTTAATGCTTTCTGGTAACGCAAAGAAGCGCTCAGACTCTTTAAAGGCAGCATCAATATCCTGCTGTGCAATACCATGATGACTGAGCTGGAAAAAGCCAATTTCGGTGGCGGCTAGCCAAAGTTGTTCGCGTATTTCGTCTCGGCGATTCTCAAAGTCGCTCATGTCGATGACAGGAATGTCTCTGTCATCGGCGTCTTGTCCTGCACCACCAAAGGTGGTTTCGCGATTAAGTTCTTCCAGTGAGTATGAAGCGGTCATAGCATCTCCTAATATTACTTTTGGAAAATGGAGCAATGACCTGGCGAGACTTGAACGTACCGCCTGACAGCTTCTACTCCGGTATTTCTATGAGTGTTTATTTAACCTTGGTGTTACCAGAAATTCTCATGCAATTTTGCGGCCTCTTTTTCAAGGCAAGGGCCAAGCACTTCAACTTGGCGTTGGCCAGAATCAAAAACCGTACGACAAGGGAGGTCTAGGGTCGGATTTTCGGGGTGATTACCCGTAATGATTTTGAGGCTGGCTTCGCTTAAGCCATAAACAAGCCGCCCCAATCCTGCCCAATAAGCCGCCCCTGCACACATGGCGCAAGGTTCCGCCGACACATACATGGTGCAATTAGCGAGAAAATCAGGGCGATACGCCTTACTAGCACGTGTCATTAGCTTTCGTTCAGCGTGACCTGTCATATCGAAATCGGGTAAATAGCCATTTACCTGAGTCATGAGGATTTCACCATCTTCATCCACTAATAGGGCTGCAAACGGATGAATGCCTTGTTGCTTGGCTTCTTCTGCTAAAGCGAAGCTCTGGCGGAGAAAATCTTTATCCTGTTTTGATAGCTGATCGTCTTGTATTGAAAGGGTCATGTTTTTTCTCTATGTGCCGCTACAAGTTTTGGTTTTTTTGTCTTGGGGTTATTTGGTTTTGGGTAAGCTCCATGGAAAAAGCCATGCCTGAATCCATTGCACCGACTTAAAGAGTAATAAGCTGATGATGGATAAGAAAATCAAACCAGCAAAGGCTTGAGGAATTTTAAAGAAAGAGGTTGAGAACTGGATGAAATAACCCAATCCCTCTTCGGCGGCGACAAATTCCGCGACCACGGCACCAATGATGGCTAAGGTAATGGATACACGTAAGCCACTGAAAATATGTGGTATGGCGTAAGGAATGCGAATTTGCCAGGTTTCGCGATAGCGTGGTGCTCGCAAGGATTGGCTGAGTTCGATCATCTCAGGAGGTGTTTCCAACATGCCAGTAGTGGTCGACACCACCAATGGGAAGAAGGTGATCAAGCAGGTAATCAGCACCCGTGATGGGTCTTCTGTGCCTAACAAAACTATGATCAAAGGTGCCACAGCCACCACGGGGGTAGACTGGATAACGATTAAGGCAGGGTACAAGATGCGATTCATTAATTGCGAGCGCATCATGCCGATGGACAAAGGAATGGCAATGAAAATCGACAACAGGAACCCCATAAGGGCGACTCTTAGGGTTGCCCACAAATGCACCATCCAGCGAGAGAAATCGACCTGAAAAAAAGCCGTTACTATGGCGGAAGGGGAAGGCAAAATGTAATTAGGCACCTTGCCAACCCGACAGATGCCTTCCCACAATATCAGCAAACCAATAAAGAAGAGTGCGGGTGCAAAACGGTTTGCTTGCTGAGTCAGCCATTGCTTAGGCTGGGACTTCTGGTTCATAAATATAGCCTCGGATTAAGTCGGTGAGTTCCGCAAAGCGTGGCGAATTAATGGTTTTGGAGGTGCGAGGACGAGGTAAGTCCACCTCGATTAAGTCCAAAACCGTACCGGGGCGTTTGCTCATCACCAGAATGCGATCAGACAGTAATACGGCTTCACTAATGGAGTGGGTAATAAAGAGGACAGTTTTCGGATGATCATGCCAGATTTTTAATAAATCAAAACCAATCTGTTCTCGGGTTAAGGCATCTAACGCGGAAAAGGGCTCATCCATTAATAAAATGTCAGGGTTCAATAACAAGGCCCGCACTATGCCAACCCTTTGTTGCATCCCACCAGACAATTCATCTGGCATTTTGTCGGCAAACTGACTCAATCCAGCCATGTCTAATAATTCATTTGCACGTTTTTCGTCTGATTCAGAGTAACGTCCATACTTATGCTTTAGGGGAAATAGAACATTTTTACGTACCGTTAGCCAAGGCAATAAATTGGCCTTTTGAAAAACGATTCCTACATCATCTCTCGGTTCGGTAACAGGGCGATTAAAAACTGACACTTTTCCCTGTGATGGAATTAATAAGCCAGAGACCATGCGTAACAGGGTGGATTTGCCACAGCCTGACGGCCCAACCACCGCCACGAATTCGTGACGGTGAATGTCCAAGTCTATGTCTTTTACCACTAACGAGGTTTGTGAATCGTATTGGTGGCCCACCCCTTTCATGCTGACATAAGCCGAGTTTTTTTGCTGATCCATGTAAAGGCCGCCTTACTTAAGATGATTCGAATTACTTGAAGAAGCTGCTGTCGACCACAGTTTCTGGATCAAGGGCGTCTTCACTCAGACCATTGGCTTTGGCAGCGTAATCCCAAGTTTGTTTAATTCGCTGTGCAGTAAAATGACCGAAGCCATCTTTTTCAGTGACATCGTTGAATACCAAGCCTGTGATGCTTTTGATTTGCGCTGCGACAATGTCTGCATCCACTTCCGGTACCATTTTATGAAGGTCTTCGCCTGCTTGTTGTGGGTTTTCGTAGGTGAATTTGACGGCTTTAGCGAAGGCTTTAATAAAGCGTTTAGCCACCTCTGGGCGTTCCTCAAGGAAACGCTCTGAAGCAAGTAGAGAGGAACTGTATAACGACAGCCCTGAGTCAGACCAAGGCATTTCGACAATTTCTTTACCGGCATTTTTGGCTTGTGCGCTAAACAAAGCCGTGTTGGTCACCCAAGCAATAATGGCGTCGGTATTACCTGTTATCATCATGGGTGCTAGAGCGCCTGGATCTGCTTTCACCAGCTTGATATCACTCTCGCTTAAATTGTTTTCTTTTAGCACCAAAGGCAAGAAGGCATTTGATGAGGTAAAGGGCGAAGTGGCGACTTTTTTGCCTTTTAAATCTTTAATGGAAGCTATGCCGCTGCTTTTTAAGGCGAAAAAAGCGTGAGGTGCTTGTGTGAAATAGGGCATAACGGCGACCACAGGCACATCATCTTGGGCTTTTGCCGCCATTAAGGCACTGATGTCAGAACTGCCTATGTCAGATTGCCCAGTGGCCATTTTGGTTAGAGCATCGGTGGAACCACGACCACTGGCAATGCTTACTTGCAAATCTTCTTCGGCAAAGAACCCTTGCTGAATCCCCACATACACAGGTGCTTTGTCGCCCCCTGGTAACCAATCTAGCTGGAAGGTCACTTGGTCTGCGGCGAGGACAGAAGTACTGACTATTAGGCTGGCAAGTAAGGAAGCGCGTAATACTTTTTTCATGGATTCTCTCCGTTAGTGTGCCTTAAATAAAGAAAAGGGTCTGAAATTTGATTCAGTCGTTTCATTTCACATTCTTTTGCAACTAATGTTCCAGTTTTATGGGGCTTGACGTTTTTAACGGCTGGCATTGTGAAATCTCAGGGAATGGGCTTTAATGTTAGAAAAGTCTGTACGATTGGTCAGGTTTTTGCATCGTGACAGACAAAGAGGCATGAGGAGAGAGCTTTGAAATTCATATTAAACGACCGTGTGGTTGAGGAAACATCGCTCCCCAGTGATTTTACTGCGTTACGCTATTTGCGAGAAAAGCGCGGTTTAACGGGAACGAAAGAAGGCTGTGCATCGGGCGATTGTGGTGCGTGCACGCTGCTTGTTGGTGCACTGGAAGAGGGCAAAGTAACCTATTTCACCCTTAATTCTTGCATTACCCCTTTGCAGTCTCTGGCAGGCAAGCATGTGGTGTCAGTCGAGTATTTAGCTGAATTGGGAGAAGGCCTTCATCCTGCTCAACAATCCATGGTCGATGCCCACGGTTCACAGTGTGGTTTTTGTACACCGGGTTTTGTGATGTCTTTGGCAGGCTTGTATGAAAATCTTGCTCAGACAGATCAGGTCTTGGATCGTGAATCTGTGTGCGATGCCATTTCTGGAAACCTATGCCGCTGTACTGGCTATCGCCCCATTATTGAAGCTGGGCTTGCGATGGCAGGACAGCAAGATCATTTGTTGAGTCAACAGGACTGGTTGAAAACCGCATTAGCTGATCTAGAGCAATCAGCAACCAATACAAATTATTTGCGCCCCACAAGCTTAGCGGAAGCCCTCGCAGCAAAACAGCAGTATCCAGATGCGGAATTTATCGCGGGTGGAACAGATTTAATGCTGGAAAACACCCAGCGTTATAAAGATTTTAATCTGCTGATTGATCTTAATAATGTGGCTGAGATTCAGCAGTTAGAAGCGCAGGGTGAGCAACTTATAATTGGTGCTGGCGTCACTTACAGTCAATTGGAGGACTTTAGTCAAGTCGCTTATCCGCAGCTTTATCATCTGCTGAGTCGTATTGCGTCACGACAGATTCGTAATCGCGGCACCCTAGGTGGCAATGTGGCAAATGCCTCGCCTATTGCCGATATGCCTCCTATTTTGCTGGCGTTTGATGCCGATGTGCGGTTGGACAAAGTTGATGGTTCTAGCCGTATGGTTAAGATGTCGGAATTTTATTTAGGCTATAAACACACCCAGTTGGCCGATGATGAATGCCTCGTTGCTTTCCACATTGCGTTGGACAAGCTGGCGGATTTTCACCGTTTCTATAAAGTCTCCAAACGTATGGAAGACGACATTTCCAGTGTGCTATTAGCCGCGCGTTTTAGGGTTAATGAAGGGCGAATGACTGACGTTCGTCTCGCGTTTGGCGGTATGGCCGCTACCCCCATTCGTGCTAACGCTGCGGAGGCTTGTTTGCAAGATGTGGCGCTCACAGATGAGGTAGCATTAGAGCAAGCTTTGCAGGCTTTGCGTGAGGAATTAAAGCCCATGAGTGATATGCGGGCCAGCGCGCAATATCGTCTCGATATGGCGAGTAATTTAGTACGTAAAGCTTGGTTGGAGTTAAAAGGTGATCCCGTGCCGACGCTTTCAGGCCACCCAGTGCCTGAATCCTGGTTGGCTCTTGGTCAAGACATAGGCAACAAGGGGGTGGATCATGCGTAAATTGCCGGACAATCTTATCACAGGGCAGGATACCAAAGCCTTACCCAGTCACGAATCCGCCCTCAAGCATGTGACGGGAGACGCGGTGTATATTGATGACATGCCAGAGTGGCCCAATGAGCTTCATGTGGCTACAGGCAAGTCCACTGAAGCCTTTGCTGACATAGTGTCGATAAATTTGGATAAGGTAAAAGCTTACCCGGGTGTGGTGGATGTGATCTTGCAAGCAGACATTCCTGGGGACCCTGATGTCTCCCCTGTATTAAGTGGTGATATGTTATTGGCAGGGGATTTTGTTCATTATATTGGTCAGCCTATTTTTGCCGTGGCGGCCACCAATTTGCGAGCCGCGAAACAAGCGGTGGAATTGGCTGAAATTACTTATCAGAGTAAAGCCGCTACCTTGCATCCAAAAGACTCATTGGCGCGCCAAGAGTTTGTTTTACCTACCCACACCATTCGTTGCGGCGACAGTAAAACCGCATTAGCACAAGCTGAGCATACCTTGTCGTCGGATCTCTATATTAAAGGTCAGGAGCACTTTTATTTGGAAGGCCAAATCAGTGTCGCTATTCCGAATGAAGACGGGGGAGTACAGGTGTTTGCTTCTTCACAACACCCAGCAGAAGTGCAGAAATTGGTGGCGCGGGTATTGGATTTGCCCGTTGCTCAAGTGCTGGTGGAAACGCGACGTATGGGCGGCGGCTTTGGCGGAAAAGAATCGCAAGCGGCGACACTCGGGTGCATGGCGGCGGTATTGGCGGTGCGCAACCGTTGTCCAGTGAAATACCGCATGCCACGTCAAGACGATATGGTGCAAACGGGTAAACGTCACGACTTCTGGAATTCATATCAAGTGGGTTTTACACAGCAAGGTGAAATTGTCGCGGCGGAATACGACATGGTGGGCAAATGTGGCTGTACCGCAGACTTATCCGATGGTGTGGTGGATCGGGCCATGTTTCATGCTGACAATGCTTATTTCTTACCCAATGCTCGTATCAGTGGTTATCGAGGCAAAACTCACACGGTTTCCAATACGGCATTTCGTGGTTTTGGTGGCCCCAAAGGGGTGCTGTTAGCGGAAAACATTATTGAAGAAATTGCCTGCAAAGTCGGCAAAGACGCGTTGGACATTCGTAAGCTGAATTGCTATCAAACGGGCAAAGACACCACGCCTTATGGTCAGCAGATTGAAGAAGATGTGTTGTTAAGCTTGATCGAGGAATTGGAGGTGAGTTCCGACTATCGTGCTCGCCGTGAGGCCATCAAAGCTTATAATCGACAAAGCCCGTATCTGAAAAAGGGCTTAGCCTTAACTCCGGTGAAATTCGGTATTTCCTTCACTTCCAAACACCTTAACCAAGGCGGAGCTTTGGTGCATGTGTACACAGATGGCAGTGTTCATGTGAGTCACGGTGGCACGGAAATGGGACAGGGTTTATACACCAAGGTGGCACAAATTGTTGCGAAGGCGTTTGGCATTGATTATCAAAGGGTCAATGTGGGGGCGACACGTACTGATAAGGTGCCGAATGCTTCGCCCACGGCGGCATCCGCGGGAACGGACTTAAATGGTATGGCGGCCTTAGACGCTGCCAATACTATTAAGGAGCGATTACGTGAATTCGCTGTTGAGCAGTTTGCCATTTCAGCCGAAGACTTTGCCATTGCAGACGATGTGGTGAGTTTGGGAGCCGACAGCATGGGCTTCCCTGAATTCATCAAATTGGCCTATATGAACCGGGTGTCTTTGTCGTCGACGGGGTTTTATAAAACGCCGAAAATTGGTTACGACAGAAAAGCCGCAAAAGGTCGACCTTTCTTGTATTTCGCCAACGGCGCTTCGGTATCGGAAGTGATTGTCGATACCTTAACGGGAGAATATAAGGTGACGCAGGTGGACATTCTGCACGATGTGGGCTACTCCATTAACTCGCACATTGATATTGGCCAGATAGAAGGGGCTTTTGTGCAAGGCATGGGCTGGCTAACGTCGGAAGAACTTAGCTGGGATGACAAAGGACGTATTACCACCAACAGTCCGGCGAATTATAAAATTCCAACCTCCGCCGATGTGCCAGAAAAGCTCACCGTGAAACTTTTTGATCGCGCCAACAGTGAAGAAACCGTGTATCGCTCCAAAGCCGTTGGTGAGCCACCATTGATGTTGGGGATTTCCGTATGGTGTGCATTAAAAGATGCATGCGCTTCTCTATGTGATTATCAGTTATCACCGCCTTTATCTGCACCCGCGACACCGGAAGCTGTGTACTATGCTTTGCAAGCAGCGAAAGCCTATCAAGCTGGCGCGAAAGCGTCATAACAATAGGGTGAAAAAGGAGGTGAAACTATGATGTCTTCTCTTAATTGGATTCAAGCTCTGGTGGAAGTGGAAGTTCAAGTAGGGCAAGAGGGTAAGGAGGTCAGCCTATGATGTCTTCTCTTAATTGGATTCAAGCTCTGGTGGAAGTGGAAAAGTCAGGGCAAGCTTGGGTGATGGCCACTGTGATCGGCACCAAAGGTTCGTCACCGCGAGAATCAGCAAGCAAGATGGTGATTACCGCAGAACACAGTTTTGACACCATAGGTGGGGGACAGTTGGAATACGCTGTCTGTCAAAAAGCCCGTGCCATGCTGGAGGCGAACGAGGGGCCATCGCATATATTGGAAAACTTTCCGCTTGCCGCCAAAACCAACCAGTGCTGTGGCGGGGCGGTGAGTGTTTTGTTGGAATATTTTCCAGAACCCGCAGCGAAAATCACCATTTTCGGCATGGGCCACGTAGCGACCACCTTGGTGAATGTATTGGGGGAAATGCAGGCTAAAATCCGTTGGGTAGACAGTCGTACCAGCCTTGTTCAAGACAAGAAAACAAGTGATTTGCCGAGCAATGTGACGCCCTTGGTATACGATTCCATGCTGGAGCATGTAGAGGTCATGACCGCCAATGAAATCGCCTTGGTCATGACCCATGATCATGCGTTGGATTATCAGCTGGTGGAAGCCCTGTTGGATCGAAAAGATTGTCGCTTTATCGGTTTGATTGGTTCACAGACCAAAGCCATGCGCTTTAAAAAGCGCTTGGCCAGTGCGTCATTTAGTAAAGCGGAGATTGATTCTGTTCACAGCCCAGTGGGTATACCCGAAGTGGCCGGGAAAAAGCCCTTTGAAATTGCCATTTCCATTGCCGGACAGATTATTCAATTGACCCAAGGTGACCTGCAAAGGGAGCAGAAAAAAGCCACTGGTTTGACTTGGCAAGACATTAACAAGGTGTTGAGTGAGTCCCATTAAAGAAATTGGTAAATGAAGGTAATCGGTTAAATGAAAGCCTTGAGTTAACAGGATATTGTCTCTTTAGAGCCTGTTTATGAGGGGATCTCCGCTTTGCCAACGCATGGCATTTTCTGATACTTGTTTTACCAGTGTGGCGATGGAAGAGGCGGACGCCATGTGTGGTGTGATCAATAGGTTGGGAATGCGCCAAAAGGGGCTTTCTTTTGATAGGGGCTCTTCATCAAAGACATCCAAAATGGCGCCACGTAAGCATTGTGTTTGCAGTGCAGTAATGAGGTCGTCATAATTCACATGTCCGCCGCGGCCACAGTTTACTAGGGCGGCGTCCTTGTTGAGTTCAGACAGTAAAGTCTGATTAATGATGCCAGATGTCTTGTCGTTTAAAGGTAAGAGGTTGATGAGGATATCGGTTTTTTTAAGCATCAAAGAAAGTTCACTTTTGCCCACATAGCTGGTGACATTGGTTACGCTTTTTCTAGAATTTGACCAACCAGCGACTTGATATCCTTGTTGCGCAAGCCCTTTAGCGACAAAGCTGCCTATTTCTCCCATCCCCATGATACTGACATAGGTTTGCTGCGCTGGGCGCTGAACATAGCGTTGCCAATCTTGCTGGTTTTGGTGTCGCATCGCCTTGTCAAAATCTCTTTGAAAATAAAGTACTGCCCAAAGCACATATTCCAGCATTCCCGCTTTTTGCTCTTCATCTACAATTCTGCAGATTGAGCGAGTGGAGTTCAGCAATGTTTCTCCTAAATGATCGACCCCCGCCGCTAATGAGTGCAGACATTTGATATTAGGAAACCTGTCCAGTAAATCGGCTTGAGGGTACCAGCAGGCTGCCATGTGGGCCTTTACGGCATGTGGGCTCTCTGGCAGCACCCATTCTATCCATGGATATTGCTGAGATTGAGCCAGCAACTCATTATTGAACTCGTCATCATTGGACGCTAGGAGAACATAAAGGGGCATTTCGATTCCCTATCGATTGCTTAGTCTTTGTAAGATTGATCGATTCGATCCAGTTTACGCTTCCAGGCCTGCCATACAATATGGCGTTCATGTTCTACCTTTTTAAATTGCCCTGATACGTAATCAGCAAGGGAATCAGGAATGGTGTCAATGGCGGAGAGGCTGGCAACTTGTCCTACTGCAAGCTGAATTTCACAGGCTTTATTCAGGTAGAACATCACTTGGAAAGCATCAGCCACTGTCGCCCCAACACTTAATAGGCCATGATTCTTTAGCACTAACGCAATATTGTCCCCTAGTGAGGTTTGGATACGTTGACGTTCGTCTAGATTAAAGGCGACACCTTCATAGGCGTGATACCCCAAACGCTGATGAAATTCGGCGCTGATTTGATTGAGATTGAGCAGTCCGCTCTTGCAAGCTGCCACCGCCATGCCTGCCAAGGTATGGGTATGGATCACGCAATGGGCATCGTCGCGTGCCATGTGCACTGCACTGTGAATGGTGAAGCCAGCAGGGTTGTAATCTGCATTGCCTTCTATTACTTGACCATTGAGGTCCACAACAATGAGGTCACTTGCGCAAATCTCATCGAACATCAAGCCAAATGGGTTGATTAAAAATCTCGGCTCACCTGCTATGGTATCAGGCAGGCGAACTGAAAAATGTGTGTATAAGGTGTCTTCCCAGCCTAGCATGGCCGCTAGCCGATAAGCGGCTGCTAAGTCTTGGCGTAATTCTAGTTCGGTTTGTTGCATGGACCTTTATTCCCTATGCTGTGTATTCGCTTGGTTGTGCCTCTATTCCCATAAACTGTTTTGCTCTAAGCAAAGCAGGGTGGTTGTCATCGGCCTGCATAATGTCTTGTGGACTTGCGTCTGCCTGAATGATGCCATGTTCCATCATGATGACGCGATCGGATACCGATAAAGCAAAGTCCATCTCATGTGTCACGATAATTAATGTCATGCCTTCTTTGGCGAGATCTTGGATGACCTTCAGCACTTCGCCAACCATTTCAGGGTCGAGTGCCGATGTTGGCTCATCAAACAGGATAATGTCGGGAGACAGGGCGAGGGTTCGCGCAATGGCCACACGTTGTTGTTGTCCACCCGAGAGTTGATGAGGGTATTTGTCTGCATGGGCAAGTAACCCGACTCGATCCAGTAGATACAGGGCTTGTTTACGATTTACCTCTGCATCACTCGGTTTGCCATGATAGCGGGGGGCTAGCATGATGTTTTCCAGCGCCGTTTTGTGTGGAAAGAGATTAAAGCTTTGGAAAACCATACCAATACGCTGCAAACCTTTGCGAAGGTTTCTCTGATTTGGTTTTTGACCGCCTTTGATGAAATCCTCTCCAAATAAAATCACTTCACCGCCGTTGAGTGTTTCGAGCAAGTTGATGGTTCGAATGAGGGTGGTTTTACCTGAGCCGGAAGGGCCGATAATACTAATAACTTCGCCAATTTTGATGTCCATATCAATCTTTTTAAGGACTTCATGATCACCAAACTGTTTGCGAATTTGCTTAAGTTGCAAGGCGGGTGGCTGGCCTTTTGAATCTGGGGTCTCTCTTGAGGGTATGGCGGTCGCGGCTTTTCTTAGCGCGACGCATTGTTCGTCCGAGAGGGTTTCAGGTTTACGTGATGGCACATCGAGTTTTTTTTCAATCCACTGTAAAACTGAACCAAAGATGGTCACAATCGCAACGTAATAAACCGCCACTGCGAGTAAGGTTTCCATGACGAGAAAGTTTTGTGAATAAAGGCGCTGACCTGTTTGTAGTAATTCTGGTAATGAAATCGCTGAAACAAGAGAGCTAAGCTTGATTACAGTGACGTATTCGTTGATCAAGGCTGGCATGGAAATTCGAATGGCTTGAGGAATGACAATCAGTCTCTGAACGCCAATAAAACCAATATTCAGCGCGTGTCCTGCTTCTCTTTGTCCTTGGGCAACAGACAGCAAACCCGTGCGATGGATCTCCGCCATATAGGCTGCTTCTGTAACGACTAAACTAACCAAGCCGGCAATAAATGGCACACCAAGATAAGGCCCAGTAGCAGGAAAGAGTTGTGGTAAGTTATAGACAAAAACAAGGACGACTAACAGGGGGACGCTACGAAAAAACCAAATAAACACACCCGCAGGAAGATTTAACCAGCGTGCGGTGGACATTTTGGCACAAGCAATAACAAACCCCAAGCCAAGTCCTAGTATCCAAGAAAGTGTGCTGATAACGACAACCGTGACGCAGGCTCTGTAAAAAGAGGCCATGGTAAACAGTGAGAAAAAATATTCCCAATCTAAATTCATTTGAGCTCCGATACCTATCTCAAGAATAGGCGTTCTTCTTCGTTAGATGAAATCAATGTGCACATGTTGCGTGAGATCAGAAAGAGTAGGAGCGCGTCCATGACGCTACCACTCTTTATACCTTAGTCATTGCTTGGAGTTTGTAGCTCCATATTAAGCAAAGGTTATTATTTGCTGACCGGCGTTAGTTCGTATTTACGAATGAGCTCATAGTAGGAACCATCTGCTTTGATTTCTGCCATGGCTTTTTCAAAGGCTTTTTTCAGTTCGGTATTGCCTTTTTTTACATAGATGCCCAATGTGTTTGGGTAAACCAAATCAGTCGAACTGATTTTTACTCGACCCTTAGTACGTTCAACAAACATCTGTGCTGCGCCGGCAATTTCAACTTGTGCTTGAATGTTGCCTGATAACATGGCTTGTGTGGCTTCTGGAGCAGATGGAAATTCTTGAATTTTGATGGCTTCTTTGCCATTTGGGAGACAATAAGAGGTGGATAATTCACCTAACTCTTTTACCCAAGAGGTGCCTGTTTGCAGCCCGACTTTCAGACCGCATAAGTCTTTGTCTGTTGCCGGAGAGACTGTGCTGTTTTTCGCGACCATGATGGCGGCGCCAGTTCGAGCATAGGGTATAGCGTCTGCCTGTTTTAGACGTTCGTCTTTGATGTACATACCGGAAATGACAGCATCAAATTTGTTGGCACCTAATCCTAGAATCAGACCAGTGAACTTGTTGTCACTGAAGCTTTCCTCCACCCCCATTTTGGCGGCTAAGAGAGCTGTAAGCTCTGGGTCAAACCCTACTACCTTGTCACCATCGTAAGATTCAAATGGAGGATAGGTGATTTCCATGCCAATGACGAGTTTTCCGTCTGTCAGTGTTCCAGCCACTGCCATTTGGCTAAAGATACCTGTTGCTAATAGGGTTAATCCAGTTACGATTTTCGATGTGATTGGTTTCATTTTGTCGTTCCTCAGTAGTTTATTTATAGCGCTTCTCTTTTGTGATCTAGTTATTATTGTTTTTCGGGTTAAGAGTGGTTTTTCATGTATCCAAAGGTAGCAACGTCAGTCGCTCGCTCCGGCATGGAGAGCTCACCTTTGGCAACTTTTTCTCGTAAGTATCGATAGGTTTGTAAAGCTTGGCTGTACATGTGATCGCCTATGCTTAGTTCTTTATATTCGGTATTACCATTATCGAATTGGGGCAACGGACGAATCAGCGTGTGGTAATCACAGGCGAAAAATAAAGGAAAGGAATAGCGCTCTTGAGATACTTTGCGAACCCGATGTGATGTGGCGACAAAACGCCCAGCTGTAAGCACTTCGAGCATATCCCCAATATTGATGACTAAGGCTTCTTCTGCTCCGTTTTTGAGCGGTGGGGCATCTATCCAGATACCATCATCATTCATGACTTCTAGACCGGGTTGATCGGATAGTAGCATGGTGAAGCACTCGTAATCTGTGTGCGCACCGATACCCGGTCTGTCTTCGGCTTCAGCATCAAAAGGATAGTGAATTAAGCGCAGTTTGGCGGGCGGACAAGTCACCATTGACTCGAAGTAATCTTCTTCAAGATCCAATGCCAAAGCAAAACCAGAGAAGAGTTTTCGTCCCAGTGCGAAAACAGTTTCATAGTAATCTAATGCAGGTTCTTTGAAATTTTCCAGCCTTGGCCAGTCATTTGCACCAATCAGAGGAGTTTTGTTTATAACAAAAGGGTGGTCTTCAGGTGCAGGAAAGCCAATATCAAAGGCCTCTTTCTTGTCGGGTTTGCCTGTGCCATAGATTTCTTCACCCTCAGGTACAAAACCTTTGTGGGTTTTGGACGTTCCTATGTAGTAGTCCATTTTTTTATTAATGGGTTGAGCAAAGAATTGTTTGGCTGCCTCTCGAAGTGCTTTGATTTTATCGGCAGGTATGCCGTGCCCTGTGACATACAAAAAGCCAACGTCTCTGGCGGCTTCGCCCATTTTTGCCGCGACCTTCTTTCTTTCCTCAAGGGATTCGCTGAACAGTCCTGCTACGTTCACAACGGGAATACGAGTAAATGTTTTGTTAGATGAACTCATAATAAAATCCTAACTCTGATACTAAATGCGCTAATTAATGGGTATTGGTTGGTAAAGCGTTATCCGTCGACTGTGTTAATAAATCGGTTAAAATGAGAGCGTTCCTCTAATGCCATCCAATCATTTAGTGACCAAAGATCTGCCACTGGCACATTGGTAAATGGCAGATGATGTAAGTAACCATCAGGGCCAAATTCGGTAGTCATGGTGGTGATGTTTCGACCTTCTGCTTGATGTCGCTGCCAAATAGATTGCCAAGTAGATTGATGAAATTTAAGGGCTGTTTTGAATTCTGGGGCGGCTGGGTGAGGAGTCTGTGCTCCCTGATCATAGCCAACTCGAGCTTGAATATGGTAAACACGGTCCAGAAAGCTTGATAAATCGTCTTCGGGTTGGTTAAGCAAGCGTTCGCACACTAATACCCAATGACTAATGTCCATAGTGAAATTAAGATTGGGCAGCTGGTCGATGAGTTCAAGGGTAGGCCAGGGGCTGTAGAGAGAGGTGCCCCTATGCGTTTCAAAACTGCATATTATGCCTGCTTTTTCGGAGAGTTCTTGAGCTTGGCCAAAGAAGTCGACCTGTTGTGACATGGGCCAACGGTCATTCCCTGCCAATACATTAATGAACTTAGCGCCGAGTGTTTGGGCCGATTCGATCTGTCTTGCCATTCGTTCTAAATGTTGTTGTGGTGATTCCGACTGGTCGGGAATGACATTACCACCGGTAAATAAAATGGCAATGTAATCCAGCTCATTTCGAGTGAGCTCTTGTTTAAAACGGCTTATCGCTTCTGATGTGAGAGGAATTCGACCCTCGACGCCAGTAAATCCGACTGCTTTTAATTGGGATGCGATGTCGTCCAGACAGGACGTTACCCCCCAAAGTGTTCGATATAATGCTAACTGCATATTGACCTGCCCGTCGCTAGTGCATGTAATGTGTCGTTTACTTTTTAGGTATGCTGTTCTTTACCGATACTGAACACCGGGTAAAACACACAGCATCTCATACAGGTAATTCGCGGCTAATTGCGAAGTATTACCACTCACATCGTAAGGTGGTGATACCTCGACCAAATCTGCGCCAATCAGGTTTAAGTTTTTGCAACCTCGTATGATCTCAAGACCCTGAATGGAGGTTAAACCGCCCACTTCTGGTGTGCCTGTACCAGGTGCCCAAGCAGGATCAATGCCATCGATATCAAATGAAAGATAGACAGGGCGTTCGCCGATCTTTTGGCGTATTTCACTCATAAGAGGATCAAGTGATTTGTGCCAGCATTGTTCTGCTGTAATGAGGGTGAAGCCTTGCGTTTCACCCCATTTAAAGTCTTCGGCGGAGTAACCTTGTGCCCGCTGTCCAATTTGGAATACCGCATCGCAATCGAGCAGCCCTTCCTCTACTGCGCGACGGAATGTTGTGCCGTGGGCTATTTTTTCACCAAACATATTGTCGTTGGTGTCGGTGTGTGCATCCACGTGAATCAAGGCAACAGGACCATGCTTTTTTTTGAGGGCGCGCAGAATAGGTAGGGTCAATGTATGGTCACCACCTAATGTCAGTGGGATAAGAGAGTATGGATTGAGCTTGTTGTAATATTCTTCAATGATGTCGACGGACTTCAACAGATTATAGGTATTGATTGGCACATCACCGATATCTGCCACAGAGAGTGAGTCAAAAGGAGCGGCTCCCGTAGCCATATTATAAGGTCGAATCATCACGGATTCGGCACGGATTTGACGCGGGCCATAACGAGTACCAGCACGTTGGGACGTGCCGACATCAAGTGGAACCCCGATAAAAGCCACATCAAGTGCATCTAGCTCTTCCACAAATGGCAGACGCATCATGGTTGCGCGGCCACCAAAACGTGGCATGTCGTTACCACTCTGTGGTTGATAAAGGGGCTTGTGCTGCGGATTATGCATAGTCATGGGCCTTAGCAGTGTGATTTTTTAACTAAGGTTCATGTTAGAAAAGCGACCTTGACGGTTAAATAGTAAATGCCAAATAATCACTTCAGAAATTACTGAAGTGATACCGAAAAGGAGCTTAGTCTATGAGGCAAGAAAAG
Source organism: Marinomonas sp. THO17 (assembly GCF_040436405.1). NCBI lineage: Bacteria > Pseudomonadati > Pseudomonadota > Gammaproteobacteria > Oceanospirillales > Oceanospirillaceae > Marinomonas > Marinomonas sp. THO17. The sequence goes on along the minus strand of NZ_AP031575.1, from coordinate 901,739 downwards.
CGAATCAATGTAAGATTGCTAGAAGTTTTTATCGCCGTGGTAAAACATCAGGGCTATTCTGGCGCTCAACAAGAACTCAATCTGACTACTTCAGCCATCAGTAACTATATGAGCGAATTGGAAGCTTATGTAGGTTTTGTCTTGTGTCAACGTGGCCGCTCTGGCTTTTCTCTGACTGAAAAGGGACAAGAGTTTTTTCATCATTCGATCAAACTCATGGATGAAATGGAAGAGCTGGAAAGACACGCTCAAGCATTAAAAGGCGACATGGGAGGAACGTTTCGTATTGCGGTACTGGATGCGACTGTGATGGATGAGTCCCTTTCTTTGCCAAATATTATTCGACAATTTAGTGAAAAGTTTCCGGCCGTTCATCTTAATCTACAAATTCGCAGTCCGTATGAGCAGGTGCAAGGTATTTTAAACAATCAACTGGATTTCGCTATTGGTAACTTTCCTTCCAGCGTTAATAACGTGGTAGAAGAAAAGCTGTATCGTGAGCAGCATTGGCTGTATTGCAGCCATCTTCATCCCTTATTTAATGAAAACTATGTGTCAGTCGAGCAAGTAACCAATTGCGGCCTCGTTACTCGCAGTTACTGGAATGCTGCTGATCTCAGAAAAAGAGGCTTTGGTCACAGTACGGCAACGGTTGAGAGTATGGAAGCACAACTGACCCTTATTCTTTCTGGTCGGTATGTTGGTTATCTTCCGGAGCATTATGCCCAAAGTTTTGTCAAAGAGGGACGCCTAATACCTTTATTACCAAGTGAGTTTGGGTATCAAGCGCCGTTTTCGATGATCTTTCGCCGTGGCAGAAGCCGTGAGATCTTTATTCAGTTAATGAGAGAGTTGTTAATAAAGCAAACCGGTATAAAATCAAAATAAATTGGCGTCTGTTAGTTTTTTAAATTAAATAATTACTAGGAAGCCCCTGTATCTCACGTATTGGCAAGGCATTTATTAATATCATCATTTGAAATTTTTAGAGAAATAGAGGCTCCAAAAATATCTTCTACCTTGATGTTTATGTCATCCTTTTGATCAAAGTATCTGTTGGTCTTAATCTCGGTATCGGTTGCAGTGAAGGGAATGTCTTGATCGGCATCCCCAAAGAGAACAGCTGTGATCTGTGGGATTTTACTCTTGCTCTCTGATGTATTGGGCTTAAGCACAAGCTGGTAGCTGGTGTTGTCAGCATTAGCCATGCAGGACAGAGTAAAGTCGTTTACTTCAAGTCTTGCTCTTACTAAGTAAGGTAAACTTTGTACTTTGATATCATCATTGACCTCATAGTTCACAATAAAGTCACCTGATCCTGGAGTAAAAGTGTCTTCTGATGAGCCTGCTTCTGATGAGGGAGCTATTTTGTAACAGCTGCTTTGTTTTGACGAACTCAACTTACCAAATTTGAAGGCTTGTGTATCATCGCCATCATTCGGTTTGGCAGCGGTGTTAATAATATTTACATTCTCTGGATAACTTATGCATAAGCTACTGTTATTAGTATTTGCTTCAATAAAATGGGTGTCGTTTTGACTCATTTTAGACGTCAGTTTAATAACGGCCTTTGTTTTTACTTCAACTAAGCTTTCTTGTGCGTCATTAATACCTTTTAAGATGGAATCGATGTTTTCACGGTTAAGTGAGTAGGGATTTTTTAAAAGCTTTTCAATCTCTTCTGCTGTTGGATAAAGTTTTTTCCTGAACGACCATTGCGACGCATCCCCGCCTTTTACGATATTTAATCTAAGCCAAGTTTTATCTGTATAAAGTCCATTTGGTTTGCCGTTATTATCAAGCTCTGTAATACCGTCCTTTGTCACAATTAGATTTTCATCTTTAAAATCTTTGAGACTCGAATGATCCGGGGTGTCAACAAAAGCTCTGTTCAGTGCAGTCGGTATTAGCATAAATAAGTCTGGAAGGAATCCAGGAATGTTAGACCCGCCTTTACTAAAATAGTCATAACATGTCATCACTGCGCATCCTTCTTGTTTAACCATAATTATTTCACCGTCTTTCAGAGGTACAACATTAGAATGATTGTTGGAAGCGTATTTGCTATTTCCTGCCACAAAATCAATATCCATTTCCATGATAAGGTCATTTTCATTGGCGAGTAATAATGTATTTGCAATTTCTTTTGCAAGTTTTATCTCCCCCAAGGTAATAGGGTCAGATAAAGAAAAGCTTTCTGCAGCAGAAGCGATAAATTCGAGCATAGCTGAACTCTCATCATTTTCATCTAAGTCATATTCATAGACTTTGATGTTCATGCTCAGTAAATCGCTTTCCATTTTTTTGGGCCCATACAAGGCTTTATTTAGTAATGGCGCTTTGATGCCATCAGACAACTTTTCATAGGGGCCCAATATTTTTGTAGCTGTGTCTGAATCTGTTTCTCCGGTTACAGCTTCGGTAAATTCAACGACAAAAATGACCTCATTAACTCCCCACCAATCGGCTAAATATTTTAAATAAGCATCTGTAAGATAGATGGCATATACATCGTTTCCATCAGTAGAACCGTCGGTTTCAGTTTTAAAAATGGTTTTATCATCTGTTACTAGATTGGCGGTGGAAGTGAGGGGTTCTTTTAATTTGCCATCTGATTCGACTGAGCGAACACTGATGGTACCTGTCGGATTACTGGAACAAGCAAAAAGCAAAAAACTGACGAGTAATAAAGTGATTTGTTTCATTATTATTTCCTGTGTGGAATTAGTCACTTTGTGAGGGTAAGCAATTTTCTTTTTATTACTCTTAATATGCTTTGATTAAAAAGTAAACAGTTTTATTGGTATGATATTGAGTTTGTTTGCGTGAAATTTGGGGGTGGATCCGGCTACCAAGGTGAGTAACCGGATTAAAGGTGTGAGTTTCTGGATGGCATTATTTATTTCCAAATAGGTTTATTCACTTCATTGTATACATCAGATGAAGTTAAGCCTAAATCTTTTAGCTGCATCTCGTTCAATCGATGAAGCTGACGACGGGTTTTCCAATTATGGTGCATTTTAGCAATAAGGCTTTTGATACTTTTGAGTGCCACTTTGGTGAAGTCACTTGCGCTTTTTTTCTTCAAAATAAGGCGTTGAGCTGTTAATTCTAAATGTGTATCTTGATAGGTTTTCATTTTGTTGTCCTCTCGGTTGTTGTCAGATTATGTGTTTATAGTGGTACAGATATTTCTGAGGGACAAACGAGAAAAAACCTATTATGATTAAGAAAAACTTAACTATAGGTGAGTTATGTCATTATCTCGCAGTTTACCGCCATTGAAATCTATGTTGGCGTTTCGATTTGCCGCAGAAAGTTTGAGCTTTAAAGACGCCGCTGAGCATTTGTTTGTTACTCAAGCGGCAATTAGCCAGCAGATCAAAACCCTAGAACAGCATCTTGGGGTGACTTTGTTTGAACGACAAACGCGTCAAGTGATATTGACCTCAGAAGGTCATTATTTATATGACTACGTCAATCGGGCCTTTCAGTTAATGGAAGAAGGGGTGCGAGGTATTACTCAGGACCCGAATCCAAACACCTTGGTTATTAGTGCAGTACCTTCTTTTTCGAGTCGTTGGTTAGTACCTAGGCTTGGTATGTTTCAAGCGTCGGTTCCCGATATTAATCTGCGGCTTAGTCCTAGCATCGGCTTGTCAAGTTTTGCCGATACGGATTTAGACCTTTGTGTGCGTTTAGGTGAAGGTCATTATGATGGATTACAATCTGAACTATTATTTGAAGAGAACCTTTTACCAGTATGTCACCCTGCGTTAATTGACACATCTAAAGGCATTGTTGAACAGCTTTTGGATATCTCTATCATTACAGACACTGGTCCAGATATGGAGCATGTTTGGCCTAAATTACAAACTTTTCTTAAGTTATACGATCTACCTTTAAAGTCTAATTTGCATGTGGCGGATTCCACTTCCTTAGTGGAGGCTTTGTTATCTCGACAAGGTTTGGCTATGGTGCGTTTTGGTTTGGTATATGATCACATTCAAAAAGGGCAGTTGATTTGTCCTTTACCTGTCTATATGAAATCACGTTACGATTTTTATTTGGTGGCACCAGCACCACATTTTAAGTATGAAAAAATACAAGCGTTTCGTCGCTGGATTAAAAGTGAAGTAAAAGAAATTGATGTGGCTTGGCAAAAATACCTGGCTCAGCATACTGACTGTAAGGCTCTATCCATCTAATTGGCAGAGCGGTGTTGCCGCTCTGCCAAAGTTTTTTACAGTTTGAATTTATTCACTTGTGTGCGAAGGGATTCTGCCAAGCCTTTTAAATCGTTAGATTGTTTTAAACCGTCTGACATTTGATCCAGCAAGTTGGATGAAACATCACGAACCGCTACGGTATTTTTGCCTATTTCACTAGTGACGCTGGTTTGTTCTTCGGCGGCTGTGGCGATTTGAATGGTCATTTGGTTGATTTGTTCAATGGCATTGGCAATTTCTAAGAAGCTTTCGCCTGATTTTTTTGTGTCCTCAACACTGGTGTTGGCTAGGTTATGGCATAGTTCCATGACTTTTACCGCTTTGTTGGTTGTGCTTTGCAAAGTAGATATCATGCCTGAAATCTCTTCCGTCGAAAGGTGAGTTTTTTGTGATAAGACACGAACTTCATCGGCAACGACGGCAAAGCCTCGTCCTTGTTCTCCGGCGCGAGCGGCTTCAATGGCAGCATTCAGTGCGAGTAAATTGGTTTGTTCAGCTATGTCACTGATGGTGGAAACTATGCTGTTAATTTTGTCTCCTTGCTCATTCAGTTCGGTAATGACCTGACTGGCCTCGTTGACTTCGTTTGATAATTGAGAAATGGATTCTAAGCTTGCTTTGGCAAGTTTTTGACCATTATCGCTTATGGTGACAGTCTTGTTTGAATTGTCTGCCGTCATCTCAGCGTTAAGCGCAATTTCTTGCGTAGCGGATGTCATTTCTTCAACGGCCGAGGCAACGGAAATCATTTCGTCCTGTTGGACATTTAAGCGTTTAGTGCTTTCTTCTACGGATTGAGTACTTTTGGTTGCTTGCTCAAATAAGGTATGAGTAAGTTGTTCAATACTTTTGATAATGTCGCGTAGTTTGAACACAAAGTCATTGAAGTTGTGCGCCAGTTTACCGACTTCATCCTGACTTTTGGTGGAGATTTGTACCGTTAAATCGCCTTCACCTTGGGCTATGTCAGCAAGAGCGTTTGATACTCTAAACAAGTCAGCTAATAAGGTTCGAATCATAAAGCTCATAAGGAAAATAGAAACCAGCATCAGCGCAATGGCCACTAAGGCTTGTTTTAAGGCCAGTTCTGTTACGGGGGCCATGAGAATATCTTTTTTACCTAATAACACTAAGGTCCAAGGTGTATTTTGAATACGTCGTGAAGACATCAAATAATCCACGTTATGGATATTAATGTCGCTGAGCATATTCGATTGACTATTTTCTTGAATGAAAGACAAACTCAAGCCTTCATCTACTTCATTTAGCATTTTATTGTTAAAATCGTTTGCTTCATTTGATGCGTTCGTTGTTTCTGGGTAAGAAATAATTCTACCTGAGTCAGACACAATAAAAGCGTATCCTTCACCTGGCACAGCCATGTCTGAAATCACATTATCAATACGACTTAAATTAACATTGGCACTTAACACACCGTGAAATTGTCCGTTCTGCTGTGTTTGTTGAACTAGAGAGATTAATAACGCTCCGGAAGATCTGCCTCTATAAGGTTCTGTTATAACTAAGTTTTGTGTTTTTAGTCCTGTTTGATACCAGCCCCTTTTGGTTACATCGTAATTCTCCAGAACATTTTTACCGCGGCTGGAAAAAGTGTCGCTGGATTTTAATCCATAAACGTCACCGGATTTTAATCCATAAACTAAGGAGCTTAATTCAGCTGCAGAAATGGTTTGTTTTAATGACCTTAAAATAACATCGTCATTATCTGGATAGGCTTCAACAGTTTCTTTTAATGCATGAAGTACTTGCCCTTTGTCGGCTATCCAATTCGCAATTTGATTTGAGCTTGCTTGTCCATAAGTCAGCATGTTCTGATGTAAATCCTGAGTAATTTGACCGCGTATTGCGACAATGGAAATGACAGTTAGTATTGTTGATATGATTAACAAAATGCCGCAACTAGAGAGAATCAGCTTTTTATTTAAGGTCATCAAAAATATCCTTATCGTGTTAGGGGAATAACGCAAATTATGGAAAATATTGAAATTTTTTTGAATATTATAATTGAATGCTATCTGTTGTAAATGATGTAGTGATTAATAAAGAAATATATCTTTCTTAAATTAACTTGATTTTCAAGTTAATTTAAGGTTTATCTTCAAAGCTAAGTTTTTTATTTAATGAAGATGGGTTGGGTGACTTGGTATTAGCTGAAAGGGAGGGATTATCTAAGATTATAAAAAGCTAATATTTTTTATAAAGGTGGCTTAATTTTCCAGTCTTGTTGAGTGAAAAATTTTGGTTAAGGTGTTCTGTTGATTGGTTTGTTTTTCCTTTAAATATGTTTTCTTTTGCTAATCTGAATTTACGTGTGAAAAAGTACAAGCGTTTCGTCGCTGGATTAAAAGTGAAGTAAAAGAAATTGATGTGGCTTGGCAAAAATACCTGGCTCAGCATACTGACTGTAGGGCTCTATCCATCTAATTGGCAGAGCGGTGTTGCCGCTCTGCCAGAGTTTTTTTTTACAGTTTGAATTTATTCACTTGTGTGCGAAGGGATTCTGCCAAGCCTTTTAAATCGTTAGATTGTTTTAAACCGTCTGACATTTGATCCAGCAAGTTGGATGAAACATCACGAACCGCTACGGTATTTTTGCCTATTTCACTAATGACGCTGGTTTGTTCTTCGGCGGCTGTGGCGATTTGAATGGTCATTTGGTTGATTTGTTCGATGGCATTGGCAATTTCTAAGAAGCTTTCGCCTGATTTTTTTGTGTCCTCAACACTGGTATTGGCTAGGTTATGGCATAGTTCCATGACTTTTACCGCTTTGTTGGTTGTGCTTTGCAAAGTAGATATCATGCCTGAAATCTCTTCCGTCGAAAGGTGAGTTTTTTGTGATAAGACACGAACTTCATCGGCAACGACGGCAAAGCCTCGTCCTTGTTCTCCGGCGCGAGCGGCTTCAATGGCAGCATTCAGTGCGAGTAAATTGGTTTGTTCAGCTATGTCACTGATGGTGGAAACTATGCTGTTAATTTTGTCTCCTTGCTCATTCAGTTCGGTAATGACCTGACTGGCCTCGTTGACTTCGTTTGATAATTGAGAAATGGATTCTAAGCTTGCTTTGGCAAGTTTTTGACCATTATCGCTTATGGTGACAGTCTTGTTTGAATTGTCTGCCGTCATCTCAGCGTTAAGCGCAATTTCTTGCGTAGCGGATGTCATTTCTTCAACGGCCGAGGCAACGGAAATCATTTCGTCCTGTTGGACATTTAAGCGTTTAGTGCTTTCTTCTACGGATTGAGTACTTTTGGTTGCTTGCTCAAATAAGGTATGAGTAAGTTGTTCAATACTTTTGATAATGTCGCGTAGTTTGAACACAAAGTCATTGAAGTTGTGCGCCAGTTTACCGACTTCATCCTGACTTTTGGTGGAGATTTGTACCGTTAAATCGCCTTCACCTTGGGCTATGTCAGCAAGAGCATTTGATACTCTAAACAAGTCAGCTAATAAGGTTCGAATCATAAAGCTCATAAGGAAAATAGAAACCAGCATCAATGCAATGGCCACTAAGGCTTGTTTTATGGCCAGTTCTGTTACGGGGGCCATGAGAATATCTTTTTTACCTAATAACACTAAGGTCCAAGGTGTATTTTGAATACGTCGTGAAGACATCAAATAATCCACGTTATGGATATTAATGTCGCTGAGCATATTCGATTGACTATTTTCTTGAATGAAAGACAAACTCAAGCCTTCATCTACTTCATTTAGCATTTTATTGTTAAAATCGTTTGCTTCATTTGATGCGTTCGTTGTTTCTGGGTAAGAAATAATTCTACCTGAGTCAGATACAATAAAAGCGTATCCTTCACCTGGTACAGCCATGTCTGAAATCACATCATCAATACCATTTAAATTCACATTGGCACTTAACACACCGTGAAACTGTCCGTTCTGCTGTGTTTGTTGAACTAGAGAGATTAATAACGCTCCGGAAGTTCTCCCTCTATAAGGTTCTGTTATGACTAAGTTTTGTGTTTTTAGTCCTGTTTGATACCAGCCCCTTTTGGTTACATCGTAATTGTCCAGAACATTTTTACCGCGGCTGAAAAAAGCATCGCCGGATTTTAATCCATAAACTAAGGAGCTTAATTTAGCTGCAGAAATGGTTTGTTTTAATGACCTTAAAATAACATCGTCATTGTCTGGATAGGCTTCAACAACTTCTTTTAGTGCATGAAGTACTTGTCCTTTGTCGGCTATCCAATTCGCAATTTGATTTGAGCTTGCTTGTCCATAAGTCAGCATGTTCTGACGTAAATCCTGAGTAATTTGACCGCGTATTGCGACAATGGAAATGACAGTTAGTATTGTTGAGATGATTAACAAAATGCCGCAACTAGAGAGAATAAGCTTTTTATTTAAGGTCATCAGAAATATCCTTATCGTGTTAGGGGGATAACGCAAGTTGTGGAAAATATTGAAACTTTTTGAATATTATAATTGAATGTTATTTTTTGTAAATGATATAGTGACTAATAAAGAAATTTATCTTTCTTAAATCAACTTAATTTTTAAGTTGATTTTAAGATTTATCTTAAAAGATAAGTTTTTATTGAAAACGGAGTGATTGTATTCCTATCTATACATGAAAAAAGGACGATAAGGAGGAAGGTATTGAGCGGATAAGTTGTTAAAAGTTAGAAGAAGAAATGTGAGCTTATTGATATTTTACCTAAGTGGATAAGGTCTTTTAAGATCTATTTAATGCCTTTTTATTTAATGAAGATGGATTGGGTGAGTTGGTACTACCTGAAAGGGCTTTTTTATTATCTAGGATTGTTAAAAGGCGAATATTCTATTTTATAAAGATGGCTAAATTTTCCAGTCTTGTTGAGTGAAGCAGTTTGGGTAAGGTGTTTTGTTATTCGGTTTATTTTTTCTTTGGATGTGTTTTCTTTTACTAATCTGTAATTTTAAGGAGTAATTCATGAGCTTGTTTAAAGCTTTTACTATGGGGTCAATACTAACCCTTATAACAGGATGTAATGTAATGACATCTTCTTCGGTAAAGGTGTCAGAAGATAACCTTATTGAGCCGCAAACTGAATGGGCACCAGTACCTGATCAAGTGCCAGCTAAAGAAGGTTATGTTGACGTAGATGGTGCACGACTTTGGTATTGGGATACAGGTGGTGAAGGTGAGGCTGTAGTGCTCCTGCATCCTGCTTCCAGTAGCGCATTAATATGGAAGTATCAACAACCTGTGTTTGCTAAAGCGGGTTATCGAGTAATTGCTTATTCTCGTCGTGGTCATTTGAATACTGAAATTACCGATGAGTCAGTCACTGTGAGTGGCATGAGTGACTTGTTGAGTGTGGTTGATCATTTGGGAGTAAAGCGTTTTCACTTAGTGGGATTAGCCGCGGGTGCTGATATTGTTCCTGATGTTGCTGTGTCTTATCCTGAGCGATTGCTGAGTATCACGATTGGGGTGACCATAGGTAAAATAGGTGATCCAAATTACCGTGCCACAGACGATACCTTGTTTCCGGAAGGCTATAGAGCCATGCCAGTACTTTTGAAAGAAGTCAGTCCAAATTACCGTGAATCAAACCCAGAAGGTATGAAAGAGTGGTTAGCAATTGAGGAAATTTCACGCTTGAAGCGAGTTGCCATCCCCTTGGAAAATGCCCTTACTCCAGAGCAGATTGCTGCAGTTGAAGTACCTCTTTTACTCTTTACAGGTGATGCAGACATGTACATGCCACCTTCTCGATTGCGCAGTTATGCAAAATATTGGAACGATCCTGATGTGTATATTTTTAGAGAGGCAGGACACGCACCATATTGGGAGCAGCCGGTTGCGTTTAATCAGTTATTATTGGATTTCTTTGCTCAGCATGGTGAGTAAATTTCAATAGTCTTGTGTTTGTAACGGATCTGCTCATGGAAGCTTAGAGATAAAAGTGTTAACTCATTATTTTACTTTGTGTTGTTTAATATTTTTAACGAAATTGGTGAGCAGATTTGTTACAATTTTGTCTGTTTTTTTAAAGGTCGTTTTTTTAAGTTATGCCACAAGCTTCATTGTTCGTATCCTTACCCATGTTTTCTGCTCATCCAGATAACTTTACTATCCTGCATTCGCCAAGTGAGTATCGAGAGTTTCTACTTGAGGCGATTCGTACTGCGAAGTCGAGAATCTTCTTGGTCGCTTTGTATTTGGAAAACGATGAGGGAGGGCGTGAGATACTAACGGCGGCCTATGAAGCCAAACAGCGTAGTCCAGATTTAGACATTGTGATTTGTGTCGATTGGCATCGTGCACAACGGGGATTGATTGGCGCAGAAGCCTGTGAAGGAAATGCTGCCATGTATCAGGAGTTTGCGCAAAAGTACAAAGAGCAAATTCCGGTTTATGGTGTGCCAGTGCGCCATCGTGAAGTGTTTGGTGTGCTGCATTTAAAAGGTTTCATTATTGACGATAAAGTCATTTACAGTGGTGCTAGTTTCAATAATGTCTATTTGCATAAGCAGGATAAATACCGATTAGACAGATACCATGTATTAGAATGCCAAAAGCTCGCTGATAGTATGGTGGGTTTTATTGAGCAAGTCATGATAGGCCACATTGCCGTGCAAGATTTCTCCCAAGGAGAATGGCCTACAACGAAAAAACTAAAGCCTTTGATAAAACAGTTTAGAGCGTCTTTGCTTGAAGCCTCTTACTCATTGGAAAGTGAGTTGATTAATCCGCAGCACATAGGTGTAACCCCTTTGGTGGGGGTGGGTAAAAAAGACAATCAATTGAATGAAGTGATAGTGGAAATGATTGCCGAGGCACGAACGGAGTTGTATCTTTTCACGCCTTATTTTAATTTGCCGAAAGTGGTGTTAAGGGAAGTTAAGCGTGCCATAAAGCGAGGGGTAGAAACTCATATTATCGTTGGTGACAAAGTAGCCAATGATTTTTATATTCCACCTGAGCAGCCTTTTAAACCCATAGGTGGTTTGCCTTATTTATACGAAATTAACCTACGCAAGTTTGCCCGTTCCAATCGTAAATATTTGTCTAGCGGTCAGCTTGCTATTCATTTGTGGCGACACGATGCCAACAGTTTTCATTTAAAAGGCTTATGGGCTGATCGTAAGCGTGCTTTGCTGACAGGGAATAATGTCAATCCAAGGGCTTGGGCGTTGGACTTGGAGAATGGCTTGCTGATTCAAGACAATCATCAATTGTTGGAAGGTAAGTTTCAAGCTGAGTTAGAAAGTATTTTTGAACATACCAAAACGGTGACCAATTATTTGCAATTGGATACACGTAGAGAATACCCTAAAGCTATTCAAAAGTTACTTAAGCGTGTGTTTCGGGTACGGGCGGATCGTTTGTTGAAACGCATTTTGTAAACAATAACCTTGTCTTCCTTTACGGACATACAGCTCATTAGCTATAGGGTTAGTCTCAGATTGGCCTTGATCTCGTCTATTAATGTATTGGGCACATCCCATTCTTTTGCGAGCTTGGGCCAATGGGAAACCTGTTCAATGGTTTTGTCAATGATGTCGTCTAACTTGCGTCTACTAAACATTGGGCTGAGCTTTTCGAGGCTATAGAAGTCATCCCGTGTGAAATCATCTCGTTTGCCGTTTAAGCTCATCCAATGGCTATTGACCCATTTGCTGCCGGGCTTGTAGCTGTAGGCTAAATCATAAGCGGGCGCGAGAGACCAAGTATCATTATGCAGTATGAAAGCAAAATTCTTAGCGTGATCGTCATGGTTACGGGCAATGATATTGAATGTCATACGTTTAATAAGTTGCTCCGCATCGAGGGCTGATAATTGCATTTGTCTTGCGACTGCAAACACTTCTGCGTATGAGCAGCTTCCGGGTTTTTTATAATCAATATGAGCCAAACCATTTAGGGTTTGTACGTGAACTTTTTGGTTTTTGATTCGGTCAAATCGCTGAGTGATAAAATGTCGTCGATTGCCTTCATTTAATAATCGGCTCGGCATGATTTCGATACCACATTTTTTTGCCATTAAATAATAGACAAATTCCATGGCGCCATAACCGAGAGGGTCGCCAAAGGTTTCTTGGTTTTGGTTATGTTCACTAACACCATCAAACTTCATTAAATAATGAGTGAAGTCTTTTGGCACGCTAGTTTGACCTGATCTTACTTGGCTGAAATCTTTATTAAAGGCTAATACGGCTTTGGGTCTTGCTCCACCGGCGCTCATGCCTACTGATAATAATGACATCATGGCCTCTCGATCTTCTTGTTCATTTGGTTTGAGTGCAACGGCAAAATGATGTCTTGAGTCGAGTATGTCTTGTGCTATGGATACAAGGGATTGGATTTCTACTTGTTGAGAGGCATTGAGGCTGCGTAGTTTTGTGGCTGGCGCAAACTCTAATGCGCCCATGCCTCGCTTTCCAGTATATTGTAGTCTTTGCAATGGGGTAATGTCATTTGGTGAACGGCCTTGTCCTGCGACCCAAGCATTCAGAACCGCATTACCAAAATCGTCAGGTAAAGAGTCAGCAATTAAACCGGGTAGGCCTTTAAAGGTATTGAAATCCAGTTCAGGAAAGCGGTATATGCGTGTGGACAATGGCATTTTGATCGGGGATAACTCTATGCCCTTTTTGATGAAACTGGGTTCATATTCAAATGCACCTATGCCTTTGTCTGTGTCAAAGCTTACTGCACCAACGTCATGATCTTGGTAGGTTACCTTGATGACTTCCATTACCATTCGCTTACTCCAGTCTGTTTGTTACTCGCTTGTCCTGATGCTCTTTGTCGTTTTTTACCTTGTAGTTTGGCCAATTGTAGTGGTGAAATTTCTTGTTTTGGAAGAAATAGATCAATTTGTTCAGTCAGGTCTAAGGCCATCATAATGGCCATCATAATATCCAGTTGTACCTTGCCTTTTTCAGCGTTTAGAACGGTTTTGCGTGCCACTCCAGCCAGTTTAGCGACTTCTAATTGCGTAAGATCTCGATTTAAGCGTGCTTGTTTTAGTCTCTCGCCTATTTCTTCTGCTAATGCGGATGCGGTTAAGTGTTTCATCTTTAATGTCCTAAATTAGTTACATAAGCAGTGTTTTTCATTCTAATGTCTCTAATTTAGAACCTTATAAGAGTTTAGTCAAATTTCTATAGAGTGCTTTTTTGGTGACATTGTGTGTAATTTACCTATTTAAAGTAACTAAAAAGGGATCTTGTGGAGAGGTTTGCTTGGTTTATGAGTAGGTCGTGTCATAGGTATAAAAAATCCGACTAAGCGGGCTTAATCGGATTTTGACGCCCTATGGCTATAGCATAGGGCGATCAATGAAAAGAGGTTAAGCAGAAAGGTTTTTCTGCATGGTGTGGGCGTACCAGTTAAGAAAGTTAATAACGCCAAACTCATAGGTCTCTGAATAAGGGCCAGGTTGGTAGCCAATAGAGTTAATGCCCATTTGATTGCGTTCGCCAAGTACCTTGTCTTGTTCGTTGGTTGCATCCCACACTTTACGAAGGTTCTCAGGGTCATAATCTACCCCTTCTACTGCGTCTTTATGAACAAACCATTTGGTGGTGACCAAGGTTTCTTGCGCGGAGATAGGCAGTACTCTAAAGACAATGAAATGATCCGACTGCATATGGTTCCATGAATTTGGCAAGTGCAGAATGCGCATTGAGCCCAGTGAACGATTTTTGATGCGACCTAACAGCTTATTAGAGGCAGCAGAACCGTCTATGGTCATGACTTGGGTGCCTTTTTTGAGAGGCATGCGCACAATGCGATTACGTTGTACTTCACCAAAACTTTGGTGTTTATGAGGAATGCCTTCCGCGTCCCATTGAGCGGATTGTTCAGCATAATGATCGAGAAACTCTTGCGAAGCTCTTGGGTCTTCTGTGTCGTCCCATTCCAATAGGGTGTTCAATAGCTCAGGATGGCTGGCAGAACAGTGATAGCATTCGCGATTATTTTCAAGCACTAATTTCCAATTCGCCTTTTCATACATGGTGGACTCTACAGCCAGCTTAGTGTTTTCAACATCGTAGGGTTCCATGTAGCTTTCCAGTGTCGCAAGATAGTCTTCAAATCCATCGTCTGGCGCTTGTTCCGCGAGACAGATAAAAATGAAGCCACCAGCGGTTTTGCAATGGGCGGATTTTAGGCCATGTTCTTTTAGCTGGAAGTCTTTATTCATTTCAGTGCCAGCAAACAGTAAGTTGCCTTTTAAATCGTAAGTCCACTGATGGTAAGGGCAAACCAAATTCGCCACCTTGCCCCTATGCTCTGTACAAATAACGGAGCCACGATGGCGGCAGGTATTGTGAAAAGCATTTACATTGCCTTGAGCATCTCGCACGATGAGCACCGGATTTTGGCCGATTTCAACAGTGAAATAGTCGCCTTTTTTAGGAATCTCGCTGGTCATACCGACAAACAGCCATTCTTTTTGAAAGATTTCTTCCATATCAATGCGAAACATATGTGGATCATTATAAAGCTGCGCCTCTAGGGAGTAATGACTAGGACGAGATGCTAGTAGATCGCTCATAGCGGATTTGGCATCGGCTAAATTGGCGTGACGAATATTAAGTAAATCATGTTGATTCATCTTTCTGGCCCTTACTGACAAAAAGATTGATAGGGATGTCGTTAACGTCGCCATATTGTCTTAATTAAGGGATATGAAAATGCCTAATTCCGACACGAGATGGCATTTAAATCGACGTGCTAGGGCAGAGCTGGCTTACTCTTGGTTGTGTTGAGCAAGTTATTGTCGCTGAGGGTTAAATCGACATTGTACATAGCCACCAAAATGGCTCGAAATGATCTGATGAACATCTATTTTGAAGGAAACTGCTATGACAGATTTGAACAATGCGTCAGCTGACTACCTGGCACCAGTCAATACGCAAACCTGGGTTAATGGTCGTCACAATGTACGTTGTGTGAAAGTGATACATGAAACATGGGATGTGAAAACCTTTTGTTTTATGGCGCAACAGCCTGTCATGTTTTTCTTCAAACCAGGGCAGTTTGTTACCTTGGAGTTGGACATTGATAATAAGCAAGTCATGCGTTCTTATACCATTTCGAGTTCGCCTTCTGTCCCTTATAGCTTCTCTATTACGGTGAAAAAAGTGCCGGGTGGTGAGGTGTCCAATTGGTTGCATGAAAACATGAAAGTGGGGACGGAGCTGGCAGTACATGGCCCGGTAGGTCAATTCAACTGCATCGATTTTCCTGCCGAAAAAGTGCTGTTGTTATCTGGTGGGGTGGGCATTACGCCGCTCATGTCTATGGCGCGTTGGTGGTTTGATACCAATGCGGAAGTGGACATGACTTTCATTCACAGCGCGCGTTCTCCTCGTGATGTGATTTATTCTCGTGAATTGGATCATATGGCGGCGCGCTTAGACAATTTTGGTTTGTACTTGATTGTCGAGCGTATGGAAAACGGTTTGCCTTGGCAAGGATATCGCGGTTATCTAGATGAAGCCAAGCTGGACATGATTTCTCCCGATTTCATGGAGCGCGAAATCTTTTGCTGTGGCCCAGAACCCTATATGAGAGCAGTGAAAAAGCTTTTAAAAGATAGGGGCTTTGACATGTCCCACTACCATGAAGAATCGTTCGGTTCGACGCCAGTTAGCGTGGTAGAAGATGCCATAGAATTGGCGGAGGTAGCACAGGCTGAAGCAGATGCAGTTAGTCAGGAAGATCTACTTCGGGTGGAATTTGAAGAAAGCGGCAAGAGTGTTCAAATTGCGGCTGGAGAAACCTTGCATAATGCAGCTGCTAAGTTGGACCTAATGATTCCAAAAGCTTGTGGTATGGGCATTTGTGGTACTTGTAAAGTGATGATTAAATCGGGGGAAACTCAGATGGATCATAATGGTGGCATCACAGATGAGGACGTGGAAGCGGGTTATGTATTGTCTTGTTGTACAGTGGCCAAGTCTGATGTCGTAATTGAATATTAGGGGAGAAACAGAGCAAGTTTTTTGGACGCTGTATTTTATTTTGAGTTTTTATTAAATAAGCGTTCAATAAAAGAGCAAAACAGGTCTATATTAGTGCAAAGCGAATGCCTTGATGTGTCCTGAGCATGAAGAAAAAATGTGCGTGTCGTTTTTATTGCTCGGAAGCTTTTTAGATTTCAAGGCGTTAGTGTGTGTTGGTGTGTTTTCTTAATAAAAATAACAGCACCTCTTCAAACATGGTCTGTATTTTGCTGTACATGGATCAAGTGTGGAGAAAGTGCATACATAAACGAGGGCATTAATATGGTGATGGCAACAAATTCAGATTCGGTAGTCCCATTTGAAGCAAGAAAAACGACGAAAGTGGGTTTCTTGTTGCTGGATCATTTTACTATGATCGCTTTGGCTTCTTCGATTGAACCATTACGCATGGCCAATCAGTTGTCCGCTGAACCTTTATACAGTTGGAGTTTGATCTCTGAAGATGGTGAATCTGTCACGGCCAGTGATGGTTTGAGTCTGACGCCAGACATGTCAATTCAAGACATTACCAACTTTGACATCATTATCGTTGCGGGTGGTGTTGATATCACCCGAGCTTATACTGCAAAGCAGGCCTCTTGGTTAGTGAAGCAGGCGCGTAAGGGCGCTACCATCGGTGGAATTTGTACTGGGGCTTATCTATTAGCTTATGCAGGCTTGTTAGATGGTTATCAGTGCAGTGTACATTGGGAATGTCTCACCGCTTTGCAAGAAACCTTTCCAAAAGTGAAGTGTAATAATCGCTTGTTCTCTCTTGATCGCGATCGTATTACTTCATCCGGTGGAACGGCCGCTATGGATATGTTGTTGACTATGATGGCAAAACAGCATGGGCCGCGTCTGCCAAATGCCATTTCCGATATGTTTATCTGTGAACGTATTCGTCATGAGTCGGATCAACAACGTATGCCAATGCGTCAGTTTAATGTCGGTGGCGCGGGGGCAACTAAGTTGGTGGATGTGATTGAACTGATGGAAAATAACTTGGAAGAGCCTATCGAACTAGACGAATTAGCGAGTTTTGTCGATGTATCTCGTCGTCAAATTGAGCGTATGTTCCATCGCCACTTAGATTGTTCACCTTCCCGTTATTATCTTAAGTTAAGACTGGAAAGAGCACGTAAACTGTTGAAACAATCCAACATGTCTATTGTAGAAATTTCCATGGCATGTGGCTTTATTTCAACACCGCATTTTAGTCGTTGTTATCGTAAACACATAGGTGTGTCCCCTCGTGACGAACGTAAAATGGCGTGGAGCCATCAAGCGAAGCAAGATTTACCTCAGTCTAACGGTGAAGAACCAGTGATTAAGATGGCCCATGCACAAGAGGCACTTAATCACTCTCATGCCGAGCCTAGCTACGGTTCGGTCTCTATGTAAGCTGTATTTTACACATAAAAAACGCGCTGATTGGTATAACAACAGCGCGTTTTTTTATTGCCATTTAAAGCGCAAAACTCGTTTAATGTCCTATTGAGCACAATAGAATAAAGCTTCTTTGCTGGATTGCGCTCTTTTGTCACATTGCCATGCTTCATACTGAGTTGAGTCTTGTATGCCCTGTACAATGAAGAAGCTGTTTGTTTGCGCAGGTAGCCAGTCGGCTGTGTCTGTAGACACCTTTTTAGCTTTACCCCTTGAATAGTATTGACCAGAAAACGGGCGTTTATGTAAGTAATATAAGTCACTCATATTGGCTTCTGGTTGTTGTTGCCATTGCTTTAGTAACGCTTTCTCTGATCTTACTGGTAGCCAATTAAAATGCAGAGCACTGACTAAAAGAACCAAGAGCAAGGGCGTGATATAGCCGATTTTATAGTACCCATTTGGTAGTCTTCTTTGCTGATGTAAATGGACGAGCAGCAAGGCCATAGCTGGTAAAGCTGGCATGACGTAACTGGCCAGAATGTTGCCGGAAAAGCTGAATAACAACATGGGGGCCAGCATCCACCAGACTAGGTAACTGCCCAGTCCATTTTCACTGCTTTGCGCGTCACGATTGTCTTTTAAATTGCGCAACCATTGCCAAAGGATCAATGGACTCCAAGGCAGCATGGCAATCACAGCGTACAACCAAATGGTGCCTCGGGTTCTTTCGTGGGCTGAACCATACAGATCACCTTGCCAACCACTGACGATAAAACGCTTTATGTGTTCGCCGACGATAAAATAGTCCAAAAACCCCGGCGTACGGTATTCGGCCATTAGGTACCAAGGAATGGCAATGATCAGAAACAGCAAACTACCGTATCCCCAAGGTAAACTTGACCATAGGTGTTGCCATCGACGGTCTGGAATTAACCATAAGGTTAAGGATATGCCTACTAAGACCACAGCCAAAGGTCCTTTGGACAGCATGCCCAAAGCCAACCCGATGAAGAATAAATACCCCCATAGCTTGCCTTTGTTATGCCAGGCTTGCCAAAAACTGACCATGGTCAGACAGACGGAAAAGGTCAATGCTGTGTCTGTCATTACAGCGCCACTGAGAATAATAAAGGCGCTGGTTGAAGCTAATATGCTGGCAGCAAACCAACCCATTTGCGAACCACGATAGAGGCTAGAAGCAAAGCGATAGACTAAGCATAAAATGCCCATGCCTACTAATAAATGTGGCAAGCGTGCGGCAAACTCATTGATTCCAAATAGGCTGAAACCAAGGCTGCTTAGCCAAGTAAACATGGGAGGTTTGCCCCAAAAGGGTACTTGATAGTCAAACATGGGAGTAATCCAGTTTGAGGTTTCAAACATGATGCGAGCCATTTCCCCATAGCGTGCTTCGGTGGTGTCCATTAGAGGGTATAGACCCAAAGAAAGCAGTCTTAGGCCGATGCATAAGCCGATTAGTATTATGCTATTGCGCTTAAAGGTGGCGCTGAGTTCAGGTGTATTGGATTTCATAATGTGCGCGTGTCCGTATTCGTATGACTAGGTTTTGTTATGGCTTCTTCCATCAGTACATAAAGCGGTCGTTGTTTGGATTCAATAAAAAGGCGTCCGACGTATTCGCCTAACACGCCAATCGACAATAATTGGATGCCACCAAGGAAAAGAATGATCAAGATAGTGGAAGGGTAGCCAACCACAGGTTCGCCCCAGATTAAGGTTTTGGTGAACACCACCAGCGCCATGACAAACGCCGCCAATGACGTAGCGAGTCCTGCCATGGTTGCCCAGCGCAAAGGTTTGGTACTAAAAGAAGTGATGCCTTCTAGGGCAAGGTGAATCAATTTGGGATAATTCCATTTGGTTTGGCCTGCTAACCTTGGGTCACGGTCAAAGCTCAATACTTGACGGCGGAATCCTGGCCAAGCAAGTAAGCCTTTCATGAAGCGAGTGCGCTCAGGTAAGGTGTTGATGACTTTTACTACTTTTTCGTCCATCAGACGGAAGTCGCCAACGTTTTCAGTAATGGAATGATCGCTGACATAAGACATGAAACGATAAAAACCGTGCGCAGTGAAACGTTTTAGCCAATTTTCCCCCTGTCTTTCGCGACGTTGCATTTCGACTACTTGAGCGCCATTGCGCCAGGCCTCAACCATTTGTGGAATGTATTCGGGGGGATCTTGAAGGTCGGCGTCCAATAGGATGACACAACGCCCTGCGGCGGCTTTTAAACCCGCGCTCATAGCCGCCTCTTTGCCGAAGTTTCGACTTAATCTAAGGCTGCGTACGTAATGCAAAGGATGATTGAATTGACTGACCATGTGCCAGCTTTGGTCTTGACTACCATCGTCTATGTAAATGATTTCACAGCCTTGCTGCAGCTCAGATAAAGCCTTAGTGACTCTTTGGTGGCATTGTTCTAATACCTCGCTTTCATTCAGAAAAGGAATGATGACACTGACCAAGGGTTTGGTTTTAGGGTGAATGCTGGCTTGTGCGTAATCTTGAAAAGAAACGGCGCTCATAATAATTTCCTGTCGTTGTAAACGAATGAGGCCATACTATTTGAGAGGCTGTCGCAAAAAGGTGATTCACTTTTTTTTCACCTCAATGTGTGACAATGTGGCTATAGAAAAAGCTTAATTTAGGTAACTTATGAAACTCTTGTTGGTGGAAGACCACAAAGACATTGCGGGCGTCATCTTTGACTATTTCGAACTCAAGGGATTTGACCTTGATTATGCGAATAATGGTCAGCATGGTTATGATTTGGCAACAGCTGAGCATTACGACGTCATCATTCTGGATGTTATGTTGCCTAAGATGGATGGCTTGACTGTGTGTAAATCATTGCGAGAAGTAGGCGTTGATATACCGATTCTCATGTTAACGGCACGGGACACTAAAGAAGACATCTTGGCAGGGTTTGATAGCTTGGCAGATGATTATTTGGTCAAACCTTTTGACTTAGAGATTCTAGATTCACGCCTGCAAGCCTTGGTGCGTCGTCAGCAAGGAAAATTGGCCAATCGTACCCTGTCGTTTGGCCAATTAACGTTAGACACCAAAAACCGTATGTTACAGCGTGAAGGCAGTCGTTATGCCTTAAACCCTTCGCAGTTCACCATCCTAAAATTGCTGCTGCTAAAAGCGCCTGATGTGGTCAGTAAAGACGAAATTTGTGATGCCTTGTGGGGCGATGAGGAGCCAGACACTAAGGTGCTGCGCAGTCATATTTATCAATTGCGCAGTCTTATGGATAAGCCATTCCAGCATGATTATTTACAGACAGTTGCTAAAGTGGGTTACCGTTTAGTGGCTGAGCCCAGTTTGCCAATTGAATAATGTATTTGATGACACCCCATGAAACAGATTAAAACCGCCAAGCAGCTCACCTTTACGTATTTTTCTGTGGTGGCCTTTGCCATTATTGCCTTTCATTTTTCGATGTTTCAGTCCGTGATTGAAAACATTGAACTCATATACGCAGAAAACCGCATGCTCAAAGATAAAGAAATTGCCGTGGCACAATTGCAGGGAACAGATTTAACTCAGGTTGCGATACCGCCATTTTCAATGGCTTATCTAGGAAAAGAAAATCTGCCACTAGGCATAGTGCTGGATCCCACTATGAAAGATGACAAACCATATGAACTGGATGAAGCATCGGATACTGATTTAGAAGTTTTCTCCATGCGTTCGCAAGTGTTGATTAACGGTCAATTTAGGACTTTATATATCATTCATTACGATGAAATTTATGAAAGCAGCGAAGCGCAAATGTTTCGTACTCAAAGTACCCAGTTGTTCTTATCTTTGCTGCTTTTAGTGGTCAGTTTGTGGGTGGTGATGCGCATTGCTACACGCTTAACCAAGCCTTTATCAGAGTTATCAGAAACATTGGCGAGTAGGAGTGCGAATGATGTTTCGGCGATTCCTTTACCCAGTGGTGCCGCCACCCGTGAAGTGCATCAGCTAGTGGCTTGTTTTAATGATTACCAGCAACAAATTGGCTCGCTGATTGAGCGAGAAAGGGCGTTTAATCGCTATGCCAGTCATGAGCTGAGAACCCCGCTTATGGTGTTAAAAGGGTCCATTACCCTATTGGAAAAAGCCAATTCACCAGACTTTGTGGAGCGCCAAAAAGTCAGGATGCGCCAAGCTTGTCAGGAAATGGAAGACTATATATCCACGCTTTTGTCTTTAACTCGTGAAGAAGATTTGTCGGCAGTGGCAAAGCGAACTGTGACGAAAGCGGAGTTTGAAGACATTTTGCGGGCGCATTCTATTTATCTTATCGGTGATGAGGTTGATATGGTGCTGGACATTGAACAGAACTTGGTCACCCAAATGCCCGAGCCTATTTTGCATATTTTGGTGGGCAACATATTAAAAAATGCCATGGCCTCAACCAGTCAGGGTGAAGTTCGTATTCATGTTTTAGAAAATAGCGTTCGTATAATAGACACAGGTTGTGGCTTATCTGGCAAGCCGGGTGGAGAGAGTTACGGATTAGGTCTCATGATAGTGCGAGATATCTGCGCCAAATACGCTTGTGAATTTAGCTTGGAAGATAATTCGAAAGAAGGTTGTACAGCGCATCTCAAATTCCCTAATTGAAATGGGTTTATCAAAATAGTCGATCTTTTAGATCCAATAACAGCATAAAAGAATCGACTTTTTTGATGTTATCATGCTGGTTATACAAATTGGCTGTTTGTCTAGGGGGAATTATGAGCAAGACCATTTTAAGAAAAATGCCACTGGAAATGTTTTGGCCAACTTTTGACCCTTTTTTGTTTTGTGCTTTTCATAACGATGATTACCCAAAAGGTAATGGTGAAATGGGGCCGGACGCGCCTTTGAATAATCGCCCCATCGGTCAAGATTTTTCAGGCATAGATGGTTGGCGTATGTATCATGGTAGTAAGGTGCCTGGATTTCCTGCTCATCCACATCGCGGTTTTGAGACGGTCACTATCGTCAACGAGGGTTTTGTTGATCATGCGGATTCTATGGGGGCCGCAGGCCGTTATGGCAATGGCGATACCCAATGGATGACGGCTGGTAGAGGTATTCAGCATTCAGAAATGTTTCCTTTACTGAATGAAGCCGATAGAAATCCAGCCGAATTGTTTCAAATATGGTTGAACTTGCCTAGCAAAAATAAAATGGTGCCACCGCATTTCACTATGCTATGGAATGAAGACACACCAGTGTTGACCAAGCAAGACTCAAATGGCAATGAAGTGAAGGTAAAAGTGATTGCAGGGTCAATAGAAGGAATTAAGCCATTGCCTTGTCCGCCAAACTCCTGGGCGGCGGACAGCAATAATCAGGTAGCCATTTGGTTGATTGATTTGGCTGAGCATGCTGAATGGACTTTACCAGCTGCACAAGCTGGATTAACTCGAACCTTATATTTTTTTGAAGGTGAAGAGGCGCAAATAGACGACACGACAGGCTTGGTGAATCAGGCATTCTTATTAAAAAGTGAAGCCGAATTGACGATGAAAAATAAGGGTAAGCCGGCACGATTTTTACTTTTGCAAGGTCGTCCGATCAATGAACATGTCGAGCAGCACGGCCCATTTGTTATGAATACTCGTGCAGAGTTGCAGCAAGCCTTTCAGGATTATCAGCGCACGCAATTTGGCGGCTGGCCTTGGCCTCGCCACGATCAAGTGCATGATAAAAGCAAGGGGCGTTTCGCTGAGCATGCCGAAGCGAACTAATGCTTACGCGGGCGGCGATGAAAAAATCCAATACCGAGAAAGACTATAATTAATCATCATGCCGAGCAGCACGCCGGGCACTAACGCAATATAGTGGCCAAAAGCTAGGTGTTGCATGGCATCAAGTTGATTGAGAATGACATAGCAGATCATATTAGGTACAAACGCCACAATTGAGCCGCCAAGGAATTGCAACCATTCCACTATGGCGGCTTTATTTTGTTGTGCGAATGTAAAATGACGGTTCCACCACCAATTACTGCTGGTCGCGATCCAAAAAGCCAAGCCTCGGGCGACAGCATAATCCAGCCAGTGACTCAATAAAGCAAAGCTGCTCATATCCACCAGAAAACCGATTCCGCCAACCAAAGCAAAGCGCAAAAGAGGGTGCTTTAATATCTGTTTCATGTTGCAATCTTAATGAGTTGAAGGTCAAAAAAAGATGAATTTAGGAGATAAGTCATGCCTTACGTGAAAATTCGTATTACTAATGAAGGAGTGACCAAGCAGCAGAAACAAGCACTGATCAAAGGGGCGACGGATTTGTTGGTTGAGGTTCTAGGCAAGAATCCAGCGACTACTGTGGTGGTGATTGATGAAGTGGAGACCGACAATTGGGGGATTGCTGGTGAGCAGGTAACAGAGCTGCGTAAGCAAAAATAAATATCATTCCTTTATGGAATGCAAAATATTAAATTTATTCTTTTTACAAATACTATATCAGACTGCAAGCTAGAATCTTTCATCATATGGTATTAGAAAGCTTGTATGTGGATTGTCATAACCTTATTTGCCGCGGCTTGTCAGTCAGCTCGAACGGCTTATCAAAACACCCTTGCCCATGATGCGGGCTTTCTTCATGCCACTATGGCACGTTCGTTATACGGTTTGCCTTTGGTGAGTGTGTATTTGCTGGTGGTTTGGTTCCTATTTGGCGGTGTGCAATGGCCAGCAGAAGCGATTTTTTGGTGGGCTGCTTCAAGCTGTGCTGTAGCGCAAATGTTAGCCACCTATTTCATGCTGCGTGCGTTCCGATCAGGTAGTTTTGCAATGGGAACCTTGTTAGCCAAAACAGAAGCCGTGTTGGCGGCATTAATTGGTTTGCCACTGCTGCATTACACATTAACCTTAGGATCATGGTTGGGCATTGCTTTGGGTGTAATGGGCGCCATTGTGATGACGGTGAAATGGCAGAACCTTCGTCGAGCACATAAAGATGCGTCATTACTGCTTGGTTTGGCCAGTGGTTTTTGCTTTGCTATTACCTCTGTCATGGCTTCCATGGCCAGTCATGCTTTATCCGGCTCCATTGTTACCAGTGCTGGGATGACCCTTTGTTATGTATTGGCATTGCAGTCACTCATTTTAGTAGGGCTGCAAGCGATACTAAGCCAAGATCTCTTAGTGTCCTTTCGCCAGCATAAAGGTTTAAGTTGGAAAGTAGGGGTATTAAGCTCACTGGGTTCCATTGGTTGGTTTACCGGTTTTGCTTTGGTGAATCCAGCTTTAGTAAAAACCCTTGGGCAAATCGAAATATTAGGCACCTTATATTATTCTAAGGTACGTTTTGCTGAAAAAATACCGAAACAACAATGGTTGGGTGGCGCTATGATTGTACTCAGTGTCATATTGGTTGTGGTATCGACGGCGAAAGATGGGTGAATAAATAAGGCGGATCAATAACAAAGGAAAAGGCATGCAAACGACAAAAATTAATTATGTAGAGTTACCCGCTCGGGATCTTGAGTTAAACAAAGGTTTTTTTCGTCAAGCCTTTGGTTGGGATTTTGTGGATTACGGTACTGAATACACAGCTTTTAAAGATGCGGGCTTAGATGGTGGTTTTTTTAAGGCAGATTTTTGTTCGCGTCCGCAACAAGGTGCCGCTTTGGTGGTGTTATATAACGAGGATCTGGAAGCGGTTGTTGATCAAGTAGTGGCTGCTGGTGGCACCATTGAGCAGGTAATTTTCGAATTTCCTGGTGGCCGTCGTTTTCACTTTTTAGACCCTTGTGGTAATGAGTGGGCTGTTTGGGGGCCTTTGAAATAGGCCTTTTTCAGTTACTTATTCTCCAGGTGTTGTTGTTTCGTTTGATGTGACCTCAGGTGTAACTGTTTGATTGGCTTGTGCTGCTAACTTGGCGCGATCCGCTTTGGAAATGTATTTTGGCTTATTTTTCGGGTTGGCTTTTTGGTTGGCTTGTTTCGCCTTCTTGGTCAGAATGCTTTTGATCTTTTTGCGGCGGTTCATGTTATTACCTGATAAGTGAAGTAACAGTTAATTGGATATAAACGAAAAAAGCCCTGATCATTCGATCAGGGCTTTTCATGTTGGTACCAGTAGGCGGACTCGAACCGCCACGCCTTTCGGCAACGGATTTTGAATCCGTCGTGTCTACCAATTCCACCACACTGGCCTTGAAAAAGGTGAGGCGTATTTTAGGGAGATTTGAGAAGATGTCAACGACTGTGTGAATTATTTTTTGTCTTTTTACTTTCTCTTTCTTGAGAAAGTACCTTTTTGTCGTGATTTTCGCTAGAATGCCGGGTCGTTTTTTCAAGGTAACTTTCTGCTCATGCTGGTTTCTGATTATCACTTTGACTTACCCGATTCTTTGATTGCCAACTATCCCACTGAAGATAGAACGGCGAGCCGTTTATTGCATCTTGAAGGTCCAAGCGGTGAGCTGGTTCATCGCCAATTTCCAGAGCTTTTGGATTTGGTGGAAGCCGGTGATTTAATGGTGTTCAACAATACTCGGGTGATTCCCGCTCGTGTGTTTGGTCAAAAAGAGTCAGGTGGCAAACTTGAAATCCTGATAGAAAGAGTGATTAATTCCACCGAAGCATTGGCTCATGTGCGTGCCAGTAAGTCCCCCAAAGAAGGCAGTAAGATCTTCCTAGGTCAGGATAAAAATGAGCATATTGAAACCACTATGTTGGGACGCAATGGTGCTTTATTTCATTTATCCTTCGCTGAACCTGTATTGGATGTCTTGTCTCGCGTCGGCCATATGCCATTGCCGCCTTACATTGAGCGTCCGGATGAAGACAGTGATCAGGAACGTTATCAAACGGTTTACAGTGAAAAGCCAGGTGCGGTTGCTGCACCAACAGCAGGTTTGCACTTTGATGATGATTTGTTAGCTAAGCTGAAAGATAAAGGCGTAGAAATTGCTTTTGTGACCTTACATGTTGGCGCGGGTACCTTTCAGCCTATGAAGGTCGATAAGGTGGAAGACCACATTATGCACGCTGAGTATGTGGAAGTGGATGAGCAGGTTGTTGAGCAGGTAAAGGCAACCAAGGCTCGAGGCGGTCGAGTGATTGCAGTAGGCACCACCAGTGTGCGCAGTTTAGAATCTGCCAGTCAGTCTGGAGAAATCGCCCCGATGCAAGACGATACCAGTATTTTTATTTATCCGGGCTATGAATTTAAGACAGTGGATGCCTTGGTAACCAACTTTCATTTACCTGAATCCACCTTAATTATGCTAATCAGTGCTTTTGCCGGATACCAGGAAGTGATGAATGCCTATCGGGTTGCAGTTGAGCAGAAGTACCGCTTTTTTAGTTATGGCGATGCCATGTTTGTAACACGAAATGCGCAGGCCAAAGGCCCGCAAAGTGAGGATTAAGACGCATGTCTGAGAAACGTCCAGAATGTTTTATGGATTTTGAGCTGCACACCAGTTCGGGTAAAGCGCGTCGCGCGACTTTGACCTTCCCCCGCGGTAAAGTTGAAACTCCGGCTTTTATGCCGGTTGGTACTTATGGTTCAGTGAAAGGTATGTTAACCAGAGATATTGAAGAAATCGGTGCCGATATTATTTTGGGTAATACTTTTCATCTTTGGTTACGCCCGGGTACGGAAGTGATAAAAGCACATGGTGATTTGCATGACTTTACCCAATGGAAAAAGCCCATTCTGACTGATTCAGGTGGCTTCCAAGTGTTTTCATTGGGAGAAATGCGCAAGATTACCGAAGAGGGAGTGAGCTTTCGCTCGCCAATTAATGGTTCCAAAGTATTTTTGAGTCCAGAAATTTCCATGCAAGTACAGCGTGATTTGGGCTCCGATATTGTTATGATCTTTGATGAATGTACACCTTACCCTGCCACGCCTGAGGTAGCTGCTAAGTCCATGAGAATGAGTTTACGCTGGGCGAAACGATCTAAAGATGAACATGGCGACAGTCCATCGGCTTTGTTTGGTATTATTCAGGGCAGCATGTATGAAAACCTGCGTGACGAGTCATTAGAAGGTTTGGTGGACATTGGCTTTGATGGTTATGCCATCGGTGGTTTGTCCGTTGGTGAGCCAAAAGAAGAAATGATCAAGGTATTGGATTACATCACGCCAAAAATGCCAGAAAACAAACCTCGTTATCTGATGGGGGTTGGCAAACCTGAAGACTTGGTAGAAGGGGTGCGCCGTGGTGTCGATATGTTCGATTGCGTTATGCCAACCCGTAATGCCCGTAATGGTCATTTGTTCACATCGGAAGGTGTGGTGCGCATTCGTAACGCGAAATATCGTCACGATGTGGAAGCTTTAGACAAAGAATGTGATTGTTATACTTGTAAAAACTTTTCTCGGGCCTATTTACATCATTTAGACAAATGTCAGGAAATGGTAGGAGCACAATTAAACACCATTCATAACCTGCGTTATTACCAAACCCTCATGGCGGGATTGCGTCAAGCGCTCGATGAAGGTAGATTTGACGCCTTTGTTGATGAGTTTTATGCAAAGCGCGGTTTAGAAACACCGCCTTTGAGTGAATAATAAACAAAATAAGACAATTTTCTTTTGTTAGAGAATTGTAAGAGTTTCATAAACCATTGGAGAGCTAAAACCATGATCGCATTGATCTCACCAGCTTACGCTGAAGGTGGCGCACCAGCAGATGCAGGTATGTTTAACCTGATTCTACTTGCTGGCTTTGTTGTTATTTTCTACTTCTTAATGTGGCGTCCACAAGCAAAGCGTGCCAAAGAGCATAAAAACTTAATTGCTTCTTTGGAGAAAGGGACTGAAGTCGTAACAGGCGGTGGTGTCTTGGGTAAGGTAACAAAAGTAGACGACACTTATGTCGCTCTTGAAGTGTCTGAAGGCATTGAGATGAAATTCCAGAAGTCTTCTGTTGCGGCTGTGTTGCCGAAAGGAACATTAAAGTCGATTTAATGTTGCTAAGAAAAGCGCCTACCGGCTCAGCCAAAGGCGCTTTTTCTTTTGTCGATCCACTTAATTTTTAAGGTATAAAGGATTTTTCATGCTTAACAAGTACCCCTTGTGGAAGTATTTGCTAATTCTTCTTGTTTTGGCTTTGGGGCTACTCTATGCCTTCCCAAACCTTTATCCAGATGATCCAGCGTTACAACTCTCTACTCAAAAAGCCACTGCCCTAGTGGATGAGCGAACCCTACAAACTGCTGAGGCAGCGCTCAAAAAAGCGAATATCGAATTGAAATCAGCAGAGTTAACTTCTGCTGGTGGTACCTTGCGTTTCAATAGCGGTGAGGACCAATTGGCGGCGAAACCTGTTGTTGCTGCCGCCCTTGGTGAAGATTATGTTAGTGCTTTGAACTTGGTGCCGACAACGCCACAATGGTTGGCATCACTGGGTGCTGGCCCTGCTAAACTGGGTTTGGACTTGCGCGGAGGTGTGCATTTCCTATTGGAAGTGGATACGCCAGCGGCGCTCAAGCAGCGTTTGGAAGTGAGCAGCAGCGAAATGAAGGCAGCATTACGTAAAGAGCGAATTCGTTACCGTAGTGTGACCATAGCAGATGGCGTGATGTCTATTCGCTTCCTGAAAGAAAGCGACCTTGATTTGGCGGAAAACCGATTGAAAGATGAGTTTGCCGACTACCGTTACAACACTCGTCAAGAAGGCAGTGATTACTTCTTGGATGTGACCTTTACCGAAGCAGAAACGCAAGAAATTGAAGCTTATGCGTTAGAGCAAAACTTAACGACTTTGCGTAATCGTGTTAACGAATTAGGTGTAGCGGAACCTTTGGTACAGCGTCAAGGCAGCAACCGCATTGTTGTAGAGTTGCCGGGTGTACAAGATACGGCGGCGGCAAAACGTATTATCGGTGCGACAGCGAACTTGGAATTCCATTTGGAAGCGGGTCTGGACGATCAAGGTGCTGATGTCGAAACCTTGTCTTTCCGTGATGGTAGTGGTCGTACTGCACGTCTTGAGCGCGACATTATTATCACAGGTGACAGTGTGGCCGATGCCAGCTCATCATTTGATGAAAATGGTCAGCCACAGGTAAACATCAGCCTGGACTCCAAAGGCGGCAAACAGATGACGAAAGTCACGCGTTCTGCAGTGGGCCGAAATATGGCAGTGGTGTTTATTGAACACAAATCTCGCAGTCGATTTGTGGAAAAAGACGGTAAGCTAGAAGAAGTGCGTCGCAGTTACAGTGAAAAAGGGATTATCTCTTTAGCGACCATTCAGACTACCTTGGGCAACTCTTTCCGTATTACTGGGTTGGACAGTCCACGTGAATCTTCAGAATTAGCCCTATTGCTTCGAGCTGGTGCTTTGGCGGCACCAATTTACTTTGTTGAGGAGCGAACTATTGGCCCAAGCCTAGGGGCTGAAAATATTCAACTGGGTGTGACGTCGGCGCAGATTGGTTTGTTGGTGGTCATGTTATTCATGTTGGTTTACTACAAGGTATTTGGTATTTTCGCCAACATTTCTTTGGCCCTTAACATTATTCTCTTGATGGCTTGTATGTCCATTCTGTCGGCGACATTAACCTTGCCGGGGATTGCCGGGATTGTATTGACTATGGGGATGGCGGTGGACGCTAACGTGCTTATCTTCTCTAGGATAAAGGAAGAGCTTGCCAATGGTGTGCCAAGTCAACAAGCCATTCACTCAGGGTTCAACCGAGCTTTTACGACTATCTTTGATGCTAATATCACTACCTTACTGGTTGCGGTTATTTTATTTGCCGTGGGAACAGGGCCGGTGAAAGGCTTTGCAGTTACCTTATCGTTAGGTATTTTGACCTCCATGTTTACGGCTATTTTGGTAACACGTGCACAGGTTAACCTAGTGTACGGTGGTGGTCGTAAAAACAAGAAGCTTTATATTTAAGGAGTGAGCCATGAAAGTGACCAATATTCCATTTATGGCAATGCGTAAGATCGTTGCGTGTTTCTCTATCGTACTAATCCTTATTTCTTTAGCTTCACTGGCCATCAAAGGTTTGCAGTTTGGCCTCGACTTTACTGGCGGTACCTTGATTGAGGTGGCATATGAAACCGCCCCCCAATTGGATGATGTGCGTCAGTTGCTAAGTGATAATGGTTATGATGATGTTGTTGTTCAGAATTTTGGTTCGCCAACTGATGTAGTGGTACGCATGGCAAATGCTTACACCCCAACCTTGGGCGATGAAGTATTAGCCAGTTTGCAAAACAACGGCGAGCAATCCGTGACCTTGCAACGTTCTGAATTTGTTGGTGCACAAGTAGGTGAAGAGCTACGCGAGCAAGGTGGATTGGGGATGCTGTTGGCATTGCTCATTGTTATGTTGTACGTTGCGGTACGCTTCCAGTTCAAGTTCTCTGTGGCGTCTGTTGCAGCCTTAGCGCACGATGTGATCATCACCCTAGGTTTCTTCTCTGTATTTGAAGTGGAGTTTGATCTGACGGTGCTGGCGGCATTATTGGCGGTCGTGGGTTATTCATTGAATGATACAATCGTTGTATGTGATCGTATTCGTGAAAACTTCCGGATTATGCGTGATACAGAACCCTATGACTTGATCAACGAATCGATTAACCAAACCTTGGGTCGTACCTTGATTACCTCGATGACAACCTTGTTTGTTTTGGTTGTTTTATTCTTGTTTGGTGGCGAAGCCATTCACAACTTCTCAATGGCCTTACTGGTTGGTATTGTGATTGGTACTTATTCTTCTATCTTTGTCGCAGCTAACTTGTTGTTGGCTATGAACGTGAGTCGTGAAGATTTGGTGCCAACGCCAAAAGAGGAATTGGAAGACGAGCTACCATAATATTGGTAAAGCTTGTTTTATTGGATCGAAAAAAGCCTGCAATGCAGGCTTTTTAATATGTACCCTATAAAAATATAGGATTAACTCTTAATCACTTTACCAAATGCCATGCCCATTTTGGTTGGGCTATCGGCTTCTAGGGTATCTTCCCACTCAACGGCATCTTTGCCAAATAAGACGATGGCAGTGGAACCCAGTTTAAAGCGTCCCATTTCTTCACCTTTCTTTAATTTAACATCGCTTAAAGAGGTGTAGTCCCAAGTAACCACTTGTTTATTAAAAGGAGTGACTTGACCTGCCCATACGGTTTCGATGCTAGCCACAATCATAGCGCCAACTAAAATGACTGCCATTGGGCCTGCTTCGGTGTCAAAAAGGCAAACGGTTCTTTCATTGCGAGCGAATACATTAGGAATTTGCTCCGCAGTGACTTTGTTTACGGAAAAGAGCTTGCCGGGAACATGAATCATCTTAGTCAGCTTGCCTGCTAATGGCATATGAACACGGTGGTAATCTTTCGGCGATAAGTAAACAGTCGCAAACGAGCCACCTAAAAACTGATCAGATAATGAGGCATCTCCGCCCAGTAGGCTAGTCAGGCTATAATGATGGCCTTTGGCTTGGAAAAGGGTGCCATGCTCTATCTTGCCTAATTGACTGATTGCGCCATCGGCAGGACAAGCGATGCCATTTCTTTTACGAGTAATGGGCCTAAGTTCTGAACGAATTTCTCGCGTGAAAAAATCGTTGAAGTTACGGTAAGACGAAGGATCACTGTTTACCGCTTCAGACATGTCAACTTGATACTTTTTAACAAACTGGTTAATAAAAGTATTTTTTACCCAGGTGTTTTCGCATTCCGCAATACGCCCGATGATGCGCGATAGAGATTTTTGAGGTGTGATGTGCTGCGCAAAGGCAAATAATTGATCTTTCGTCACTGTACTCGTCCTGATGATTGATTTTTTGTGTTATGAACTAACGATACTATTTGTTTGAGTGTCTTGAAATCTTTGTCTTTAAATGCACTGCGGGTTTCCAACCAAAATATCATCATTTCTTCATCGTTTAATTTAGCCGAAGCCAGCATTAAGTGACTTTCTGAATCAATAATTTGGTCTGAGGATCCTGGCAGGCCGGGAACCATAGCCTGTAATTTTTCACCATGCAGGTGGCTTGCCGAGACACCGCTGGAAAGTTTGTTAAAGACTTTTGAATTGGCGCTCCAATTAATGTTTTTGAGCACGTCAAGCTTGTAGCCAAATTGAAGTAATGGCTGCGCTTTCTGTTTGCTGTGTTTAAACAAAATAGAGTGTTGAGTGCTTGGAATGGTTTGTTTGATGGTTTTAAGTGCCAAATTGGCTCGATTTTTACTATTTTGATTCTCGCTTCTGGCTAAGGCTTTTTTCAACTCTTGTAATGGCGATTCAACAATTTTTGGGCGCTGAGAAGCGCTTTTTGCAGTATACAAATTTGGATCTAATAGTTGTAAAGCGACAGGCCGTTTGCCGCGCATGTTATAAAGCCTAGCGGCTTCGGTGGAGGCAAAATGGGCAGTGCGAATGACCTCGCCAATACGGCGATGCATGACGGTAGAAATGATGCGGTAGAAAAATGCCAGTTGTTTGGCGTCCCAACCATTGCGCTCCACTTCATGGGCCACTTTGGTAGCACAATAAGAAAAAATCAAAGGATTGTTGATTAAAATGGTTAAACGTTTGTCTTCTGTAAAACCAGGTAATTCATCAGGGTGATGAGCTAAGTGTGCTAGCTGTTGTAACTCTTCTGCATTGGGAATGTGTTTGGTCAAAAAGGATTCAATAATATTGTTTGGTGATTCCCAAAAGGTGCATAAATGTACGGTTAATTCGTCAATTCGGCACCCAAGAACCATCGTCTCAGCTTTACTGGCGTTTTCGCCATTTTGGATGCGTTGTTCTATTTCCGACATTTGTGGAAACGCGTGATACCAAAGTAACCAGCGTGCGGTATCACGAAAGAGGGTAATCCAAAAAATATCATCCTCGTGACTGGTTAATTTTTCAATTGACCAGTGACGGGCAATGGTCGCGGCTTCATAGCTGGTTTGAATCGCTCTGATAAAGGCTTTTAGACGCTCGGGTAATTTACGGTTGCGGGTTTCGTAAGCATCAAAATGCTTAAATAAATTGTGGATGCCTTTCATTCCCACCATAGTCGCCGCATGGAATGGGGTATTAATTTCAGTGTGCCTATTGGGTACGATGCGATTCGCTTCATTTAAAATAGCGAAGGCGAGAAGCGGGTCGCTGGCGATGTTCTTTTGCATACTTTCAAGTGTGTCTTCTTGACGTACTATTTGCGCCTTTAGGCGAGCCAAATTACCAGCTCGCACTGGAAATTTTTTTGTCTGAAGAAAACTCAGCCATGCATTTAGGCCCGATGGAGATTTGCTGCTCATAAAAGGTGACTTTGCTCACTCGGTTGTTTATAAGTATGCATCATGCTCTTATACTTCGTATCAGATTAATCATACTGTATATTTATGTAAGAGCATACTTTGTCAGTATTAAGGAAGTAAAATTATGTTTGCAATAGCGGGCCTGCTAGTCGTAATTATCAGTGTTGTATCAGGATACGTGGCCGCACATGGACAGTTATTGGCCTTATGGCAGCCTTTTGAAGTCATTATTATTTGTGGTGCCGCATTAGGGGCCTTTATGGTAGCGAATCCTTTCGTTGTTCAGAAAAAAGTCTTTACTATGCTACCGCAAGTGATTACGGGAAGTCGGCACAATAAACGTTTTTATTCTCAGTTATTAGGTTTGATGTATTGTCTGTTTCAGAAAAGTCGTCAAGAGGGATTTTTGTCTATTGAAGAAGACATTGAATCGCCTTTTACCAGTGACTTGTTTCATCGTTTTCCTGATGTGGTTCGTGACCACGAAATAGTGGAGTTCCTCACCGATAATTACCGTATTTTCACTTTAACCGGGTTACCCGCTTATGAAATTGAAGCCATTATGGATAATGAAATAGAACAGATTCAGGAAGAATTAGTGGAACCAGGCCATGCTCTGAATCGTGTGGCTGAAGGCTTACCGGGCTTTGGTATTGTTGCTGCGGTATTAGGGATTGTTATTACCATGGGGGCTATTGGCGGTCCTTTAGAAGAAATAGGGCATCATGTAGCTGCGGCTTTGGTGGGTACCTTTTTGGGTATTTTTTTAGGCTACGGTTTTGTTGGCCCAGCAGCTGCTCATCTTGAAACTTTGGGTAGTCATGAATTGAAGGCTTATTTGTGTATCAAGGCGAGCTTGAACTCTGTGGTGTCTGGTTATGCGCCACCAGTAGCGGTTGAAACAGGTCGCAAATTGCTGCCTCCAGAAATGCGTCCAAGTTTTGTAGAATTGTCGATTGAGCTTCAGCAGTATCGCTAAGGCGATGAGCTGCTCTTAGGGGGAAAATATGGCCTTAGGTTCCAATAGCTTAATTATTCGACGAGTCAAAAAAGTTAAAAAAGGTGGGCATCACAGTAGCGCCTGGAAAATTGCTTTAGCGGATTTTGCTTTGGCAATGATGGCATTCTTTTTGGTGTTATGGATACTCAGTGTAACGACACCTCAAGAGCGAAAAGTCATTCAGGGTTATTTTCAGGATCCAATGGGGGCAGGCACGGCAGGTTTTAGTGCCAATCCGATTGATTTGGGTGGCAGTCCTGCTATGAGTGTAGAGAGAAAATTGGATTTGCAGTTGCCAGAACCTGGCAGTACGGATGTACCTTCTCATGAATCTATGGTGGGCAATGGGGATGCATCTTCGGACTCGAAATCGTTAAATGATTTGGTTCAGCAAGAGTTAGAGCAAAATAACATTGTTTTGGCCGAGCAAAGGAATTTACGTATAGAAGTGACTCCAATCGGAGTGCGAATTACTCTTTTGGAAACGCCAGATAAGCCTATGTTTGAACGTGGCAGTGCACGTATGATGCCTGACATAGAAAATACTTTGCTGACCATGTCACCTCTGTTTAATCGGGTGAAAAACCCCATTGTGATCAGTGGCCATACGGATTCATCGAAATATGCTGGTTCCAGCGGTTTGGATAATTGGGATTTATCGGCGTTACGCGCAAATGCGGCCCGTCAAATTCTGGAGGAAGGAGGTGTTACCGATAATCGTTTTGCACAGGTGGTCGGCTTAGGTGATACTGTGCCATACAATCGATTTAATACCGCCAGCCCTGAGAACCGACGTATTACGATTACTTTGTTAACCGATGAAGCCTATCGTAAATTATTGGCGCAAAATCGTCGTAATTTCGGCAACGCTGTTAAACAGTCAGATATTAAGTTAACGCCTGAAACGGTATTCTGATGAAGTGATGGATTTACCGATATAGTGTCTATCAATAAAAAAACGAGCTGTGTGCTCGTTTTTTTGTATCCTTTTATTGAATCATTTAATAGTTGTTTTGATTGTCTTGAATTGATTGTTTGATTCTTAAGTAGCTTTCAAATCTGTGTTGGCTAATCTCACCTTTTTCAAGCGCTTCTAAGATAGCGCAGCCTGGCTCTTTTTCATGGGCGCAATCACGGAAGCGACAGTAGCCAATATGAGGACGAAACTCGATAAAACCGTTGAGCAGTTCATCTTCACTAATGTGCCATAAACCGAACTCACGAATGCCGGGTGAGTCAATGAGATCACCACCTTTTGGCATATGGAATAAACGAGCGGTTGTTGTGGTGTGAGTGCCTTTTTTACGTTTTTGAGATAATTCACCTACGCTGATTTCAATGCCGGGTAATAGGGTGCCGATTAATGACGACTTGCCGACACCGGATTGACCCACAAAAACACTGGTTTTGCCTTGTAGAAATTGATAAAGGGACTCCATTCCAGCTTGATCTTTAGTGGAAGTACGAATGATTTGATAGCCAAGCTGCTGGTAAGTTGCCATTAGGATTTGCAAATCATCACGGTTAGTGTCATTGATTAAATCGCACTTGTTTAACAAGATAACCGGAGGAATACCAACGGTTTCGGCTGCGACCAAATAACGATCTATCAAGTTAGCATGCGCCACAGGTTCAGCGGCAATCACAATCACAATATGATCAATGTTGGCGGCGACCGGTTTTAGACGGCCGTGCATATCGGGGCGTGACAAGCAGGTATGGCGCTCCGTGGTGGCCACTACCACACCACCTTCTTGTTGTTTAGGACGCCAAATGACTTGGTCTCCTGTTACCAATTGACCAAGGTTTGCACGTAGGTTGCAGCGAGTAGTGACACCAATAAAAGGCTCTTGAGTGCCTTCCACTTCCACTTGAGTGCCGAAGTGAGAAATCACCATGCCTTGTGTTTCAGGACCAAGATCAGAAGATTGCAACAATTCTTCTGCTTTGTTACTGCGTTTCTTGGTTCTTTCGACGCGCTCTTGCTGAATTTTTTCAATGCGCCAAGTTTGTTGTTTGGTGAGTTTTCGCTTCGACATTCGTCTTTTCTGATCCTATAGTAAGGCGCATAGAGTATAATGCTTGGCATTGATAATAAAGGATTTGAGTGAGTATGAGTTTGAATAGAGACAATTTAATCTGGATTGACCTAGAAATGACGGGCTTGGATCCTGAGCAAGACACCATCATTGAAATTGCCACAGTGGTAACAGATAAAGATTTGAATCTGCTGGCTAAAGGGCCTAATTTAGCGATACATCAAGACAAATCCGTAATGGATGGCATGGATGAGTGGTGTACACAACATCATGGAGAGTCAGGCTTAACGGCACGCGTTTTATCGTCTGAGATCGATATGGCAGCAGCGGAAGCACAGACCATTGCTTTTCTTGAGAAATATGTTCCCGCAGGCGCTTCGCCAATTTGTGGTAACAGTGTGGGTCAGGATCGTCGCTTCTTATACCGTTACATGCCTAACTTGGAGGCCTACTTTCACTACCGTTATCTGGATGTGAGTACTATTAAAGAGTTGGCTCGTCGCTGGAAGCCAGAAGCTTTAGAAGGTTTTAGTAAATCTGGCGCCCATCTGGCATTGGATGATATTTTGGAGTCCATAGATGAATTAAAGCATTACCGTAAAACCATGTTTGGACTGGCTCTGTAAGCAGCACTTTTTAGGTAAGATGATGAAAAATACCGCTCTTTAAAGGGCGGTATTTTTTTAAGTGCTTTTTGGGGGTTAGAATAAGGCAATAGTGCCGTCCCATATGAGCTTCCAACCTGTTAAAAATAAGAAACTGTACATGCATTTAAAGAACAAACCTGTAGAAATACGATAGTGCAACCAAGCCCCCAGTTGTACACCGAGATAAGCGAGTGGGGCGAAGCATAAAGATACGAGTATGTTACTTGTATTGAGTTGTCCTAGCATGCTGTAAGGAATGAGTTTCACATAGTTTATGGCTGTGAAGATGACGGCAGCGCTGGCGACGTATTGGGTTTTGTCTAGATTGGCGCGCAGCAAATAAACACTTAAAGGTGGCCCGCCAGCATGGGCGATAAAACTGGTAAAGCCGCTCAATACACACCAGCATTTGCCGACGAATTTACTCAGAGGGCGCTTAGTTGATGTGCTCTTATGACGCGGCCATGAATTGATACTGAAACCAACTGCAATAATACCTACTAAGAGTTTTAACCAATCAGCTGAGAACCATGATGCGGTTAATCCACCAAGGATCACACCAGCAATGGCGGCGGGAATACAGTTAATTAATTCCTGTTTATTCCATTTTTGCCAAAACTTTTGCACGGTAAAAATGTCCATTAAACATAAGATGGGTAGCATGATGGCGGCGGCGTAAACTGGAGAGGCTTGTAGTGATATTAGTGGCACGGCAATAATGCCAAATGCACCAGAGAAGCCGCCTTTTGAAATGCCTGTAATGAAAACTGCGATGGCGATTAAGCCAATAAGAAACCAATCCATAAAACGCCTTAATTGAAACGGTCCAAAAATATTCGATTATGCGCTAACGGAGCTTGTTTCAAAAGTCTTGTGTATTAGAATTGTCTGAGTTTTGAATAACTCTGCACAGTTGAAGAGAAAGGTGCGGGTATATAGGGTTAATATAAGAATGCAAATAGAAAGAGAAATTTATGGTGAAGTGGATATGGAAGCTTTTGGCGCTGAGTTTTCTGCTGCTTTGCTGCAAGGTGGTGTGGTTCATTTAGAAGGTAACTTAGGGATGGGGAAAACGACCCTGGTACGAGGAATTTTGCGTGGTATGGGTTACCAAGGTCCAGTAAAAAGTCCCACTTACACGATAGTTGAGCCTTATGAGATAGCCGATTTAGAGGTATATCATTTTGATTTATATCGTGTTGCGGACCCTGAAGAACTCGAATTCATGGGGATCCGAGATTATTTTAACGAACGGAGTTTGTGTTTAATAGAATGGGCTGAAATGGGGCAAGGTATTTTGCCAGCTGCCGATCTTGTGGTACACCTCTCCTTAATTCGCCAGGGTCGACATGTGCTGATTAAATCCCTTACTGATAAAGGTGATCATGTTATGACGCAATGGCAAACGAGCCTGGCAAGCTAAGCTGTCAAATTCTTTACTCTATGATTGATTGAGATCCATAGGTTCAGCCGTTATAGTGTGTCTCATATATATTGCTAGCTGTCTGATATGCAAACTAAATTTCAAACTTTACTAAGTATTTTTCTGTTCTGGATGGCGTCCATGCTGTCTATGGAAGTTGTCGCATCTGAGGTACGTGATATTCGAGTTGCGCAGCAAGATGGAATAACGCGCTTGGTATTTGAGTTATCTGAAAAATCTACTCATCGAGTCTTTCCGCTCTCCA